>NZ_JAELTJ010000031.1 GCF_016428805.1 Achromobacter sp. ASV32
GAATCGGAAGGCAGTCGCCGAAGGCGACAACGACGATGACGAAGGGGAAGTCCGGAGCGAAGGCTCCGGACCGCAATCGTAGCCCCGCCCTCACCCGCCTGCCCCGTCACGCGCGGCTCAAGAACCCCACCCCCCAATAGCAAAGAGCCCTTCCAAAGAAGAGCCCTTCAAAAAGACCCAAAAAAAACTCACCCAACAGTCAACAGACAGTCCAGCGCCTCAGGCGCAGCCAATCTGACAGTAAACATCCTCAACTCGTCCCGCCTGAACACATGCACATCGACGCGGTCCCCCGCCCGATACTGCCCGAGCAACACCTCAACCCCCGCCGGCCCCTCGACCTTCAACCCGTCGATAGCCACCAGCACATCCCCCGCCGACAGGCCGCCTTTATGTCCCGCGCCACCCTCCAGCACGGTAGCCAGCACCAACGCGTCCCCTTGCTTGCGCGTGCGCACATCCAGGGAAGGGATATTGGCGGAAGCTCTCCATTGCACCTTGACCCCATGCGGCGCCAGCAGTTCGGCCAGCGGCACGTCCGCGACCCCATAGGCATGGCGGGCGATGAACCGCCGCGTATCCACCCCGGTCGCCTCCTTGATCAACCCAGGCAGCCCATCTTCCGGCAACCCCTGCGGCTTGCCTCGATAGAAATCGCGCCCGTAGCGTTGCCACAGCAGCCGCATCACATCATCCAGCGAAGAGGCGCCGGCCGACTCCTGGCGAATCAACAGATCCAGCCCCAGCGCTACCAGCGCACCCTTCGTGTAATAGCTCACCAGCGCATTCGGCGAGTTTTCATCCTGCTTGTAATAGCGCGTCCAGGCATCGAACGAGCTTTCCGCCACCGACTGCTTGTGGCGCCCCGGCGTGCGCGCCACGCTCGTGATCGTCTTGGCCAGCAGCCGCAGATAATCGTTCTGCGTGATGACGTTCGAACGCAGCAGCAGCAGATCGTCGTAATAGGAAGTGAAGCCCTCGAACACCCACAGCAGCCGCGACAGGTCCGGTTGCGACAGGTCGTAGGGCACGAACGCCTGCGGCTTGATCCGCTTGACGTTCCAGGTGTGGAAATACTCGTGGCTGACCAGCCCCAGAAAGCCCCGGTAGCCTTCGCCCTGGCCTTGCTGGCCCAACACCGGCAGATCCTTGCGCGCCGTCATCAGCGCCGTGCTGGCGCGATGTTCCAGTCCGCCGTAGCCGTCGCCCGTCACCATGGTCATGAACACATAGCGCTCGGCGCTGTCCAGGAACGGCGCGCGCTTGCTGCGCGGTTCGAAAAAGGCGATCTGGGTTTCGCAGATCCTGCGCACATCTTCCGTGATGCGGGCCAGGTCCAGGTTGGGCGCCACGCCCGTGAACACCAGCTCGTGTTCCGCACCATGCGCGGTGAAGCTGGCCACTTGCGGCGTGCCCATCTCGACTGGATGGTCGATCAGCGCGTCGTAGTCGGGCGCCAGGTAGCGGCCGAAGCCGTGACGCCGCGCCGCGCCCTGATGGCCGCGGGCTTGCGGCAGGCTGGTGTAGACCTTCCAGCCATCGATGCCGCGCGGCGGCGCCAGGTCCACCAGACAGGGCAGGTGGTCTTGCCCATGCACCCGCAGGAACACGCTGGTGCCGTTGAAAAAGCCATGCGTTTCATCCAGGTGGGCGCCGCGCACCGACAGGTCCCAGGCGTACACCGAATACTCCACCCGCAGCGGTCCGTCGCAAGGCGCGGCCTGCCAGGTGTGATTGTCTATTTTGTCGACAAGCACGCGCCGGTTGCCCGAATACGCCGTCAGCGATTCGATCTGGCGCGAGAAATCGCGGATCAGGTAGCTGCCCGGAATCCAGGCGGGCAACGACAGCCGCTGGCCGTCCGGCGAGGGCGCCTGGACGGTTAGGGTTATCCGGTAGCGGTGTCCGGCCGGGTCATGGGGCGCGAGGCGGTAAAGTACGGGGAAAGCATCGGTTTTTTCCATGCGCATATCTTATTTCATCCTTCCCTCTGGAGACATTCAATGAGCGAGTCGTTTGTGCTGGTCGAAACCCGCGGCCGCGTCGGTCTGCTGACGCTGAACCGCCCCAAGGCGCTCAACGCGCTCAACGATCAACTGATGGACGAGCTCGGGGCGGCGCTGCTGGCTTTCGAGGCTGACGCGGGCATCGGCGCGGTGGTCATCACCGGCAGCGAAAAAGCCTTCGCCGCTGGCGCCGACATCGGCGCGATGAAAGACTGGTCGTACATGGATGTCTACAACGGCGAATACATCACGCGCAACTGGGAAACCCTCAAGCGCATCAAGAAGCCCGTGATCGCCGCGGTGGCCGGCTATGCCCTGGGCGGCGGCTGCGAACTGGCCATGATGTGCGACATCATCATTGCCGCCGATACGGCCAAGTTCGGCCAGCCCGAAATCAAGCTGGGTGTCATCCCCGGCGCGGGCGGCACACAGCGCCTGCCGCGCGCGGTCGGCAAGGCCAAGGCCATGGACATGGCCCTGACCGCCCGCATGATGGGCGCCGAGGAAGCCGAGCGCGCCGGCCTGGTGTCGCGCGTGGTCGCGGCCGACAAGCTGATGGAAGAGGCCATGGACGCGGCCACGGTCATCGCCTCGATGTCGCTGCCTTCGGTCATGATGGCCAAGGAATGCGTCAATCGCGCCTTTGAAGGCTCGCTCAACGAGGGCCTGCTGTTCGAGCGCCGCGTGTTCCATTCGCTGTTCGCCACCGACGACCAGAAGGAAGGCATGGCCGCCTTCGTCGAAAAGCGTAAACCTGACTTTAAACACCGTTAATTCTTGTTACGTCCGTGCCGGCTTGCCGGGCGGACGTCAGAAAGACGCCACGCGCCCCGCCGGGGCGCGTTTTTGCATGGGGCGGCGGCGCCCGTGATCGTTGCGCCTTGAAACCTTTGGGCTGCACCTTGTTGCAGTGATCGGTCCTATCCTGATCGGGCGTCATCACAAAGAGGTGCCGCGCCAGAGAGGTTTGCCCGAACTGGTCAGCCCACGCGCGGCGGCTCGCCTGCAAACAATAGCAACAAGGAGCCTTGCATGCGTACTTCCCCTTTTAATCGCCGGTGGTCCGCCGCCGCGCTCGCGGGCGCCCTGAGCGTCTGCTTCGTGACCGCTACGCAAGCCCAATCGCCGCGGCCGTCGATGCGGCTGGTGTCCGAGACGCCGTACCCCGCCGCCGCCGCGCCCGCGCCGCAGATGACTGCGCAGGAGTTGCGCGAAACGGCGATCGACGCCTACGTCTACGCCTATCCCATGGTGTTGATGGAGCTGGCGCGCCGCAAGGCCACCGCGGTGCAGTCGCCGCTGGATGGCAAGGCGCCGGTGAACCAGTTCGGCCACAAGGCTGCGTTCCCCGATCCGCGCGCGTCCGATACGCCGTGGCCCAGCGCCGATGCGCTGTATTCCAGCCTGTGGTTCGATGTCTCGCGCGCGCCGTTGATCGTGCGTCTGCCCGATACCGGCAACCGTTACAGCGTGCTGTCGGCGCTGGACATGTGGAGCGACGTGTTCGCCTCGCGCGGCACGCGCACCAATGGCCCGGGCCCGCAGTCGTTCGCCATCGTCGGTCCGAACTGGCAGGGCGCCCTGCCGCCGGGCATGGATGTGATCCACAGCCCCACGTCCACCGGCTGGCTGATCGGCTGGACGCAGGCCGGCGGTCCGCAGGACTACGCGGCCGTCAACCAGATCCAGGCCAACATGTCGGCCAGCCCGCTGGTCGCGCCCGTGGCCCCGATGCCGGGCCGCGTGCGCGGCGCCGCCACGCCGTATCCACAGACCGGGCCTGGCGTAGGCACCGCGCCCATCGGCAGCGACGTGCCCATGCCGATGCCCGTGAACGTCATCGAAGGCTCGCCGGCCGAACAGGTCGCGGCCATGGATGCGGCCTCGTTCTTCACGCTGTTCTTTGACGTGCTGCGCAACAACCCGCCGCATGCCAACGACACGCCCATCCTGGATCGCATGCGCCGCATCGGGCTGGATGGCCGCCAGCCGTTCTCGTATGGCCGCTTGAGCCCCACCGTGCAGCAGGCCCTGGCTGACGCGCAGCCGCTGGCTGGCCGCCGCATCGCCGACAGCGTGTCGCACCTGGCCACGCCGATCAACGGCTGGAACACCGTGCTGTCGGGTATCGGCACCTATGGCACGGACTACACGCGCCGCGCCGCCATCGCCTATGCGGGCCTGGGCGCGCCCACGCCCCAGGACGTGCTCTATCCGGTCACGGCCCGTGACTCGAAGGGCCGCGCGCTCAACTCGAATGAGGACTACGTGCTGCACTTCGACAAGGGTCAGTTGCCGCCGGTCAATGCGTTCTGGTCCCTGCACGTCTATAACGACAAGCATGGCTTTGCCGAGAATCCGGCCAACCGTTATGTGCTGCGCAGTACCGACGGCCTGAAGTACAACGCCGACGGCTCGCTGGACATCTACATCCAGCGCCGCGACCCCGGCGAGCGCAAGCGCTCGAACTGGATCGCCAGCCCGGCCACCGAAGGTCCGTTCCTGCTGAGCATGCGGCTGTACTGGCCGCAAGGCACCGCGCTGGACGGCCAGTGGGCGCCGCCGCCGGTCAAGGAAGACTGATCCGTCGCGCATCGGCGCCGCCGCAAGACGGCGCCGGTCAATGTGCCAGCGGCCCCGACGAGGGGCCACTTTCTATTTGCGCAAGCGCTGCCGGCGGGGCGCAGCGGCGCGGATCCGACCGGCTATTCGCGTCCCTAATTTCCGGGGGCGCGGCGCCGTCCGGGCCCCCTTGTTGCCACCTTACAAACCCCCGAAAGTTCATTTGCTCGGGCAAAAAGAATCACGCTATACTCTGCGGGTTTGACGCTTGCGGGATAAGAGTCAGAGGCCGGGCAGGACGCCAGAGAAGGCGGCCGAAAAGCCAGCGGCCTCGGTTCTAGAAAGAAGCGGGGACAAGAGACAAGGTTGGGCTTCTAAGTTGGGTTTCTAACTACGTGGGGCTGGCCGGGCGTTTTTCAATAGCGCTTACGGGCAGGTTCACCAGAGGGCCCACCAGGGAATCACGCGGGGAAGTTTGATGCAGCAGAACACAGTGCGGCACGAACCTGCGCGGCAAGAGCGGAAACAACCGCAGCCATTGCCGCAACAGGGCGAAGCGCGCCAGGTTCTGGCGAGTCAGGATCCGGTGGACCGGGTACTGGTGCTCAGTGACGCGGATCGCGCGGCGCTGAATGCTCAAGCGGGCCGTGGTCTCTTGTTGACGCTGGTGGCGCAAGGCGCCATGGGGCTCGCAGCAGCAGTAATAGCGGGGGTTGTCGGAGGGGCGGCGGCAGGTTGGTCGGCGCTGGCGGGGGCAGGAGCGTATTTCATACCCAATGCGTTGTTCGCATTGCGCCTGGCTGTCAGTGTTCGGGCCGGTAAAGCCAGTCCCTTTACCTTTCTCTCTGGTGAGTTGATCAAGCTGTTCGCAACGGCATTGCTGTTGTGGCTGCTTTCGCATGTGGCGCAGGACACGCTTGTCTGGCCTGCCGCGCTGCTCGGTCTGATACTCACCTTGAAGGGATATCTCCTGCTTTTGATGTTCCGCAAGTTGTCATAGCGCGCCGGGAAATTTACGGCAAACTGAATCGTGGAATCGTCCAGCTCGCAAGGGCTGGGCATACAGCAAATAGGGTAGGATTCAAATGGCTGCTGCCAGCGACGTGTCGCCTCAGTCCGCGTATATTCAGCACCACCTGGTGCATCTGAACAATACGGGCGAGAAACAGAGCGCAATTGCTCAGTTCGACATCATCAATTACGACTCGTTGTTCTGGTCCGGCCTGACGGGTCTGATCGTCATCTTCTTCCTGTGGCGCGCCGCCAGCCGCGCGACCGCCGGCGTTCCGGGCCGCTTCCAGGCCTTCGTGGAAATGATCGTCGACATGGTCGACGACCAGGCCAAGGGCATCGTCCACAACGCCAAGAGCCGCCTGTTCATCGCTCCGCTCGCGCTCACCGTGTTCCTCTGGATCATCCTGATGAACGCGCTGGACCTGCTGCCCGTCGACCTGCTGCCCTCGATCTGGCGCTGGACCGGCCTGGGCGCGCACCACGGCGACCCCCTCTACTACCACCGCGTGCTGCCCACCGCCGACCTGAACGTGCCCATGGGTATGTCGCTGGGCGTGCTGCTGCTGATGTTCTATTACGGCATCAAGATCAAGCACCCGGGTGGTTTCGTCAAAGAACTGTTCACCGCGCCGTTCCACGCGCATGGCATTGGCGCCGTCGTGCTGGCCCCGTTCAACCTGCTGCTGAACCTGATCGAATACGCCGCCAAGTCCGTGTCGCTGGGCATGCGGTTGTTCGGCAACATGTTCGCCGGCGAACTGATTTTCATGCTGATCGCCCTCTTGGGCGGCGCCTGGACCGGCTTTAACGGTTCGAGCATCGGCTTGGGAATCGGCCACGTGCTGGCCGGCTCGATCTGGGCAATCTTCCACATCCTGATCGTGCTGCTCCAGGCCTTCATCTTCATGATGCTGACCCTGGTGTATCTCGGCCAGGCCCACGAAGGCCACTGATCCCCCGAATTTCCGGCGTCGGCCACCCGGCCGGCGCTGGATAGCAAGATCCTCTTGCATTGAGCAGTACCCTCATTTTTTTATTTTTGACTTCAGATTTCTAACCAAGGAGTTGTCATGACCAACGTCGCTTTCGTTGCTCTCGCTTGCGGTCTTATCATCGGTCTGGGCGCTATCGGCGCTTGCATCGGCATCGCACTGATGGGCGGCAAATATCTGGAAGCCTCGGCTCGTCAGCCTGAACTGATGAACGCTCTGCAAACGAAGATGTTCCTGCTGGCTGGCCTGATCGACGCGGCATTCCTGATCGGCGTGGGTATCGCCATGCTGTTCGCCTTCGCCAACCCGTTCGTCGGCTAAGGCACGCCCGCCGGCGAAAAGGCGGGTCATGACGCTGGCGGCGATGCGGGCACAAGCCCCCGTCGCCGGTCAGCAAAGTATCGAGTGCTTCGCGTTGCCCCTCCCGGGTGCCGTCGGAGCCGCAAGGTGTTAAAGGAACGACCGTGAATCTGAACGCGACGATCATTTTCCAGATGCTCGTGTTCTTCGTTCTGGGCTGGTTCACGATGAAATTCGTGTGGCCTCCTCTGACGAAGGCGATGGACGAGCGCCGCCAAAAAATCGCCGACGGCCTTGCCGCCGCCGAGAAGGGCAAGGCCGATCTGGCCCAGGCCCAGGCGCGCGTCAGTCTGATCGAGGCTTCTGCCAAGTCCGAAAACCACGCCCGCATCATCGAGGCCGAGAAGCAAGCCGCCTCCCTGATCGAGCAGGCCCGCCGTGAAGCGGAAGCCGAGCGTGCCCGCATCGTGGCGCAAGCTGCACAGGATGCCGCGCAGGAAGTCCAGCGCGCCCGTGATTCGCTGCGCGACGACGTTGCCGCGCTGGCTGTCAAGGGTGCTGAACAGATCCTCAAGCGCGAGGTTGACGCCCGCGCGCACGCCGAGCTGCTGAACCAGCTTCGCGCGCAGCTTTAATCCGGGACCGTCATGGCTGAACTTTCCACTGTTGCCAGGCCCTACGCCGAAGCCTTGTTCGCCGCCGCGCGCGACGACAAGGCCGGTTTGCCGGTTTGGGCCAACCTGGTCAGCGAGCTGGCGCAGGTCGCCTCCAACCCCGATGTGCGCGAGGCCATGGCCGACCCGCGTCTGGGTGACAAGCAGCGCGTCGACCTGTTTACCGGCCTGATCAAGGCCGATTTGCCGCAAGCCGCCCGCAATTTCATCGAGCTGCTGGTTGAAAACGACCGGCTGCTGCTGCTGCCCGACATCGCCACGCAATTCGTGGCGCTGCGGAATCGTCACGATGGCACGGCGCAGGCGGAAATCACCAGCGCGTTCGAATTGAGCGATGCCCAGGTCAAAGAACTGGTCACCGCTCTCGAACACAAATTCGGCCTCAAGCTCAAGCCCGTCGTTACCGTCGACCAGTCGTTGATTGGCGGCGTGCGCGTGGCCGTCGGGGACCAGGTGCTCGATACGTCCGTACAAGCCCAATTGGCCCGCATGCGCGATACGCTCGCCGCTTAAGGCAACTAACAGGATTCCAGGAGTCAATATGCAACTCAATCCCTCCGAGATCAGCGAACTGCTCAAGAGCCGCATCGAGGGCCTGGGCGCTTCGGCTGATGTCCGTACTCAGGGCACCGTCGTGTCCGTGACCGACGGTATTACCCGCATCCACGGCTTGTCCGATGTGATGCAGGGCGAAATGCTCGAATTCCCCAACAACGTTTTCGGTCTGGCGCTCAACCTTGAGCGCGATTCCGTGGGCGCCGTTATTCTCGGCGACTACACCGGCATCTCCGAAGGCGACCAGGTCAAGACGACCGGCCGCATTCTGGAAGTTCCGGTGGGTCCCGAACTGAAAGGCCGCGTGGTCAACACGCTGGGCGAGCCGATCGACGGCAAGGGCCCGGTCAACGCCCGCGCCACCGACATCATCGAAAAAGTGGCGCCTGGCGTTATCGCCCGCCGCTCGGTGTCGCAACCGCTGCAGACCGGCATCAAGGCTATCGACTCGATGGTCCCGATCGGCCGCGGCCAGCGCGAACTGATCATTGGCGACCGCCAGACCGGCAAGACCGCCGTGGCTGTCGACACCATCATCAGCCAGAAGGGCAAGGGCGTCACCTGCGTGTACGTCGCTATCGGCCAGAAGGCTTCCACGATCAACAACGTGGTGCGCAAGCTGGAAGAGCACGGCGCGATGGAATACACCATCGTCGTGGCCGCTTCGGCTTCGGACTCGGCCGCCATGCAGTATCTGGCTGCCTACGCCGGCTGCACGATGGGCGAATACTTCCGCGATCGCGGCGAAGACGCCCTGATCGTCTATGACGACCTGACCAAGCAAGCCTGGGCCTACCGCCAAGTGTCGCTGCTGCTGCGCCGTCCGCCGGGCCGCGAAGCCTACCCGGGCGACGTGTTCTACCTGCACTCGCGTCTGCTGGAACGCGCTGCCCGCGTGAACGAAGACTACGTCGAAAAGTTCACCGATGGCGCCGTCAAGGGCAAGACCGGTTCGCTGACCGCGCTGCCGATCATCGAAACGCAGGCAGGCGACGTGTCCGCCTTCGTTCCGACCAACGTGATCTCGATCACCGACGGCCAGATCTTCCTGGAAACCGACCTGTTCAACGCCGGTGTCCGTCCCGCCATCAACGCCGGTATCTCGGTGTCGCGTGTGGGTGGCGCCGCGCAGACCAAGGTCGTCAAGAAGCTGTCCGGCGGTATCCGTACCGACCTGGCGCAGTACCGTGAACTGGCCGCCTTCGCGCAGTTCGCTTCCGACCTGGACGACGCGACCCGTCGCCAGCTGGAACGCGGCAAGCGCGTGGTCGAACTGCTCAAGCAGCCGCAATACCAGCCGCTGCAGGTGTGGGAACTGGCCGTCACGCTGTACACGGTCAACAACGGCTACCTGGATGACGTGGACGTGGCTCAAGTGCTGTCGTTCGAGAAGTCGCTGAAGGATCAACTGAAGGCCAAGCATGCGGCCATGATCCAGCGCATCGAAGACACCAAGGAACTGTCCAAGGACGACGAGGCCGAATTGGCTTCCGCCGTTCAGGAATTCAAGAAGCACGGTGCTTTTTAAGAAAGTGATGGGTTAGGCGTCTGCAACGCCTCACCCATCCTTACCGGATGGTTGAGGCGTGAGCGGAACCCATCGGCCAGTCTTCACAGGAAAGCGCAATGCCCGGAATTAAGGAAATCCGAACCAAGATCAAGAGCGTGCAAAACACGCGCAAGATCACCAAGGCGATGGAAATGGTCGCCGCATCCAAAATGCGCAAGGCGCAGGAACGGATGCGTGCTGGTCGTCCGTACGCCACCAAGGTGCGCGAGATTGCTGCGCACCTGATGCAGGCCAACCCCGAGTACAGCCACCCGTACCTGGTCGAACGCGAAATCAAAGCGGTCGGCGTGATCATGGTGACGACTGACAAGGGTCTGTGCGGCGGCTTGAACACCAACATCACCCGCGTGACGTTGGGCAAGCTGAAAGAGTTCGAGAAAAACGGCATCGCCGTCCAAGCGACCGCTTTCGGCAACAAGGGCGTGGGTGTGCTGACCCGTATCGGCGCCAAACTGGTTTCCCAGGAAGTGCAACTGGGCGACAAGCCGCAACTGGACCGCCTGCTGGGCGCGATCAAGGTGCAGCTGGACGCCTACCTGGATGGCCGTATCGACGCGCTGTACGTGGCTTCGACCCGCTTCGTCAACACGATGAAGCAGGAGCCGCTGTTCTTGCGCCTGCTGCCGTTGGCGAGCGGTTTGGAAGATCCGTACCAGACGGGTGCTGAAAGCCTGGCCAAGACGTCGGAAGTGAAAACGGATTACAGCTGGGATTACATCTACGAACCCGACGCCCGTAGCGTGATCGATGACCTGCTGCAGCGTTACGTTGAAGGCCTGCTGTACCAAGCCGTGGCCGAGAACATGGCTTCGGAGCAGTCGGCCCGGATGGTCGCCATGAAGGCGGCGTCGGACAACGCCAAGAAGGTCATCGGGGAACTGCAACTGGTCTACAACAAGACCCGTCAGGCCGCGATCACCAAAGAAATTTCGGAAATCGTAGGGGGCGCTGCCGCCGTTTAAGGCAGGCAGCTCCCATCTAAAGCTATCAAGCAAGGAATCGACATGAGCAACGGAACCATCGTTCAGTGCATCGGCGCCGTGGTGGATATTCAGTTCCCCCGCGATCACATGCCCAAGATCTATGAAGCGCTTACCCTGGCCGACGACGAGTCCTCCTCGTTCGCCGAAAAGGGCCTGACGCTGGAAGTGCAGCAACAGCTGGGCGACGGCGTGGTGCGTACCATTGCGCTGGGCTCCAGCGACGGCCTGCGCCGCGGCATGAAGGTTACCGGTACGGGCGCCCCGATCTCGGTGCCGGTCGGCACCGGCACGCTGGGCCGCATCATGGACGTGCTGGGTCGTCCCATCGACGAAGCCGGCCCGATCCAGCACGAAGAAAAGCGTGGCATCCACCAATCGGCTCCCCGTTTCGACGAGCTGTCGCCGTCGGTGGAACTGCTGGAAACCGGCATCAAGGTTATTGACCTGGTCTGCCCGTTCGCAAAGGGCGGCAAGGTCGGCCTGTTCGGCGGCGCCGGCGTGGGCAAGACCGTGAACATGATGGAACTCATCAACAACATCGCCAAGCAGCACAGCGGTTTGTCGGTGTTTGCCGGCGTGGGTGAGCGTACCCGCGAAGGCAACGACTTCTACCACGAAATGGAAGAGTCGAACGTTCTGGACAAGGTCGCGATGGTGTTCGGTCAGATGAACGAACCCCCGGGCAACCGTCTGCGCGTGGCGCTGACCGGCCTGACGATGGCCGAGAAGTTCCGTGACGAAGGCCGTGACATCCTGTTCTTCGTGGACAACATCTACCGCTACACCCTGGCCGGTACCGAAGTGTCCGCACTGCTGGGCCGTATGCCGTCGGCCGTGGGCTACCAGCCCACGCTGGCTGAAGAAATGGGCAAGCTGCAAGAGCGCATCACGTCGACCAAGACCGGCTCGATCACCTCGATCCAGGCCGTGTACGTCCCTGCGGACGACTTGACCGACCCGTCGCCTGCCACGACCTTCCAGCATTTGGACTCCACCGTCGTGCTGTCGCGTGACATCGCTTCGCTGGGTATCTACCCGGCCGTGGATCCGCTGGATTCGTCCAGCCGCCAGCTCGACCCGCAAGTCGTCGGCGAAGAGCACTACGCCGTGGCCCGTGGCGTGCAGCAAACGCTGCAGCGCTACAAGGAACTGCGCGACATCATCGCGATTCTGGGCATGGACGAACTGTCGCCGGAAGACAAGCAGGCCGTGGCCCGCGCGCGTAAGATCCAGCGTTTCCTGTCGCAGCCGTTCCACGTGGCAGAAGTGTTCACCGGCTCGCCCGGCAAATACGTTCCGCTGGCCGAAACCATCCGTGGTTTCAAGATGATCGTGAACGGCGAGTGCGATTCCCTGCCGGAGCAGGCCTTCTACATGGTCGGTTCGATCGACGAGGCCTTCGAGAAGGCCAAGAAACTGCAATAAGGAACCGATATGGCTACCCTGCATGTGGATGTCGTCAGCGCAGAGGAAGCGATCTTCTCCGGTGAGGCGAAGTTCGTGGTGCTGCCTGGCGAGGCGGGTGAGCTGGGCATTCTGCCCGGTCACACCCCGCTGATTTCGCGCATACGCCCCGGGACGGTCAAGATCGTTCGTGCCGACCAAGGCGAGGAAAACATCTTCGTCGCCGGGGGCATTCTGGAAGTGCAGCCGGGCAGCGTGACGGTCCTGGCCGACACGGCTATCCGTGCCGCCGACCTGGACGAAGCCCGTGCCGTGGAAGCGCGCAAGCGCGCCGAAGAGGCCCTGGCCAACGCCAAGGACAAGGCTGACATCGCGGTTGTCGAAGCTGAACTCGCCATGCTGGCTGCACAAGCCATCGCGGCGCGCAAGCTGCGTCAAGGCGGCCGGTCGCACTAAGCGATTCGTCTGCCCGCCCCGGGTTCGCCCGGATTTGAAAGAAGCGGCCTGCGGGCCGCTTTTTTCATGGGCACACGGTGTCCACGGGCTCGGTAAGCCCGCAGCGGGTTTGCGTTCGCTACGAATGGCAGGCGGGGCTTTGCAACAGTAGCCTTCAACTTTAGGCCGCCGCCTGAGGAAGAAAGCGTGCGAGAAACCACCGATTGCGGGGTGCTGCTCACCCCCGGCCACGAAACTGCCATGCGCGACTGGGTCGCGCGCGACCAACCCCGGCTGGCGCGGGTGCGGCTGCATCTGGTGCCGCTGCGCAACGCCGTTGCCTTGGGTGGCGCTGCCTCCGGCAGCGGGTTGGCGGACGGTGCCGTGGCGCTACCCGGCGATGCCTCAAGCCGCCCACCCGACGGGCCTGACATCCATGCGCTGGCCCGGTTGGCGGTGGGCCTGCGCCGCTACGACCACTGCATCCTGCCCGTCGCGCCCGCTTCGCTGGCCTGGACCCGCATGGCGCTGCAGCAGGCAGGCGGCGCGCTGGCCACGCCGGTGCTGCTGTTCGTTCACGATATGACCGCGCCGGCCATCGAAGACCTGCTTGTGCTGGGCGCGGCTGATTTCATGACAGCGCCGTACTGCCTGGAAAGCCTCAGGGTGCGCCTGGGGCGGCTGGCTCATCGCGCCCCGTGGCGCCCGCCACCGGCCCAATTGGCGGAAACCGCCCCGGTGTATCCGGCTGGTGTGCGCGAGCCTGGCCTTGCGCATCCCGAGCGGCGGCCCCGCGTGCCGCGGCAGGTGCTGCACCAGGGCTTGGCGGGGCTGCGCCACCAGGCGGACCGCAGCGTGCACGAACCTTTCCGCCAGGCCAAGGCACGGGTGGTGGATGGCTTTGAATCCGACTACATCCGCCTGGCCCTGGCGCGCCACCAGGGCAACGTCGCGCGGGCGGCCCGCGCATCCAGCAAGCACCGGCGGGCGTTCTGGGCGCTGATGCGCAAGCATGGCATCGACGCCGCGCCGTACCGCCGCCGGGCCGAGCGCGATGACACCTAGCGGCCACGCCCGGCAGAGCCGCCGGGCGACCACGGGCCCTGCGGTCTGCGTACGGGGCCGTTAGCCGCTGCCAGATGGCATGACCGGCGCAGGGCACCGTCAGCCTGCCGTTGGCCCGTCGTCTGGCGGCAGGGCCACCGGCTGCAGTGAAAAGCGTCCGGCTTTGCGCCGCGGCAAGGCCCGGCGCAACAGCAGACATGCCCTGTCAGCTTGGGGCAGTAAAATCACGGCTTCCGATCATCGAGGATAGTCGTGTCCGCTGCCGTCTTGAAGAACGATGTGTTCTTGCGCTCGCTCTTGCGCGAGCCCGTGCCCTATACCCCCATCTGGCTCATGCGCCAGGCGGGTCGCTACCTGCCCGAATACCGCGAAACGCGCGCCCGGGCTGGTTCCTTCATGGGCCTGGCTCAGAACCCGGACTACGCCTCGGAAGTCACGCTGCAGCCGCTCGAGCGTTACGACCTGGACGCGGCGATCCTGTTTTCCGACATCCTGACCGTGCCGCACGCCATGGGCCTGGGCCTGGACTTCGCCGAAGGCGAGGGCCCGCGTTTTGCCCGCCCGGTGCGCACCGAAGAGGACGTGGCGCGCCTGGCCGTGCCCGACATGGACAAGCTGCGCTACGTATTCGATGCGGTGTCCACCATCCGCCGCGACCTGGACGGCAAAGTGCCATTGATCGGCTTTGCCGGCAGCCCCTGGACCATCGCCTGCTATATGGTCGAAGGCCGGGGCAGCGACGATTACCGCCTGATCAAGACGCTGATGTATTCGCGTCCGGACCTGCTGCACCGTATCCTGGACATCAACGCCGAGGCCACGTTGCAGTATCTGAACGCGCAGATCGCGGCGGGCGCGCAAGCCGTGATGCTGTTCGACAGCTGGGGCGGCGTGCTGGCCGATGGCCTGTTCCAGCAGTTTTCGCTGGCCTATACCCGCAAGGTCGTGGCCGGCCTGACGCGTGAGCACGAAGGTCGCCGCGTGCCGTCCATCGTCTTTACCAAGGGCGGCGGCCAATGGCTCGAAGCCATTGCGGCCTGCGGCAGTGATGCGGTGGGGCTGGACTGGACGGTGGACCTGGCGGCCGCGCGCCGCCGCACCGGCGATTCGGTCGCGTTTCAGGGCAACCTGGACCCCATGGCGTTGTTCGGCGGCGCGCCCGCCATCCGCGCCGAAGCCCGCCGGGTGCTGGATGCCTTCGGCCCGGTCGGCAAGGGGGGCCACGTGTTCAACCTGGGGCATGGCATTTCGCGGTTCACGCCGCCGGAAGCGGTAGCCGAATTGGTCGACGAAGTCCACCAACACAGCCGTTCGCTGAGAGGGTAAGTGAGTGAACGCTTCGGTCCTCAGGGCCGAAGTTTGAGGCCCCCGGCGGACACTTGTGCACAGCAAGATTACGCTTGGGGAAAACCCTCTAGAAGCTTGTTTACAATCTTGGAAGTTTGTATAAGCTATTGTTTTTAATGGAATAAAATCAGTTTTCAACAGATTTGCAAGAGTTGATGCAATCTTGCCTTATTCCAATTTTTAACGTTGCTCCAGCCTTTTCCCCAAAGTTATCCACAGGCGGGGGCTGGAGTCGCCGGCCGGCTTGGCGCGACAATGGCGCTGGGCCTGCGTGCCGGCCGGGCCCCGCCTTCTCCCGCCACCGATGATTCCGGCCACCCCGGACCAGCCTAGTCAATGTTCCGTTTCGCACCCCATGTCTGAAGTCCCCGCGCTGGTCGAATCCGCGCCGGCCGAGCCGGCGGCGACCTGCTGGGTGCGTGTCGCGCTCGACGTGCCGCTGCCCGGTCCGTTCGACTATCGCCACCATGTCCCCATTACGGCGGGCTTGCGGGTGATCGTGCCGTTTGGCCGGCGCAAGCTGATCGGGGTGGTGGTGGACAACCCGGCCGAACCGTCCTTTGATCCCAAGCAGATCAAGCCGGTCGAAGAGGTGCTGGAAGACCTGCCGCCGTTCGACGACGATTGGCTGCGCCTGGCACGCTTTGCCGCCGACTACTATCAGCGGCCGTTGGGCGAGGTGATGCTGCCGACGTTGCCGCCGCCGCTGCGCAAGCCCACGGCATACCAGGGCAAGCGTTCGGCCGGCGGGCCAGTGGCGCGGCTGGATGCGCGCAAGCGCAAGGCCACGCGGGCCGCCGCGGCGGCCGACCAGCCCCCCGAACTGAACGAGGCGCAGCAAACCGCGGTCGACACCATTGCCGCGCTGACGTGCTTCAAGCCGGTGCTGCTGTACGGCGTGACCGGCAGCGGCAAGACCGAGGTCTATCTGCGCGCCGCCGAAAAAGTGCTGGCCGCGGGCCGCCAGGTGCTGCTGATGGTGCCGGAAATCAACCTGACGCCACAGCTGGAAGGCGCGCTGCGCGCCCGGCTGGAGAGCCTGGTAGGCCCGGAAGGCCTGGCGGTGATGCACAGCGGGCTGTCCGACGGCGAGCGCCTGCAGGCCTGGTCGCGGGCACAGCGCGGACAGGCGCGCATGCTGCTGGGCACGCGCATGTCGATCTTCGCACCTATGAGCGAGCTGGGCCTGATCGTGGTGGATGAAGAACACGATGCGTCCTACAAGCAACAGGACGGCCTGCGCTACTCGGCGCGCGATCTGGCGGTGTGGCGGGCGCACGACCTGGATATTCCGGTCGTGCTGGGGTCGGCCACGCCATCGCTGGAAACCTGGCAGCATGCCGAGCGCGGCCGTTATCTGCGCCTGGCCCTGCCGGCCCGGGCGCGATCCACCACCTTGCCGTCGATGAAGCTGGTGGACACCCGCCGGCTGCAGATGAAGCACGGCATGTCGCCGCAGTTGCTGGAAGCGATCGGCGAGCGGCTGGCGAACAAGGAACAGTCGCTGATCTTCCTGAACCGGCGCGGGTTCGCGCCGGTGTTGCATTGCCAGTCCTGCGGTTGGGTCAGCAATTGCCCGCGTTGCACGGCCTTCACGGTGCTGCACCGGGCCGGCCGCGGCCACCGGCTGCAATGTCATCACTGCGGCTACCAGGCGCCGGTGCCGCACGCCTGTCCCGAATGCGGCGACCAGGACCTGGCGCCCATGGGGCGGGGCACGCAGCGGGTGGAAGAACATCTGGCCGAGCTGTTTCCCCAGGCCCGCATCCTGCGCATCGATGCCGACAGTACCCGCAAGAAAGGCAGCGCCGAGGCCCTGTTCGCTTCGGTGCACGCGGGCGAGGTCGACATCCTGGTGGGCACGCAGATGGTGGCCAAGGGCCACGACTTCGCCAGGCTTGGCCTGGTCGGGGTGCTGAATCCGGACTCGGCGCTGTTCGCGCACGATTTCCGCGCACCTGAACGCCTGTTCGCGCAGTTGATGCAGGTGGCCGGGCGGGCGGGGCGCCACCAGGGCAACGGCCAGGTGATCATCCAGACCGGTTACCCCGAGCAGCCCGTGTACCAGGCCCTGCTGCGCCACGACTACGCGGGCTTTGCCCGCCATGCCTTGCACGAGCGCGAAAGCACGGGCCTGCCGCCGTTCGCCTATCAGGCGCTGCTGACAGCCGAGGCGCGCGAGCTGGCGGTGGCGCAGGCGTTCCTGCAGCAGGCGCGCGCGTTGCCCGAGGGCGAGTGGGCGGCCGACTTTCCGGGGCTGGACGCGGTCATGCTGTACGACCCGGTGCCGCTGCGCGTGGTGCGGGTGGCCAATATCGAACGCGCCCAGTTGCTGGTCGAAAGCACCAGCCGCCCCGCATTGCAGGCGTTCCTGGCGTCGTGGTCGCACCACCTGCCGTATCTGGCCAACGAAGCGCGGGTACGCTGGCAGCTGGAGGTTGATCCGTTGGAAATCTGACGGCGGCGGCCTCGGCGCCACCCGCCCGATTGCTCTATGATCGATTCCCTTTCCCAGGGCCTGTGCCAGGCTCCTTGTCGTGTTAACCGGCCCTAGTCCCATGTCCGCAAGCGAACCCATAGGCCACGGCCTGAATCCCGCGCAGAAAGAAGCCGTGCTGTACCTGGACGGCCCCTGTCTGGTGCTGGCCGGCGCCGGCAGCGGCAAGACGCGCGTGATCACCCAGAAGATCGCGTACCTGCTGCGCGAGTGCGGCTACATGGGCCGCAACGTGGTGGCGCTGACCTTCACCAACAAGGCGGCGCGCGAGATGGACGAGCGCGTCAAGACGCTGGTGGATCGCAAGCTGGGCAAGGGTCTGACCATCAGCACCTTTCACTCGCTGGGCGTGAAGCTGTTGCGCGAAGAGGCCCGCAACGCCGGACTCAAGCCCACGTTTTCCATCCTGGACGCCGACGACGCCATGGCGATCATCCAGGAACTGCTGGCCACCACCGACAAGGGCCGGCTGCGCCACGTGCAGGGCATCATCTCGCTGTGGAAGAACGCGCTGATGGACCCGGACGACGCCGCGCGTGAAGCCATCACGCCGGGCGACGTCGAAGCCGCCAACGTCTACCGCAGCTACGCCGCCACATTGGCCGCCTACCAGGCGGTGGACTTCGACGACCTGATCCGCATTCCGGCCATTCTGCTGGCCAACAACGAAGAAGTGCGCACACGCTGGCAGAACCGCGTGCGCTACCTGCTGGTGGACGAATACCAGGACACCAACGTGTGCCAGTACCGCCTGGTGCAACTGCTGACCGGGCCGCGCGCCATGTTCACCGCGGTGGGCGACGACGACCAGGCCATCTACGCCTGGCGCGGCGCCACCATCGAGAACCTGGCCAAGCTCACCACCGACTACCCGAACCTGAAGCTGATCAAGCTGGAGCAGAACTACCGCTCGGTCCAGCGCATCCTGGCCGCGGCCAACCAGGTGATCGAAAAGAACCCCAAGCTGTTCGACAAGAAGCTGTGGTCGGATCTCGGCGTGGGCGAGCCCATCCTGGTGTCGGCGATGGACGGCGAAGAGCAGGAAGCCGAATCCATCGCCATGAAGATTTCGGCCTCGCGTTTCGAGCGCCAGGCGCAATGGAAGGATTTCGCCATCCTGTATCGCGGCAACCATCAGTCGCGCATCCTGGAGCAGGCGCTGCGCAACCTGAAGATCCCGTACACGATCTCGGGCGGCCAGAGCTTTTTCGACAAGGCCGAAGTGCGCGACGTGCTGGCCTACCTGCGCCTGTTGGCCAACGACGAAGACGATCCGGCATTCATCCGCGCCGCCACGACGCCCAAGCGCGGCATCGGCCAGGCGACCCTGCAGACGCTGGGCCAGTACGCGGCCAGCCGCGAGCTGTCGATGCTGGCCGCGGTGGAAGAGACCGGCCTGGAAAGCCAGCTGGCCCCGCGCCAGCTGGAACCCCTGCGCACGTTCACCGAATTCATCCGCCGCATGCAATGGCGCGCCGGCCGCGGCGCCACGTCGGGCAAGGACGGCGCGCCCGCCGAGCCGGCCGGCGTCATCCTCGACGACCTGGTGCAGGCGATCCAGTACGAACGTCACCTGTTCGAGCTGTTCGACGAGCGCCCCGCGCAGACGCGCTGGCAGAACGTGCTGGAACTGACCGGCTGGCTCAAGCGCAAGGCCGAAGAGGACAACATGTCGCTGTTCGACCTGGTGCAGCACGTGGCGCTGGTCACCATGCTGGACCGGGGCGAGGACGAGGAGCCGGACGCGGTCAAGATGTCGACGCTGCACGCATCCAAGGGGCTGGAGTATCCGCACGTTTACCTGGCCGGCGTCGAGGAAGGCCTGTTGCCCCACTTGGGCAAGGACGACGAAGACGGCGATCCGGCGCGGGCGGCCGAAAACCTGGCCACGCGCATCCAGGAAGAGCGCCGGCTGATGTACGTGGGCATCACGCGGGCGCAGCGCAGCCTGAATCTCAGCTGGTGCAAGCGCCGCCGGCGGGCGCGCGAAGACGTGGTGCGTGAGCCGTCGCGCTTCATCGAGGAAATGGGGCTGGATGACCCCGCCGTGCAGGAAGACGAGACCACCGCCGCCATGAATCCCAAAGAGCGCATGGCCATGCTCAAGGCGTTGCTCAAGAAGTAGCGCCGCAATAAATTACATGACGGAGGGCGGTTCCAGGGGCTATACCTGCCGCTTTGCACCATGGCGCTATCCATGAAGGACGACGTTCGATATCAACCGGTGCCTGGTACGCCGGGTCTGGTGCTGGGCGTGGCGCGCCTGTCCGAATTCGAGTTCGACCGCCATTACCACGTCGATTACCACATCGGCCTGGTGACCCAGGGCGTGCAGCGCCAGACCTTTCGCGGCCAGAGCATCCTGCTGGGGCCGGGCGCCGTCGCCTTGATGCCGCCGGGCGAGATCCACGACGGCACGGGCGTGGACGACTACGGCCATTCCTACACGCTCAAGACCTTCCGCATGGCGCCCGACCTGATGCGCGGGTTCATGGCCGAGGTGTCGGGCGCGGCGCCGGACGAACGCTTCCTGGGCACCTTGATCGAGGACGCGGGGCTGGCCACGCGGTTCGTGGCGTTGCACGCGTCATGGATGGCGGGCGCGGCCGCCGGCCCGCTGGCGCACGAGTCTGCCTCGCTGGCGCTGATGGGTGCGCTGTTCGCGCGCACCGGCGCGGTGGCGCCGCAAGACATCCGTGGCGGCCTGTCGGCCACGCACACGCGCTCGGTGCGGGATTACTGCCAGGCCCACCTGGGCGACAAGATCGGCCTGGAAGACCTGGCACGCCTGTGCGGCCTGAGCCGCTACCAGTTCCTGCGGCGTTTTGCGCTGACGGTGGGCCTGACGCCGCACGCCTGGCTGACGCGTCTGCGGCTGGAGCGGGCCTGCGCCGTGCTGGCCCGCGCGCCCGCGTCGATCGCCCAGGTCGCCGCCGACGTGGGCTTTTACGACCAGAGCCATTTCAACCGCGCTTTCCGCACGGCCTATGGCGTGCCGCCGTCGGCCTACCGGCGCGCAGCCTGACCTCTATTGCAACTGCGCGCGCAGCGCCGCCAGGAAGTGGTCCACGTCCTGTTCGCGGGTGGCGAACGAGGTGACCAGGCGCACCACGCCCGGGCCCCAGCGGTCGTGATAGAAGAGAAAGCCCTGCGCCAAGAGGCCCTGGATGGCCGTGGCAGGCAGTCGGCAGAACAGGATATTGGCCTGCACCGGGCCTTGCGTGTCCACGCCGGGCAGGCCGGCCATGCCCGCGGCCAGGCGGGCCGCCATGGCGTTGGCCTGGCGCGCATTGCGCAGCCACAGGCCGTCGTCCAGGTAGGCTTGCATCTGGGCCGACAGCAATCGCATCTTCGAGAACAGATGACCGCCGCGCTTGCGCCGATAGGCCAGCTCGGTCGCCAGGCCAGGCTCGAACAGCACGATGGCTTCGGCGCCCAGCACGCCGTTCTTGGTGGCGCCGAACGACAGCGCCGTGACGCCGGCCTTCCAGGTCATCTCGGCGGGCGTGCAGTCCAGGCTGACCAGCGCGTTGGCAAAGCGCGCGCCGTCCATGTGCAGCGGCAGGCCGGCCTCGCGGCAGATGCCGCTGATCGCGGCGATCTCCGCCAGCGAATAGACGCTGCCGGTTTCGGTGGCCTGGGTGATGCTGACGCAGGCGGGTTGCATCGAATGCACGTCGCCGGCCTTGCGGCGCACCTCGACCGCAAGCTGTGCCGGGTCGATCTTGGCGGCTTCGCCGTCCAGCAGCGTCAGGCGCGCGCCGGCGGTATAGAACTGCGGCGCGCCGCATTCATCGTTGGCGATGTGGCTTTGCGCATGGCACAGCACGCTGCCCCAGGGCGGGGTCAGCGCCGACAGCGCCAGCGAATTGGCCGCCGTGCCGGTAGGCACCAGCAGCACATCGACCTCACGCTCGAAAATGTCACTCAGTTGCTGCGCCACGCGCTGGCTGCCGTCATCGGCGCCATAGGGCTGGGCCTGCCCCGTATTGGCGCGCAGCAGCGCGTCCAGGATTTGGGGGCTGGCGCCGGCGATGTTGTCGCTGGAAAAACCCAGCTGCGGCAGGGATGGGGTCGGGGTGTGCAAGACAAGACTCTCTGGCGGATACGGCGGAATTGCACTATGCCGCGGCCGCCGCGGACGGGCTTGTAGAAAATTGCGCGCGGCTTACACTGGGACGGTCCCGTACCGCCCCGCGCCGGGCTTGTCCTGAAGGAGCGCATCATGTGCCGCTGGCTGGCTTATACCGGTAGTCCCTTGCAAATGGAGAGCGTGCTGTTCAAGGCCAAGCACTCTCTGATCGACCAGAGCCTGCATGCGCGCATGAGCGTCACCACCACCAATGGCGATGGCTTCGGCCTGGGCTGGTACAGCCAGGCACGGGGCGGCCCGAGCCAGGACGGTCAACCCCGGGATGCCCAGGCCCGCCAAGAGCCGCCGTTCCGTTATCGCAGCGTGCATCCGGCGTGGAACGACCGCAACCTGCGCGAAGCCGCGCGCGCCATCCACGCGCCGCTGTTCGTGGCTCACATCCGCGCCGCCACCGACACGCCGGCCCAGGAAACCAATTGCCATCCGTTCCGCCACGGCAACTGGCTGTTCGTGCACAACGGCGTCATCCGTGACTATCCGCTGCTGCGGCGCGATCTGATGCTGATGATCGCGCCCAGCTATTTCGGTTCGCTGGAAGGGTCGACCGATTCCGAGGTGATGTTCCTGCTGGCGCTGACCTTCGGCCTGGAAGAAGACGCGCTGCCGGCGCTGGCGCGCATGGTCGGCGCGGTGGAGGAGACCGGCCGGCGCCATGGGGTGGCCCAACCCATCAACATGACGATCTGCGCGCTGGACGGCGAGCGCCTGATCGCGGTGCGCTATTCCAGTGAAGGCGAATCACGCACGCTGTTCCACAACACCTGCCTGCACCATCTGCGCCAGCTGTATCCCGACGATCCGCAGATCGCGGCGCTGGACGATGATGCCTTCCTGCTGCTGTCCGAACCGTTGACCGAGATGCCGGGGGCCTGGGAAGAGGTGCCCGAGGCCACCGCCATCATCGCCGCGCGCGGCCGGGTCGAGCACTACCCGTTCGTGCCAGTGGCGCCGGGCGCCTGAACGCCGTAGCGCGGCGCGGGTGTGCTGTGCGACAGCTGCGGCCCCAGGGCCTGGCGCGCATCCTCCAGGCGCTGCCACAGGCCGGGATCGACCAGGGCCGGAATCGTCACGAACTCGCCCTGGTCCAGGCCGGCCAGCGCCGCTTGCACCATGTCGTCGGCGCTCATCACGATGCCTGCCGGCAGTTCGCTGGCCGGTTTGCCCGCCAGGTCCCAGAACTCGGTGCCGGTGGCCCCGGGCAGCACGGCCTGGATGCGCACGCCCTTGTCCGCCAGCTCGTGGCGCAGCGATTGCGAATAGCCCAGCACATAGGCCTTGCTGGCACCGTAGACGCCATTGAGCATTTCGGGATGCAGCGCCACGATCGATGCGATGTTGATCAGCGTGCCGTGGCCGCGCGCAACGAAGCCGGGCACCACGGCCATCGTCAGGCGGGTCAGGGCGGTGACGTTCAGGTCGATCATGGCCTGCATCTGGGCGGAGTCGGATTGCAGCAACGGCGCGACGGACCCGATGCCTGCGTTGTTCACCAGCATGGTCAGCGTCGTGTCGTCACGCAGTTCCTGTTCGACGCGCGCCAGATCCGCGGCGTTGGACAGGTCGGCGACCCGCACGCGCACGTCACGGCCGGTGTCGGCGCGCAGGCGGCCGGCCAGGGCTTCCAGCCGGTCGGCATTGCGCGCCACCAGTGTCAGGTCGTAGCCGCGCCGTGCCAGGTGATGCGCGTAGCGCGCACCGATGCCGGCCGAGGCGCCGGTGATCAACGCGCGGCCAGGGCGGGGGGTGTCGAGGGTAGTGCTCATTGCGGACTCCAAGAGGAAAGGCGGCCAGCGCCGCCGGTACGCTTGCAGAGTAGAATCGGGATGGAATATCCTCAATGACATAGAAACGTCTTTTTAGGACATCCGACTGAATCGAACGGAACAGGGCTCGCACCAGGCGCCCTGTCGGGTTGAAGGGCTTAGCCATGAAAACAATCGCGATCGTGTTGCACCCCGGTTTCCAGGTCCTGAGCCTGGCGGCCGGCACCGTTTTCGAAACGGCCAATATGCACACCGGCACGGAGGAATACCGGGTGCTGCTGGTGTCCGAGCACGGCGGGCCGGTGCTCAGCTCGCAAGGCTTCTCGGTGGATTCCCTCAAGCTGGGACGGCGCGTGGTCGACACGCTGATCGTGGCAGGCGACAACACCGGCGAAGGCGGCTCCGATGGCCTGCTGCGCGTCCTGCGTGCCGCCAGCACCCGCGTGCGGCGCTGCGCCGCGATGTGCACGGGCGCTTTCATCCTGGCGCGGGCGGGCCTGCTGGAAGGCCGCCGCGTCACCACCCATTGGCATTTCGCGCGGCGCCTGCAGCGCGACTATCCCGGGCTGCAGGTGGACGAAGACCGCATCTACGTGGCCGACGGCCCCATCTGGACGTCCGCGGGTATGAGCGCCGGCGTCGATCTGGCGCTGGCCATGGTGGAAGCGGACCTGGGAGCAGACGTGGCTCGCATGGTGGCGCGCAAGCTGGTGCTGACCCAGCGCCGCGCGGGTGGCCAATCGCAGTTTTCGGCGCTGCTGGAACTGGATGCCAAGTCCGACCGGGTGCAGACGGCGCTGGCCTACGCCCGCGCCAACCTGAAGGCCGAACTGTCGGTCGAGGAACTGGCCCGCGCCGCCCACCTGAGCCCGCGCCAGTTCAGCCGCGTGTTCCGGCTGGAAACCGGCCAGTCGCCCGCCAAGGCCGTCGAGCACCTGCGGCTGGAGGCCGCCCAGGGCATGATGCAGTCAGGCCGCCACCCCGCCGAGGTCGTCGCACGTGAAGCCGGCTTTGGCGACCGCGACCGCATGCGCAAGGCCTTTCTGCGCGCATTCGGTCAATCGCCGCAGGCCATGCAGCGGGTGATACGCGCCTGACCCGGTTATTGCCCATCTGCCCGCTAAAACGGGGTCATCAAGCACGCTTTGCCGATATGGGGGAGAATGCGTATCGCATGACTTTGCGACGTTCCTGGGCCGCGAAAGCACCCCGATTCCAATAAGGAAGTTGCATGACTGATGAAAGAACCCCGCAGGCCCCCGACGCATTGGCGGTGTTTGCCGACACGGGGAGCACCCCGGATTGCTTTGAACTGCACGAGCGCGGCATCGTCCGCCAGCAAGACGGCGAGCGCCGCTACACCGCTTTTGCCGACATTTCCGACCTGTACCTGTCTGCCCGTGGCCCCCAAACCGGCCCCGACGGCATCGACCGCTTCGCCTACCGCAGCCGCGCCGAACCTGGCTGGACCCTGGTGCCGGGCGACATCGCCGAATTTCCCCGCTTCATGGACGCGTTCCGTTCGCGCCTGGTCGACCAGCGCCTGCCCGTGCTGGAAGCCCGCCTGGCCGATGGCGCGAAGGTGGCGTTCCGCACGCTGGATGGCGGCGATTTTCCCGACCTGACCACACGCGAACTGGCCCTGTCGGCCGAAGGCCTGCACATCGGTGCCAACACCTGGCCGTACGAATCGCTGCAACGCATCGACCTGAACGACTGGACCGAAACGGTCAGCCTGAGCACCGACGACGGCGCTACGGTGTTCTCGTGCCCCGCAGCGCGCATCCTCAGTTCGGACCTGTTCGTGAACCTGGTTTACGACCGCCTGGGTGAAACGGCGCAAGCAGCATCGGCCTGACGGCCTGGATGCCTCTGGCGTCACACACCAGGCGCATAGCGCAATCTCCGAAGCATCAAGGGCCGCGAAAGCGGCCCTTGTGTCGTTGGGGGCGCGGCGTTCGCCGCGCGGATCAATGGCCCGTATGCAGGGCCGGGTTGAGCGTGCCCCAGGCCGCCGTGCGCACCAGTGTTTCGACCGCGCCGGTCTGCGAGTTACGGCGGAATAGCAGTCCATGCTGGCCGGCCAATTCGACGGCCTTGACCACGGCCCCTTCGGGCGTGAGCACGCGCGTGCCGGCAGTGACATAGCAACCCGCTTCGACGACGCAGTCATCGCCCAACGAGATGCCGATGCCCGAGTTGGCGCCGAGCAGGCAGCGCTTGCCGATGGCGACGACCTGTTTGCCGCCACCCGACATGGTGCCCATGATGGACGCACCGCCGCCCACGTCGGTGCCGTCATCGACGATGACGCCTGCACTGATGCGGCCTTCGACCATGGAGGCCCCCAGGGTGCCGGCATTGAAGTTGCAGAACCCTTCGTGCAGCACGGTGGTGCCCGCGGCCAGATGCGCACCGAGCCGCACGCGCGCGGTATCGGCAATACGCACGCCGGCCGGCACGACGTAGTCGGTCATGCGCGGAATCTTGTCGATGCCCCGGATTTCCAGGACCTGCCCGGTCGCCCGCAATTGCCAACGCAAGGCCTCGACCTGATCCACGGCACAAGGCCCGACCGACGTCCAGGCGACGTTGGCCAACACATTGAACAAACCCTCCAGATTGGCGCCGTGCGGCCGGATGAGCCGATGACTGAGCAGATGCAGGCGCAGATAGGCATCATGGGCATCGGCAGGCGGCGCGTCGAGCGAAGCGATGGCGGTACGCACGGCCACGATATCGACTTTCCGGCGGGTGTCGCGACCCAGTGACGTCGGCACATGCTCACCCAGGGCGGCACGCGCTTCTTCAGGCGTCAGGTGGCGAGTGCCGCCGGCGGGGGAGTTGTCGGCCAGGGAAGGGCGCGGATACCACGTATCAAGAACGGTGCCGTCGGCGGCTATGGTGGCTAGGCCGTAGGCAATGGCGCTGGGTTGAGTGGCTTGGGACATGGTTCTTGCTGAGTTCTGTTGTGGTTCTTTTTTGGGGCTTCTCTTGGGGGAATATTCTAGGCCAGGTTTGTTGGGGGGCGTGCTGGTGTTTGCGTTTTGCGGCTCGAGTTGTTCTTCGTAGGTCGCCCGTCGTGCAGGGCTTCGTGGCAGCGGGCGCCCACGATTGCGGTCCGGCGCGCGGGCGCCGGACTACCCCGTTGTCATCCTTGTATGGTGTGGGTGCGCCTTCCACAGTGGGAGGGTGCTGGGGTAGGGACGTCGTCATCCATCAGCCGGTAGCAGCCGGACTGCCACAACGAGAGCATCCCACCCCGCCTCACAGCGTCGATAAGGAATCTAGCGGCCTAGGACCGCCGATTGATCGCAAGGTAACGCCCGAGGCGAGGCCACCCCAGCGGACTAAACGTATCGCAGGGAGATCCATCATGCAAATACCTGGCTGCTTTATTGGGGTCGATGTCGGGAAGTTCGAGTTGCAGGTTGCGGGTCACGAGGGCGCAATCGTGTCCGGGAGCCTGGCCAACAGCCGATCGAGCATCGTTGGTTGGCTCAAGCGGCTGCCAGCGGGCAGCGTGATCGCGATGGAGGCGACAGGGGGCTACCAGGAGCTGCTGGCCCGTCTGGCCCACGAGCGCGGGTTCGCGGTTTATGTGCTGAACCCGACGCACGTGCATCACTATGCGATATCGCTGGGCAACCGAGGCAAGACCGACCGGTTGGACGCCGAAGTCATTGCCCAGTACATCGCGCAGCGTCACGCCACGTTGCACCGCTATGAGCCGATCTCGCCCGAGCTGCAACAGGTTCGGGCGCTTCAGGCGCTCAGGTCAACGGTCGTGCGGGTCGGCACGTCTTTGAGGCTGTCGGCGCAGCGTCACGGCTGCTCAAGTGGGCATCAGAAGAAGGCCCTGGCTAGCTTGAGTTCGTGGGCCGAGCAGCTCGAGCGCGAGTTGATCGCCCAGATTAAGGCTCGGAGCGAGTGGGCCAAGACCTACGGCCTGTTGACCGGCATCTGCGGCATCGGGCCGATCAACGGGGCTGCACTGACAACCTTGTTCAATCGTGTCCACTTCGCCAGCAGCGACGCGGCGGTGGCGTTCTGCGGGCTGGATCCGCGGCCCAACGAGTCTGGCAGGAAAGTTGGGCGGCGACGCTTGAGCAAACAGGGCGACAAGGCTGCTCGGACGTTGCTGTACAACGCGGCCAGCTCGGCGGCACGGACGGCGCACTTCAAGGATTACTACGCCATGCTCAGGGCTCGAGGCCTGGCCTCGACGGCCGCGTTGGTGGTGATTGCACGCAAGCTGTTGCGTATCGCCTACGGCGTCTGGCGCACCGGCCAAGCCTTCGACCCGGGCAGGTTGAACCTTAAAACCGCTTGATCCACGCCATAGAATCTCGTCCGCCTTCGGCTCCCTACGGATTCCCTCGGGCGCATCGAGGTTGCCCGCTGCCACGAAGCCCTGCACGACGGGCTACGCGTGTCTGGGTCCGTTGCGCTGCTAGACCTGTGGTCAGGGCATGAAATCTGCAGGGTCGCCAAGCCGTGGCCGCGCGGGCGGCCACGTTTGGCATTTGCGTTGTTGATTTTGGTGCGGAGGCGCTTCGCGCTGGCGGAGACTGGTTTTCTAATGATTTCGCAGTCAGGGGGGAGGGGCGGTGATGGGCGGCGCGGCAGGCACTGGCTTGCGCATGCAGACCGTCTCGCGCGCCGCCCATCCGGCGCAGGAGACTTTGTTGGAATCCACGGCATCCGCGCCGCTAGAAGGCCGGTGCCAATCGGACGCTGCTTTATTGGTGATCAAAACATGGCAGGCACTCAAAGCGCCAGGCACTAAGAGCACGACAGATACTCATAGCACGACCCGCACTCAAAGCACGACAAGTACTCAAAGCACACACGCTCACCGCAGGCGCGAGAGCGGCATCCGTTTACGCAAGACGGCGCGTAAGCCTCGTAAGGCCGCCCGCGCGGCCGGCACGAGGCGGGCACCGCACCCTCCTCCAACCCCCTTTGATGGTGACTAGCATGCCAAGCACACTGACCGCCCCAGAGGCCGTGACTAATCCTCATCAAGAGCGCGTGGCGGGGCAGGCAGGGGGTGGGCGGGGCGTTAGATGCGCCCGAGGGAATCGGAAGGCAGTCGCCGGAGGCGACAACGACGATGACGATGGGGCAGTCCGGAGCGAAGGCTCCGGACCGCAATCGTAGCCCCGCCCACCCCCTGCCTGCCCCGTCACGCGCGGCTTAAGAAAAAAAAACGCACGCACTAAACAACAACCCAGCTTCTTAAGCCAGATCCTTCAACAACAACTCCCAAAACTTCAACCGCTGCTCCAACGTAGAAATCAGGATGTACTCATTCAACGTATGAGCACCATCCCCATCCGCACCCAAACCATCGAGCGTCGGCACCCCCATGGCGGAGGTGAAGTTGGCGTCGCTGCCGCCGCCCGTCATGGGCGCGTCTTCCAGCAGGAAACCCGCGCGTTCCGCGTAGCCCTGCACCAGCGCCAGCAGCGCGGCTGCTTCGTCCGTCTTCACCATCGGCGGGCGGTTCAGTTCCACATCGATGTCCAGCTCCACGTCCGGGCCCACCGCGCACAGCTCGCGCATGCGGCGCAGCACGTCTTCTGCCGCACCCATGTCCGGCACGCGGAAATCCACCACGCAGCGGCACAACGCCGGCACGGTGTTCGTTACCGTGCCGCCTGCGATCGTGCCCACGCTGACCGTGATACCGCGTTCGTAGTCCGTCATCGCTTCCAGCGCCAGCACCTGGTGTGCCATCTCGCGGATCGCGCTGCGGCCCTTCTCGTGCTGCATGCCGGCGTGGGCCGGGCGGCCCTTGACGTTCAGGTTCAGCATGCCCGTGCCCTTGCGCGCCGTCACGCACTTGCCGCCGTTCGGGCGGGCCGGTTCGCACACCAGCGCGTACTTGGCGTTGGCCGCGAAACGTTCGATGTGCACGCGAGATGCGTGGCTGCCGGTTTCTTCGTCGGGCACCACCAGGAAATCCACCGGCAGTTGCGTCGCGCCGGGGCGGGCCACGCCCGCCAGGGCCGTCAGCGCCAGGTAGATGCCGGCCTTCATGTCGTAGCTGCCCGGGCCGTAGAGGCGGTCGCCGTCGATGCGCACCGGGTTCTCCAGCAGCGTGCCGACCGGATGCACGGTGTCCATGTGCGCCAGGATCAGGATGCCGGGACGCGTGTCGCCGGGGGCGCGGTTGGTGGCGTACAGCAGCGGGCCGGTGGTGGGGCCCAGCGACGACAGTTCCACCGTCAGGCCGGCCGCGGCGGCGTAGTCGGCGATGATGCGGGCCATGGCGGCGATGCCGTCGGGGAAGTTCGAGGGCGATTCGCATTGCAGCCAGCTTTGGATGCCGGCGACGAGCTGTTCAGTGCGGGTAGAAGACATAGCGGTATCTGGGTGTCGGCTGGAAAAAGGGGGCGGTCAGGCGACCTGCTGGCCTGCCAGGCGGGCCAGTTCGGCGGCGTCGGGCATGCGGCCTTCGAACCACAGGCTGGCGCATACCGCGGACATGGCGCGGCCGTCGTGGCCGATGCCGGGTACCACTTGCAGCGTCCAGTTGAACGGCACGCCGCGGCGTTCGGCTTCCTTGCGACCGGCCTCGTAATAGTTGTGGGCGCGGGCGAAGCGGTGCGGGCCCTGGCGCATGGCGGCCGGTTCCGACGGCAGGTTGGGGTCGTCGGTGGCGATGTCCTGGTCGCCCGCCATGATCATCATCGGATAGCCCAGCAGCTTGACCAGGTGCTCCTCGGTCAGGCCCACGCCGTCCATGCCCTCGGGGAAGGGGTAGTCGAACGTCGGCAGGGTGTACCAGCCGGGGTTGCCCGCCGCCACGGCCTTGAAGGGCGCATGCGACTGGCTGCTCATCAGGCGGTGCACGAACTGGCCGCCGGCCGAATGGCCGAACAGGTAGACGTTCTGGCCGTCGGTGATTTCGCCGTCGATCATGTCGCGGATGACATTGCCCACCAGCGCGTAGGTCCAGCCGTCGATGTGGCGGGGGTTGCCGCCGGCCGAGAATACGCGGCCGTTGTTGTAGCTTTCGACGCCTGGCCAGATCTCGTTGGAGAAGGTCAGCGCCACGATCAGCAGCTTGTGCTTGTCGGCCGCTTCAACCCAGAAGTCCCGGTATTCGTCGCCGTTGCGCAGCACGCCGTGCTGCACGATCACGACCGGGCGGTCCGGCGTGTAGCCGTAGGGGCGGTAGGTCTGCAGCTTGAACGGACGGTCGGCATTGCGGTCTTCGTCGATGTAGGCAATGGTGTTGCGGCCCGCATGGCCAAGTTCGATGGCGATGCGGTCCTTGTTGGACATGTCGGAGGGTTTCATGGCGTTCAGGCGGTGGCTTCGTTCAGATGGCAGGCCGACCAGTGGCCCGGCGATATTTCTTTCAGGGACGGCGCCTGCTCGCGGCAGCGCGGCATGGCGTGAGGGCAGCGGGGATTGAACGTGCAGCCCGGCGGCGGGTTCAGCGGCGAGGGGATTTCTCCCTTGATCGGCGTGAACTTGCGACCGCGGCGGGCCACGTCAGGCACCTCCGCCATCAATGCCTGAGTGTACGGGTGGTTGGCGCGCGCGAAAATCTCGGCCGACGTCGAGATCTCGACGATCTTGCCCAGGTACATGATCGCCACGCGATCCGAGATGTGCTTGACCACGCCCAGGTCGTGGCTGATGAACAGGTACGTGAAGCCGTGCTGCTCGCGCAGGTCCATGAACAGGTTGATCACCTGCGCCTGGATCGACACGTCCAGCGCGGCCACCGGTTCATCGCACACCAGGAACTTGGGCGCTACCATCAGCGCGCGGGCGATGCCGATGCGCTGGCGCTGGCCGCCCGAGATCTGGTGCGGGAAGCGGTCGCGGTACTCGGTGTCCAGGCCCACTTCCTTCAGCGCCTGGTCGATGCGCGAGGGAATCTCAGCCGGCGGCGCCAGCTTGTGCACCTTGAGCGATTCGCCCAGGATCTGGCGCAGGCGCTGGCGTGGGTTCAGCGAGGCCTGCGGGTCCTGGAAGATCATCTGCACGCCCAGCGTGTAGGCGAGCTTGTCGGCGCCGCGCAGGCGGCGGGCGTCCTGGCCCTGGTAGAGCAGGTCGCCTTCGGTCTGGCGGTGCAGGCCGGCCACGACGCGGCCCAGGGTGGACTTGCCGCAGCCGGACTCGCCGACCAGGCCGACGACTTCGCCGCGGCCGATGCGCAGGTCCACGCCGTTGACGGCATAGACGGTGCGCCGGTCGATGGGACGGCCGGTCAGGGCCAGAATGCGCTGGGCCAGGTCGGGCCGCTGCTCGAAGCGCTTGTGGACGTTCTTGAGCTCGATGACGGGGGTATCGGCTTGGCTCATGCTTGCTCGGCCTCGCGGGCGATCGGGACGTAACAGCGATAGCTGCGCGGACCTTCATTGGTGACGGTGGGGGCTTGTTCGGTGCAGCGCGTGACTGCACGGGCGCAGCGGGGCCGGAAGGCACAGCCCGACGGGCGGCTGGCCAGGCTGGGCGCCATGCCGTTGATCTGGTGCAGGCGCGCGCCCGGCTGGGTGGCGCCGGGCATCGAGTCGAGCAAGCCCTTGGTGTAGGGGTGGCGGGGCGCGTCCAGTACCTGTTCAACCGGACCGCTTTCGACGATGCGCCCGGCATACATGACCGCGACCCGGTCGGCCAGTTCGGCGACCACGCCCAGGTCGTGGGTGATCCAGATCAGCGCCGTGTTGTGCTCGCGGCAGATCTCCTGCATGCGGTACAGGATCTGGCCCTGGATGGTGACGTCCAGCGCCGTGGTGGGCTCGTCGCAGATGATCAGGTCGGGCTTGTTGAGCATGGCGATCGCGATTGCCACGCGCTGGCGCATGCCGCCGGAGAACTCGTGCGGGTAGCTCTTCAGGCGCTTTTCCGGCGACGGAATGCCGACCATCTCAAGCGCCTCGCGGCAGCGTTCCAGGGCCTGCGCGCGCGGCACGTTCTCGTGCGTCAGGATGGCTTCCATCATCTGCTCGCCGATGCGCAGCACCGGGTTGAGCGTCATCAGGGGGTCCTGGAAGATCATGGCGATGCGGTTGCCGCGCAACTGGCGCATCTGCTCTTCCGAGAGCTTGCGCAGGTCGTTGCCTTTGAACTTGACCTCGCCGTCGACCACTTCGCCCGGCGGGTCGATCAGGCCCAGCAGCGAGAAGCCGGTGACCGATTTGCCCGAACCCGATTCGCCGACCAGGCCCACGATTTCACCACGACGCACGGTGAGGTCGACACCGTCGACCGCCAGCCACGCGCCGGCTTCGGTATGGAATGCGGTGCGCAGGCCGCGCACCTCAAGAAGGACGTCACTCATCGCTTGGGGTCCAGGCTCTCGCGCAGGCGGTCGCCTACGATATTGATGGAAAGAATCAGCAGCAAGAGCGCAATGCCCGGGAACAAGCTGATCCAATAGTCTCCCGACAGCAGGTATTGGAAGCCGTTGGAAATCAACAGGCCCAGCGACGGTTCGGTAATCGGCACGCCGACCCCCAGGAACGACAGCGTCGCTTCCAGGGCGATGGCGGTGGCGATCTGGATGGTGGCGAACACCATCACGGGGCCCAGGCAGTTGGGCAACAGATGGAACACCATGATGCGCCAGGCCGGAAAGCCCAGGTTGGCCGCGGCCTCGACGTATTCCTTGCGGCGTTCCTGCAACGCGCGGCTGCGCATGATGCGGGCGTAGTGGCCCCACTGCACCAGCACCAGCGCCAGAATCACCTTGTCCACCCCGCGCCCCAGCACCACCAGCAGCACCAGCGCCACCAGGATGGTCGGAAAGCCCAGGATGAAGTCGACGATGCGCATCAGCACGGTGTCGACCAGGCCGCCGATGTAGGCGGCCACCAGGCCGACGGCGCCGCCCACGGCGGTGGCCAGCACCACGGCGGACAGGCCCACCATCAGGCTGATGCGCAGGCCATACAGAATGGCGCTGAGCATGTCGCGGCCCTGGTCGTCGGTGCCGAGCCAGGCGATGCTGCCGTCCATCAGCGCCTGGCGCGGCGCCAGACGGCCGTCCATCAGCGACAGGTTGGCCAGATCATAGGGATTTTGCGGCGCGAAGTACGGCGCGAACACCACCAGCACGATCAGGATGGCCAGGGCGATGACGGAGCCGCGCACGCTCGGGCGGGCCCGCAGTTTCTTCAGGATCGAGGCGCGCTTGGGCGTATCGGCCAGGGGCTGGACGGTACGGGTGCGGCCGGTATTGGGAGGATTAGCCATGGTGTTTATTGAGCGGGGGTCACGAGCTGCACGCGCGGGTCGAGCGCGGCGTACAGGATGTCCACAACCAGGTTGATGACCACGAAGATCAGGGTAACCAGCATCACGTAGGCGACCACCACGGGGCGGTCCAGCTGGTAGACGCTGTCGATGAGCAGCTTGCCCATGCCGGGCCACGCGAACACGGTTTCGGTGATGGTGGAATAGGCGATCAGACTGCCGAATTCCATGCCGATGACGGTGACGACCGGGATCAGGATGTTGCGCAGGATATGGCGGCGCACGATGCGGCCGGGCTTGACGCCCTTGGCGCGGGCGAACTTCACGTAGTCCTGGCTGCGCGCCTCGACCACGCCCGAGGCGGTCAGGCGCAGCACCAGGGCGATATTGGCCAGCGCCAGGTTGATTGCCGGCAGGATCAGGTGCGACCAGCCGTCAGCGGTCAGGATCGACAGGCGCACGCCCAGCACGGTCACGGTTTCGCCGCGGCCCGTGGCCGGCAGCCAGCCCAGCCAGACGGCGAACAGCAGGATCAGCATCATGCCCTGCCAGAAGTTGGGCAGCGAAAATCCCAGCACGGAAGAGCTCATGATGCCGCGGCCCAGGGGCTCGTCGCGGTACAGGCCGGCGACCAGGCCCAGCGGAATGCCGACCACACAGGTCAGGCCGATGGCCAGGATGACCAGTTCGAAGGTGGCGGGAATGCGCTGCACGATCAGCTCGATGGCGGGAATGCCGTGCACGAACGAGGTGCCCAGGTCGCCGTGCAGCGCGCGCCACAGGAACCCTGTGTATTGCTGCCACACGGGCAGGTCCAGGCCGAGGCGGGCAATCATTGCTTCGCGGGCGGCCTGGCTGGCTTCGGGGCTGACCAGCAGCTCGATCGGGTCGCCCACGGCATAGACCGCGAAGAAGACCACGACCGAAACGGCCAGCAGCACGAACAGACTCTGTATCAGTCTGCGTAGGATGAAAAGGGCCACGTGACGATTTCCTTGGTGGGCTTGGGGTTGGGGCGCCGGAAGGGCGGTTCTATCGGGCGGGCTTGGCCGACATGGCCAGCGTGTACTGGTCGGCGCGGCCTTCGTAGGTCAGGCCCTTCTTGAACGCCCAGATGCTGCTTTCGAAATGCAGGGGAATGCTGGGCAGGTCGGCCAGGGCCAGGGTCAGGGATTCCTGCAGCAGCTTTTCGCGGGCTGCCGGGTCCACGGTGATCAGGGCGCGCTTGAAGACGCGATCGAATTCGGGGTTGTCGTAGCCGCCATAGTTGCTGGTGCCCAGGCCGTTCGCTTTGTCGAAGGCGCTGACCCAGTATTGCAGGAACGACGAGGCCTCGCCGGTTTCCGACGACCAGCCGCCCATGGCGAAGCTGAACTCGCGCTTGGCGCGCTTGGGGAAGTAGACCGAGCGCGTCATGGCGTCGACCGTGGTCTTGATGCCCACGCGCGACAGGTACTGCGCCACGGCTTGCGAGATCTGGGCGTCATTGATGTAGCGGTCGTTGGTGGACGAGATGGTCAGCTCGAAGCCGTCCGGATAGCCGGCCTCGGCCAGCAGCTTCCTGGCGGCGGCCGGGTCGTACTTCAGTTCGGGCGCGGGCTGCAACGTGCCGGACATGCCGTCGGGCAGGAACTGGTTGGCGGGCACGGCCGCGCCATCCATGATGCGCTGCGTGATGGCCTTGCGGTCGATCGCCAGCGAGATCGCGCGGCGCACGCGCACGTCCTGCAGCGGATTCTTGCCGTCGGCGGCGCGCACCATGGGGCTGGGGCTGCGCGCCACGTCGAACTGGAAGTACACCACCCGCACCGAGGGCGTGATAACGTAGCCGAAGCCCGGCGTTTCCGAGATGCGCTTGACGTCGCGCGCGGCGGGGTTTTCGATCAGGTCGAAATCGCCGGCCAGCAGGCCCGTCAGGCGCGGCCCGGCGGCGGGCACCGGCACCAGCTTCACGTTCGGCCAGGCGGGCTTGTCGCCCCAGTAGGCTTCGTTGCGCGTCAGTTCGATGGCGCTGCCCTTGACGTATGACTTCAGCACATAGGGGCCGGTGCCGATTGCGGACTTGCCGGTATTGAAGTCGGCCACCGTGGGCCAGGGGCCGGTCACGCCGCACCCCGTCTTGGGGTCGAAGCGGATCGGGCCGTGCTGGACGATGCCGCTCCAGAGCATGGCGTTGCGGGTCAGATCATTGGGCAGCAGCGGGTAGGGCTGGTGGGTCTTGATGACCAGCACGTTGCCGTCGCGCACGTCGATGGAGGCCAGCTTCTGCACCACGCTGGCGTACGAGCCGCCGATGGACTGTTCGTTGTGCAGCGCGCGGCACAGCGTGAAGATCACGTCCTGGGCGGTGAAGGGCTCGCCATTGGAGAACTTCACGCCGTTGCGCAGCGTGAATTCCCAGGTGGTGTCGTCCACCGGCTTCCAGGCAGTGGCCAGCCGCGGAATCAGGTTCATCCTGGCGTCCTGGCCTACCAGCGTCTCGAAGATGTGCGAGGTCATCGAGTCGTTTGGCGTGGCCTGGTGGTAGTGCGGGTCCATCGCGGTGGGCTCGGACGACAGTCCGATGCGCAGCGTCTGGGGGGCGGCCTGGGCCAGGGCCGCGGGCGCGGCGGTAGCCAGGGCGGCCGCCAGCGCACAGGCGGACATGGCGCTGCGGATGAAAACGTTTGCGGACATTGCTGCTTCCCTTGGATTGCTTTTATGTAAGGCGGCGCGCCATCGAGGGCGCGCCGCTCGGAAGATCAGAGGATGGGCTGGGCCAGCCGCACGACGGTGACGCCGGCCCGCAGGTTGGCGGTGGACGGCATGATCAGCACGCAATCGTCGTAGGGCGTGGTCACGGCCTCGCCTTCGGACCAGCCGATGACGGTGCCGGCGCGCGCCAGCGTTTCGAGGCCCTTCCAGGGCTCGGCGAAACGGAAATCGGCGCTTTTCGCGGCCACCGCATGGGTCACGCGCAGGGCGCGCTGGGCGCTGGCCTGAGGCGCGATCCAGTCGGGCGGCAGGTCGGCTTCGTCCAGCGTGCCGGCGGCCAGCAGGAAACGCGCCATCTGGTCGATTGCCACGCCGCGCGCTTCGGGGGCGCCATGGAAGCCGCATTCGATCAGCAACGAACGGGTGCCGTTGTCGCCGGCTTCGCCAAAGCGGCCGTAGTCGCGCATGCGCACGCCGGCAGCGTGGCCGGCGTCGGCGATGATGGTGGCGGGGTTGCCCAGCGCCAGGGCCAGGTCGATGTTGCGCTGTTCCATGCCGGTCAGTTGCAGCGGCACGTCGGAATTGCTCATCGAATGGAAATCGAGCAGCCAGTCGGCCTGGGCCACCCAGGGGCGGAGTTCGGCGGCGCGGCGGCGTTCCTGGCTCAGGGGCAGGGCCAGCTTGTCGTCGCTCCAGACGCGGTTCATGTCTTCGTCGACGAAGCGCGCCGGGGCGTAGTTGGCGGGATCGAAGCGGTCGAACGCGGCCAGATTGCAGAACGCCAGCGTCAGCGAACCGCGCCGGGGGCGCAGGCCCGCGGCCAGGGCTTCTTTCAGGGCCCAGGCGCCACACAGCTCATTGCCGTGGACCAGCGCGCTGAGCATGACGCGTTTGCCTGGCACGCCGGCGTCGAAATGCCAGACACCCGGCGTATCCGTATTGCCCAGGCGTTCGGCCGACAGATCCGGACAGGCAAGCAGAAAGGGGCGCGGACGAGGCGCGGATGAAGACAATGACATGGGAACTCCGATCAAGCGAAGGGGATTGTATAGGGGATGCGCGTGCAGGGCGGTCAGGAACGGGTCAGGTGGCCGGGCGCCGCCGCCCGGCGGCAATGGCCGCGCCCTGTTCGCCCAGGTCCCAGAACAGGCCCGCCATGACGGCTGCGGCCTCGCGCGCCACGGATGCCAGCAGGTGTTCGTCCGGGCCGTGCTGGCAGCAGGCGGGGTAGGAATGGGGCACCCACACGGTAGGCAGGCCCAGCACCTCGGAAAACGCGTCATTGGGCACCGTGCCGCCCAGGTTGGGCAGCAGTGCCGGCGTCTTGCCGGTGGTGGCGGCCAGCGAGGCCACGGCCCAGCGGGCCCAGGGATCATCCGGGTCCAGGCGGGTAGCGGGCGTGCCGCGGCGCATGCGGATGGCCACGTGCGACAGGCCCTGCGCGTCCAGGTGGCGGCGCAGGATGGCTTCGGTCTGGCGCCAGTCGGTGCCGACTACGAAACGCAGGTTGCAGGTGGCGCTGGCGCGGGGGGGAATCGCGCCTACCGGGTTGTCGGGGTTGCCGGTCTTGTAGGCCAGCACTTCCAGCGTGTTCCAGCCGAACAGGCGCTCGGCCAGTGTCAGGCCGGGCTCGCCCCAGTCGGGATCGATGTCGGGGGCGTCTTCGTCCTGGCCGACCTGGATGTCCGCCAGCGCCTGGCGCACCGCGGCCGGGATGGCCGGGGGACGCAGGCCGTCGACCAGCAGGCGGCCGCGCGCGTCCACCAGGCTGGCCAGGGCGTGGGCCAGGATGATGCCGGGGTTGGGCAGCACGCCGCCCCAGTTGCCCGAATGGTGGGCGTGGCCGCGCAGGTCCACCACCAGGTCGAACAGCAGCGTGCCGCGCGACCCCAGGAACAACGTCGGCAGATCGGCCGCCAGCCGTGGCCCGTCGGAGGCGATGAAGACGTCGGCAGCCAGCTGTTCACGCCATTGGTCGCAGGCCAGATGCAGGCCGGGCGAGCCGACTTCCTCGCCGCATTCCACCAGCATGCGCAGATTGAAACCCAGGCGGCCAGCGCGTTCGGCCAGCACCTGTTCCAGCGCCGCCATGTTGATGCAGTACTGGCCCTTGTTGTCGGCCGTGCCGCGGCCATACCAGCGGTCGCCTTCGGCCGTCAGCCGCCAGGGGGCCAGGCCCTCGCGCCACTGCTCGTCGTAGCCGCGCACCACGTCGCCATGGGCGTACATCAGCGCGGTGGGCAGTGCGGGGTCTTCCTGGCGCTCGGCCAACAGGAACGGCGGGCCGCCATCCACGGGGTTGTCCTTGACCTGGCAGGAAAAGCCCAGGCCCTGCAGGCGGGGGGCGACCGCCGAGCGCAGGTACTCGTACAGCGTCTCGCGCTGGTCCGGGTTCTGGCTTTCGGTGCGATAGGCGACCAGCCCGGCCAGGTCGCGTTGCAAGGCGCCGCTTTCGGCGTAGGCGGCCGCGCGGCCGACAGCGGCGGCGCGGCTGGCGTTCGGAACTGCTGCTGACACGGACTTCCCCTTTTTTGTGCGGACGCGTCTTGCGCGCCAGCCTGGATCGTTGCGCAAATTCTAGGATCAGGGAAGCTTTCTCTACAATTAGAATATTTATTGATAGCTTTGCATAAAAGGCAAAGCTTCATCCCGGCTCCGAGTCATCAGCGAGGGTTGAACATGCACGGCATCGCCCTGAGGTACTTTGTCGAGGTTGCCCAGGCGGGCAGCCTGAGCGGGGCGTCCGAGCGCCTGCATGTCGCGGTCTCGGCCATCAGCCGGCAGATCGCCAAGCTGGAAGAAGAGGCCGGGGCGCCGTTGTTCGAGCGCGCCGCGCGTGGCATGGTCCTGAGCGAAGCGGGCCAGTTGCTGCTGGCGCACGCCCGCCGCACGTTGCTGGAATCCGACTCCGTGCTGCCGGAAATCGCCGCCCTCAAGGGCACGGCGCGCAACGAAATCCGCATGGCCGCGGTCGAGGGCGTGGCCCGTATCTTCCTGCCGTCTTCCATGGCGCGCTTTCGACGCGACTGGCCCGACGTGCGCTTCGACCTGCACGTGGGGGCGCCGTCCGACGTGGCCCGGCGCGTGGCCGAAGGCAGCGTCGAACTGGGCATGACCTTCAATGTGGGGCGGATCGCCGGCGTCAGCGTGCGCTACTCGCGCCGCGCCCCGGTGCATGCCGTGATGGCCGCCGGCCACCCGCTGGCCGGGCGGCAGAGCGTCAGCCTGCAGGACCTGGGCTGCTATCCGCTGGCGCTGACAGGTCCCGGCACGACCACGCGGCACCTGTTCGAAATGGGCTGCCTGCTGGAATCGGTGCAGCTCGAACCCACGCTGACCTGCAACGATTCGTCGCCGCTGCATGGCTTTGTGTTCGGCTCCGACGCCATCATGCTCAGCGGCTATATCTCGGTGGCCTGGAGCCTGAAGCGCGACGAACTGGTGGCGGTGCCGATCTCCAACGCCGAACTGCAATCGCGCATGCTGCAGATCTACGTCATGCAAGGGCGCGTGCTGCCGCCCAAGACCGAGGCCTTCATCGCCTTGCTGTCGCGCGAGCTGGATCGGCTGCTGGAAGACGGCCCGGCCACCTGATGCGCTGTGGCAAGCGGCCCGCCTTTGCGGTGCCCCAAAAAAAAGGCTGCCCCTGAGGGCAGCCGTTTTTTTGGGGCGAAGCCGGATTACTTGGCGTCGGGCTTGACCGAGGTGGCCAGCGTGAACTGGTCGCGGCGGCCTTCGTAGGTGATGCCCTTGCGGAAGGCCCAGATGCTGCTTTCGAAGTGCAGCGGGATCAGCGGCACGTTGTCCAGGGCGATCTGGGTGGCCTCCTGCAGCAGCTTTTCGCGCTTGGGGGCGTCGACCGTCACGATCGCCTGCTTGTAGACCTTGTCGAAATCCGCGTTGGAAAAGCCGCCGTAGTTGCTGGTGCCCAGGCTGTTGGGCGAGTCGAGCGAGGCAACCCACAGCTGGAACAGCGCCGAGGCTTCACCCGTTTCCGCCGGCCAGCCGCCCATCGAGAAGCTGAACTCGCGCTTGGCGCGCTTGGGGAAGTAGATCGAAGCGGTCATGGCGTCGACGCTGGTCTTGATGCCGACGCGAGCCAGGTACTGAGCCACGGCCTGGGCGACCTGGCCGTCATTGACGTAGCGGTCGTTGGTGGACGACAGCGTCAGCTCAAAGCCGTTGGGGTAGCCGGCTTCGGCCAGCAGCTTCTTGGCGCCTTCGGGGTCGTACTTGATTTCCGGGGCCTTGGGCAGCGCGCCGAACATGCCGTCGGGCATGTACTGGTAAGCCGGGGTGGCCATGCCGTCCATGATGCGGGCCGTGATGGTCTTGCGGTCGATGGCCATCGAGATAGCCTTGCGCACGCGCAGATCCTGCAGCGGATTCTTGCCGTCGGCAGCCTTCACGAAGGGGCTCGGATTGCGGCCGATGTCAGGCTGGAAGAACACCAGGCGGGTCGACGGCGTGGCCACGAAACCGAACTTGGGGTTGTCCTTCAGGCGTTGCAGGTCGCGCGCGGCCGGGTTCTCGATCATGTCGAAGTCGCCCGACAACAGACCGGTCAGGCGCGGGCCCGCGGCCGGCACCGGCACGAACTTCACTTCCTTCCAGTAGGGCTTCGGGCCCCAGTAGTTCTCGTTGCGCACCAGCTCGATGCCGGTGCCCTTGACATAGGACTTCAGGGTATACGGGCCGGTGCCGATGGCGTCCTTGCCATTGTTGAAGTCGGCCACGGTCGGCCAGGCGCCGGTCACGCCGCAACCCTTCTTCGGGTCGAACGTCAGCTTGCCGTGCTCGACGATGCCGTTCCAGATGATCGGCAGCGAGCGCGCCATTTCGGCGGGCATCAGCGGGTAGGGCGCGCCCGTCTTGATGATGACGGTGTGCGCGTCCGGCGTCTGCACGTCGGTGATCAGCTTGGTCGTGTCCATGTAGGACTGCGACACGTTGGTCTCGTTGTTCAGCGTACGGCAGATGGTGAACAGCACGTCCTCGGACGTGAACGGCTTGCCGTTGGAGAATTTGACGTCGTCGCGCAGCTTGAATTCCCAGGTCAGGTCATCCAGGTTCTTCCACGACTTGGCCAGCGCGGGCACCAGCTTCATGTCGGCGCTGCGGCCCACCAGGGAGCTGTAGACGTGCGCAGAGAAGGCGTCGTTCTGCGTCATCTTGTGGTAGTGGGGATCGGCCGAGGTGGGTTCGGCCGACAGGCCGATCTTCAGCGTCTGAGCCTGGGCAGCGGCCAAGGGAATGGCGGCGGCCACGAGGGCCAGGGTGGTGCGCAACTTCATGGTGACAACTCCGGATGGGGAACGAACCGGATCGTGCCTGGCGGGGGGAACAGCGAGGGGGCCAACCGGGAAACAGAAACGTCGGCCGGGGGGGCTTGCGGTGTTTTTTGGCGCCAGCACGACGGCAAGGGGCCGATTATCGGTAGGGGCTTCGCGCGCTGTCAATGCGCGCCGGGCCGACGCTAGGGTAAACGCCGAGAGAGGAAATGCCGCCATAGAGGCGCCCAAATGCCAATCGCCCCAGTGCGGGGCCGTCCCGCTTCGGGACCGCTACGCACTGGGGCGATTGGGATTCTTGCTACGCATGGACACAGCGGGCGCCGCGTGGGCGGCGGGCGCTGCATCGACAGCGCGCCGGGCCAAATCGCGGGAGATCCGTCGCGATTCAGCTCAGCGCGGCCGTGCTTACCACTGCGAGCCGGAGAAGCGCGAGCTGGCGGCGCGGGCCTTGTTCATCGATTCGTTGACTTCGTCGATGAAGGCGAACACGCCAGCGACGGCGGCGGCGATCGCCTTGCCAGCCTTCTTCAGGTTGGTCAGCGGGTGGGAATTCGGTTGGTTCTCGAGGGCGCCGCGGAGCAGGTCACGCTCCAGCGCGTCGGTCAGGCGGGCAGTGTGGTTCAGGGTCAGTTCGCTCATGGTTTGCTCCAGTCCGTTTCGTCTTGGTGAAAACCATTATAGGGAAAACCCTAAAAGGAAAGCAACGCGTTTTTAGGGGAAAACCCTAGTATGTTGTAAAAATGTTTTTTCCGACAAGGATTTAGCCGCCACGCCAGGGGTCTCAGCCCCCGTTGCGCAGGTGCCGGGCGGCATCCGCCAGCTCGCCGGCCGTCAGCCCGACCGGGCCGACGCCCTGGGCCACCAGGGCGTCCGCTGCCGCGCCGTGCAGCCAGACCGCGCCGGCCACGGCCTGCTCCAGGGGCAGGCGCTGGGCGAGCAGCGAGCCCAACATGCCGGCCAATACGTCCCCGGTTCCGGCGGTGGCCAGTCCGGGGTTGCCGCTGGTATTGCGGCGCCAGACACCGTCCGGGGCACAGACCACGGTGCCGGCGCCCTTCAGGACGACCCAGGCGCCATAGCGTTGCGCCAACACCTGGGCGGCGCCAGGGCGGTCGGCCTGGATATCGGCGGTGGCGGCGCCCAGCAGGCGGGCGGCCTCGGCCGGATGCGGGGTCAGCACCACGGGGCCCTCGCCCCAGTTGGGCAACACGCTGCCGGCAGCCAGCAGGTTCAGGCCGTCCGCGTCCAGCACCAGCGGCGCGCCGTGGCGCAGGACGAACAGCTCGGACAGGGCATTGGCCGCCGACGTGCCGGTGCCGATGCCGCAGCCGGCGACCCAGGCGGTGACCCCCCAATCCGTGTCGAGCAGCGAGCGCGCATCGCGCAGCATCAGCTCAGGTTGCAGGAGGTCGCAGGCCAGCGGCGCGGTGTCCTGGGCAAAGCCCACCAGCACCTTGCCGGCGCCGGTCTTCAGGGCCGCCCGGGCGGCCAGCAGTGCCGCGCCTTCCATGCCGCGTCCGCCGCCCACCACCCCGACGGTGCCGAAACTGCCCTTGTGCGTGTCCTGGCCGCGCGGGGCGAACAGGGCGGGCAGGTCGTCGCGGCGGATGTCGCCGCCGGAAGGGGGCACGGGGATGTTCATTGGCTGAGGCTCCTGGTTGCAGCGGGCGCGGCGGGGCGTGTCCTATCCACTATAGTGCCCAAAAATGCGCGGCCCTTCGCCCGCGCCACCGGAGAAGACAATGACCGATATCACGCTGGAACACTATTCCGCCTACGAGTCCCTGAAGCTGCGGCGCCACCCGAACGGCGTGCTGGAACTGATCATGGGCGCCAAGGACGGCAAGCCGGGCAAGCTGTCCACGGCCGACGACCGGATGCACCGCGAGCTGGCCGACATCTGGCGCGATATCGACACCGACCCCGATACCCGCGTGGTGGTGATCCGCGGCGAGGGCAAGGGCTTTTCCGGCGGCGGCGACCTGGACCTGGTGCAGCAGATGGCGGACGATTTCGACGTGCGCACCCGCGTCTGGCGCGAGGCCCGCGACCTGGTCTACAACATCATCAATTGCAGCAAGCCGATCGTGTCGGCCATGCACGGCGCGGCGGTCGGTGCGGGCCTGGTGGCCGGGCTGCTGGCTGACATCTCCATCGCCGCGCGCGACGCCCGCATCATCGACGGCCACACCCGCCTGGGCGTGACGGCGGGCGACCACGCCGCCATCGTCTGGCCGCTGCTGTGCGGCATGGCGCGCGCCAAGTACTACCTGATGCTGTGCGAAACCGTGACGGGCGAAGAGGCCGAGCGCATCGGCCTGGTATCGCTGTGCGTGGACGAGGCCGAACTCATCGGCCGCGCTTTCGAGGTCGCCAACCGGCTGGCGGCCGGTTCGCAGACCGCCATCCGCTGGACCAAGTATTCGCTGAACAATTGGCTGCGCATGGCCGGCCCGACCTTCGATACGTCGTTGGCACTGGAATTCATGGGCTTCGGGGGACCCGACGTGCGCGAAGGCGTGCAGTCGCTGCGCGAACGGCGCGCGCCGAACTTCCGGCCCGATTCGCCGTTCTGAGCGGGGCCGGCGCCGCGGTGTCTGCCTGGCCGGGCCCGGAAACGCGCGGGGCGGCGGGGGTTGCCGCCCCGCGCGCCCTTACTTCTTGAAGAAAGCCGCGAACGCGGCCTGCGCCTCTTCCGTCTGCAACCGGGCGCGGAACTGCTGCGCCTCGTAGTCGAGCGTGTCCTGGATGGCCTGACGGTCCGGGCGCTTGAGCATGGACTTGGTCAGGCGCAGCGCCGCGGGCGGCTGCCTGGCCAGGCTGGCCGCGGTGGCCTGCGCGGCCGCCAGCGCCTGTCCCTTGGCCGTGACCGCGGTGCCCAGCCCGGCATCGCAGGCCTCCTGGGCCGAGAAGGCCTTGCCCTGCAGCAGCCATTCGGCGGCGCGGCGGGCGCCAGCCAGGCGCGGCATCAGCAGGCTGGATGCGCCCTCGGGGCACAGGCCCAGCGCCACAAAGGGCATGCGCAGCGTGGCGCCTTCGCCGATGTAGACGAAGTCGCAATGCTGTAGCAGGGTCACGCCGATGCCGATGGCGTAGCCCTCGACGGCGGCGATGATGGGCACGTCGGCCTGGGTCAGCGCACGCAGGAAGGTCAGGCCGGCGCTGTCGCCCGCGCCGCGTTCGGCCTGGAAGTCACGCAGGTCGTTGCCGGCGGTGAAGTGTTCACCGGCGCCGGCCAGGATCACGGCGGACACGCTGGCGTCGGCCGCGGCCTGCGAGATCTGCGCGGTCAGCGCGGCGTAGGTGGCCGTGTCCAGCGCGTTGCGGCGGTCCTGGCGGTCGATCACCAGCGTCAGCACCGCGCCGTCGCGCGATACCTTCAGGCCGGCGCTCATGCGTAGGTCCTTGCGGCCAGTTTTTCCTTGGCCTGCGCATACTCGCGGCGCAGGGTGTCGACGATCTGCCGCGTGGGCTGCACGCTGGCGATGCCGCCCACGCCCTGACCCGCGCCCCAGATGTCCTTCCAGGGTTTGACGCGCCCCGAGCCGAAATTGGACGCGCCGCTGTCCGGCTGGGGCAGGTTGGCGGGGTCCAGGCCGGCGGCCGTGATGCTGGCCTTCAGGTAGTTGCCCGGGATGCCGGTGAAAAATGGGGTGTAGAGAATGTCGGACGCGCTGGCGTCGACGATGGCCGATTTGTAGCCATCGCTGGCATTGGCTTCGTCGCTGGCGATGAAGCGCGTGCCCATGTAGGCGAAGTCGCAGCCCATGGCGAGCGCGGCCAGCACGTGTTCGCCGGACGTGATGGCGCCCGACAGGATCAGCGGGCCGTCGTAGAAGCGGCGCACTTCGGACACCAGGGCGAACGGGCTGAGCGTGCCGGCATGGCCGCCCGCGCCCGCGCACACCAGGATCAGCCCGTCCACCCCCGCCTCCAGCGCTTTTTCGGCGTGGCGGATGGTGGTGACGTCGTGGAACACCTTGCCGCCCCAGTCGTGCACGCCTTTGACCAGATCGCCGGGCGCGCGCAGGCTGGTGATGATCAGCGGCACGCGGTGGCTGGCGCACACTGCCAGGTCCTGTTCGAGCCGGTCGTTGGACTGGTGGATGATCTGGTTGACCGCAAAGGGGGCCACCGTGGCGCCCGGATTGGCTTCGCGGTACGAGGCCAAGCCGGCCTGGATTTCGTCCAGCCAATCGGTCAGCAGGCTCTGCGGCCGCGCGTTCAGCGCCGGAAACGAACCCACGATGCCGCTCGTGCATTGCGCGACGACCAGTTTCGGGTTGGACACGATGAACATGGGGGCGCTGATGACCGGCAGGGACATCTGGCCATACAAATCAGTCACTAGAGAGTGGGGCATAGCGTCGTCGCGTGAGGTTTCGGGTGGACCGCGCAAGTCCTGCTTGAGCGGCGGGAACGGATGTGCCTATAATTACCTACCGACCGTCCGGTAATTAATTAATCTTTATTTAACGGCAAGCGCCGAACCGCTGTCAATGGAAGGGACCTGCTTCTGGTCCGCTATTGGCCCCACCGGCGCCGCCTCACCTGGCCCCTCCATGGCGACATCCGCTGCTCCCGCTTCCAAACGCGCCCGCGCCGGCCGCCCGCCCACCATGGCGGCGCCGCGCGAACGCATCCTGGCCGAAGCCGCCAAGCTGTTTGCACGCAGCGGCTACGACGGCAGCTCCGTCTCGGACCTGGCCGCCGCGATCGGCGTGTCCAAGGCGGCCATCTATCACTACTTCACGACCAAGCAGGACATCTACGACGCGATCATCCTGGCGGTGCTGGACGGCCTGACCCAGAGCGTGGGCCAGGACGTGGCGCGCGCCGAGGGCGCGGCCGGCCAGCTGCGCGCGTTCATGGTGGGCCACGCGCGCTACTTCGAGCAGCACCATGCCGAGTTCGTGACGATGCTGATCGGCTATTCGGGCATGGCGCTGCCGGAACGCGAAGACGCCGCCCGCCTGCGCGATGGCTACGAGAAACGCCTGCGCGCGCTGATCGCGCAGGGCGTGGCCGACGGCACATTCCGCGCGCTGGACGTGCCCGCCACCGGCCGCGCGGTGCTGTCGATGCTCAATTGGATGGTGCGCTGGTACAAGCCCGGCCAGGGCGACAGCGCCGAGACGATCGCCGCCGGCTATTTCGATTTACTGATTGGCGGCATGCGCGCTTGAGCGCCGCTGCCCCGCATGCTTGAGAGACCTTGATCATGGCCCTGGATACCGAAACCCTGACCCTGTTGCTGGACGCGGTGCGCCGTTTCACGCACGAACGTCTGATTCCCGCCGAAGACGAACTGGCCACGAGCGGCCAGGTGCCGCCGGACATCGTGGCCGAGATGCGCGAGCTGGGCCTGTTCGGCCTGTCGATCTCGCCCGATTACGGCGGCCTGGGGCTGACGATGGAAGAAGAGGTGCGGGTGGTGTTCGAGCTGGGCCAGACGTCGCCGGCGTTCCGCTCGCTGGCAGGCACCAATATCGGCATCGGTTCGCAGGCCATCGTGCTGGCAGGCACTGACGAGCAACGCGCGCGCTATCTCCCGCGCCTGGCCAGCGGCGAGCTGATCGGTTCGTTCGCGCTGACGGAGCCGGACGCCGGCTCGGACGCGATGGCGCTGCGCCTGTCGGCCGAACGCGACGGCGACCACTATGTGCTGAACGGCACGAAACGCTACATCACGAACGCGCCGATCGCCGGCCTGTTCTCGGTGATGGCGCGCACCGCGCCGGAACGCCGCGCGGCGTCGATCTCATGCTTCCTGGTCGAAGCCGGCACGCCCGGCCTGATCATCGGCAAGCCGGACAAGAAGATGGGCCAGGCGGGCGCGCTGACGAGCGACGTGGTGTTCGACAACTGCCGGGTGCCGGCGTCGGCGCTGCTGGGCGGCGAGGAAGGCAACGGCTTCAAGACGTCGATGCGAGTGCTGGACAAGGGCCGCCTGCACATCTCGGCGCTCTGCGTGGGCATCGCAGACCGTCTGCTGCGCGACGCGGTGCAATACGCGATGGACCGCAAGCAGTTCGGGCAGCCGATCTCTGAATTCCAATTGATCCAGGCCATGATTGCCGATAGCCAGGCAGAGCTGTACGCGGCGCGTTGTATGGTGCTGGATGCGGCGAAGATGCGGGACCGAGGCGAGAACACGACGATGCAGGCGGCTTGCTGCAAGTTGTATGCGACGGAGATGGTGGGGCGCGTGGCGGATCGGGCGGTGCAGATTCACGGGGGGGCGGGGTATATGTCGGAGTATGCGGTGGAGAGGTTTTATCGGGATGTGCGGTTGTTCCGAATTTTTGAAGGGACTTCGCAGATTCAGCAACTGGTGATTGCTCGGGAAGTGATCAAGGCGCAGGGGTAGTTTTTTTGTTGCTTTGGGCTTTGTGCGTCGATCTGTTCTTCGTAGGTCGTCCCTCGCGGCGGTGGCATGCGGGACGGGCGCCCACGATTGCGGTCCGGCGCGCGGGCGCCGGACTTCCCCGTCGTCATCGTCGTCCGCCTTCGGCTCCCTTCCGATTCCCTCGGGCGCATCGAGGTTGCCCGTCCCGCATGCCACCGCCGCGAGGGACTACGCTTTTTGAGGCTTGTCGCGTCGCTAGACCTGTGGTCAGGGCATGAAATCTACAGGGTCGCCAAGCCGCGGCCGCGCGGGCGGCCACGTTTGGCATTCATGTTGTTGGCAGTGTTGCGGGGGCGCTTCGCGCTTATGGAGATTGGTTTTCTAGTGGTTTCCCCGTCAGGGGGGAGGGGCGGTGATGGGCGGCGCGGCAGGTACCGACTTGCGCATGCTGACCGTCTCGCGCGCCGCCCATCAGGCGCTACTCACTGACGTGGAACGCCACGGCATCCGCGCCGGTAGCAGGCCGGCGTGGATTGGCTGGATTTTCATCGGGGGGCCGTTGCGGCAAGCTGCTGACCTATTGCCTTCGGCGGTCTTCTGATCTGTTGCCGTCGCACACTAGAAAACAGCAGCATCACCAACACGCGAGAGCGGCATCGGCGCCTGCAAGACGCCGCGTAAGCCTCGTAAGGCCGCCCGCGCGGCCGGCACGAGGCGGGCACCGTCCCACCCCGCCCACCCCCCTAGTTCGACATAAAAATGCCAAGCACACCGCCCGCCCCAGCGTCCGTGAAATTGCAACTGATGCAGCTCTGTGGCGTGTGGCCGGGGGGACGCTGGGCGTGTAGATGCGCCCGACGGAATCCGTAGGGAGCCGAAGGCGTACGAGATTCTATGGTTTGGGTCAACCCATAACCGGCCGCAATTTCCCAGGATCGAAGGGCTGGCCGGTGCGCCAGATCCCATAGGCGATGCGCAAGAGTTTG
>NZ_JAELTJ010000316.1 GCF_016428805.1 Achromobacter sp. ASV32
GCCCAGCCTACTGTCGACAAAATCAACGTTGCTATTGGAACTACTGAGATGCTCATTTCGAATTGGCGCGATATTGTCCGTCAAATGAAGTCTTTGGGAGCGCATCACAGACGACAGGTTTCATCCAGCAGCATAGAAAGATCGTCACTCAGGTCTTCGGCCGCAGAAGCAATATTGATGCGGCTCCCTCGAGAATTTACGGACGACAAAGCACCTCATTTTAATGCACATAAGGGTGGACATGAATCAGATCCAGAGACTCCAACAACAAATATTGTACGACCGCGATGTCGAGTCGCTCCGAAACGAGTTTCAAGTTTCCTCGCCCACAAGCCTAGCATGAACACCTTGAGCCCAACCTTGGAGGAAAGTCCCATAGAGGATGTTTCACGGCAAGAACATGAAAGCGGCAATAAAACACCGTCCAGTAAATCTGCTGGGGAGTTAAATCTGAGTCGTCATGCGAATGTTAAACACAAATCTGCGTTTGGCGCCAGAGTGCATGAAGACTTTGTCCCGCCAAGGTCTTCGTCAAAGGACCAGCCCTG
>NZ_JAELTJ010000317.1 GCF_016428805.1 Achromobacter sp. ASV32
GCATAAGCTGTCTCCTAAGACAGCCGACTTCAAGGCATGCCTACTGCAGCTCACGAGACATGTCCGCAGCATCTTTGACGACCAGCCAATGCGCCGCTTTGTCCACGCATTTACCATCAAGGGCACTACGATGGAACTCTGGATTTTTGACCGCTCCGGTGCATACAGCTCTGGTGAGTTTGACGTCCATCGCGAACCCGAGAAGTTTGCCAGGGCTCTTGTCGCATACGCCACGATGGATGACGAAGCGATGGGTCTCGACAGGTCCATTGAGTGGAAAACCGGCCACCGCTATATAACGGTGCAGGGAGCTGACGGCAAAGACGAACGTGTAGAACTAAAGCATCTACTTGTCAAGCAGCGCGCTGTGGTGTGCCGGGGAACGACATGCTTTGCAACCAAGAACGGCGTCGCCAAGTTTTCCTGGCGATCGGCTAAGAGGCAGCCTTCTGAAGTAAAATACCTAAAAACGGCACGGGAGAAGGGTGTGGAGGGAGTTGCCACGCTTGTGGGACCTGTCTCTTATACACATCTGACGCTGCCG
>NZ_JAELTJ010000318.1 GCF_016428805.1 Achromobacter sp. ASV32
GATGTGTATAAGAGACAGTTTGTACCCCCATGCACATTATAAACAATGGCGCCCACAAGACTGGAATCTCTTACGAATAATCGTAACAAAATAATGTAGAATAATGTAAAATAATGTAAAATAAATTTAGTACGGATTACAACAGAGTAAGATTACGTAGCTGCCGTTGATTTGCACTCCCGTCCCCATTATATACGGCAGAGGGCTTAGCGCCATATGCATCTAAACGCGCGCCTTGGGATTGGTCCGGCCATCCCAGCGTGGAGTTGAGTGGGGGCGGCGGCGGTCCCGGGGCGGGGACTTGAATGCGGATACTCCGCTTGAGATTCAGGACGGAGGAATACTCGTTGCTCGATGGAACTACTCAAGTTTGCCGCAACCTCTGGTCTAAACGCGGAACGTTGCGGGAAAGTTGGCGGCAGTTGAATGGTGCATGCCCGTATGTTTACAAGTGATACGAATCGGAGGAATAAACTTTCGCTCTGGGCTCCATACTAGTAGCCTGGAGGGTTTCATACTGTGATCGAGGTACGAGCCATGGC
>NZ_JAELTJ010000319.1 GCF_016428805.1 Achromobacter sp. ASV32
TATATCTGATATGTAGCATGGAGTTGTTCACGGCGCTCATGCAAATGTACAATGATGGCAAACTCGTGTTTGTTTACTGTCTAAATATACATAAAATCGTAACTAATACAACTCCATTCGTGTTCGATTACTGTCTCAATATACGTGAAGATGCAAAAACCAAGGTACAGTCAGTGATAAAGCCAACAAAACTCCAATTCTGGCGCTTTTGTCCCGACCTCATGCCATGTTCTGTCCTGTTAACCATGTAATACGCCCAAAGCCACCAAGGTTTTTATTTTTTTACCCTTTGAAGGGGCGCTAACTTGCGCCAGGAGAAGTCGATGAGTCAGTCGAATGGCCAGCCGGCCTTGTAGACGCAGAGCCTGGCGTAGTCGCAATGTTACACGTATCGGCAAGCATCGGCAACGCTCGCGCAAACGCCTCTCCGAGTTTCCAATTATCCAGGTTGCGCAGGTGCCGCTCAAAGACGGGATTAATCATGAGCTCGCCCGAGTACGGGCTCTGTAGTAACGTATCGGTGTCGTGGTAGGGCCACGAT
>NZ_JAELTJ010000320.1 GCF_016428805.1 Achromobacter sp. ASV32
GGCTGATATCGTGCTATTGGGTCGGTTTAGCACTTATAGGGATAAAAGACATGACAGCTTTCTGAGGCGTCAGCTGGAGTTATGCGGGCATTATCTGTGACCGAGAATAACAAGTCTACCGTCGGTCTGCTTCGTCAGTAGAGCCGACGGCAAAAACAAAATAGCGACACTTTCACGGTCTTCTTTTTACCGGCCAGAAGATCGGCATTAGTGTGTAAAGCGGCCGGCCGCGGGCCTCTAGTATGCCAATGACATAATGCTTGCTAAGCACACCGGCCACAAAAAGCAGGATGCGTAGGATGCGTAGGATGTGTGAGATTACTGTACAATCGCGCGTTCAAGCACCACGCGCGGCGACTCCGAAGTCGATTATCGGCGTTATTCGTCCCGCTACATACATGGACAGCGGTAGTGATGGAAATTTAAGTTCTTACTAGCCCCAGCTTACCCCGCAACTACCGGTATGTCAATCGAGGCTTATTTATATCTGTGCCGTCTTTCTCTTCATTCGGCATATGTACGGCGCTATCTGCCTAGTAG
>NZ_JAELTJ010000321.1 GCF_016428805.1 Achromobacter sp. ASV32
TTTCCAGACCTTGTACTCTTCGTCTTCGTAAACCTGCTCGTTGTCCTGGCCGAATTGATTAAGTCCCATTCCGTTCAGGGTTGGCCCATCGATATCCATGGCATCTGCATTGCTTGTGATACCCGAAATCCCATTGGCAGCCCCGGGGGTTATTGATCCAGCAACTGGCGGCGTCGAAAATCCATTGCTGCCGTCCGCTTCGGATCCTTCACGTCCCTGCTTTCCCAGTAGCCCATTAAGTTGTATAACGGGTTTTTGGTCAACAACAGGCGTGTCCTCTTTTTGGTCGGTAGGCGCCGTACGCGATTTATTCGCGCCCTTGGTGCCAGTCTTGCGGCCTCGAGAAGACATGATGGGTTCGTCATCAGAATCATCACCGCCGTCGTCGTCGCCGCCGTTCTGTTTGCGACGTTCTTCAGCCTCAACCTCCGCTCGTGATCGAATAATCATATCGGGGATCAGGGGAATCAGTTTTTCTGCTTCTTTTCTCATTCCATTTGCCATACGGCGTAATGGATGGTTCATGTCTTGGTTGTAC
>NZ_JAELTJ010000322.1 GCF_016428805.1 Achromobacter sp. ASV32
ATTGATACACTTCTCCTGTGTCTTCGATGTTAATAGTGCTTGCAGGTACAAGCCTGAGATGTGGGCAAAGGTTGCAGAAGAGCTGGGGGTCCCAATGAGCGCAGCAGAGGCGATGCACTGGCAACTTGGAGAGGAAGAAATGGCTAAACGAGATGGTGTTGTTCCGTTTTCTTCCAATCCCGAAACATGTCGGTGGAGCTCTCAAGAACGTGGCCATGGCCAAATGCAGTCTCAAAGCGGCGTGCCGCAGGGCATTCGCACCGCTCTCCTACGACGTCTACATAGGGCAAGCCATCAACATGAACTCATGCCAGTGCATCGAGAAAGTGTATCAATTGCTCCTCCGACAGCATCCCAGCAACGTCCTTCAGCACCAAAACCACCACCACCTTACGCGGTTGCTGCCTCAGGCCCGTCGTCTGTTACTAGTATTCCAGTGCCGGCACCAGAACCTCGTCGTCCGCTTCCTGGGGACTTCCGTTACCAACTCGGTCACGACTTGCCTTTAATACGAGCATCTCCCAATCCGCGAGTGCAT
>NZ_JAELTJ010000323.1 GCF_016428805.1 Achromobacter sp. ASV32
GGACAGGCGGGCTTAAACTTTGTTGTACGAGCTATTAGTCGTCCGCTCGACATGATGGCGCCATCAACGCCCTTTAATGAACATGTCATTGTTGGTGTTATTACTGAGCAGAGATGTGTGACTCAGAGTCTACAGAAACCGACAGAATGAAGCACCCCATGGGGAACTGGGAACTGGGGGAGAAGCTGGGCCTTATCAGCGGCAGTGAAGCGGTATCTGGTGGACCGTGGTGATAACGACCAAGATGACCGTCGAGTACTTCAAGTATGTTTATTATCCGTATGGTGTGAAAAGTACCGTAGGTGCGACACTGTAACCGCACGCGAGTTGCGTTTTGCGCCAGTTTACCCCAGTAACGAGTTCAGATTAATATGAGGGAAGGCGTTCTAACATAACGTATAATACTTGTACGAAATGGTTGAAAATTTGGGGAAAAGACTTTCACCCAAATGGACAGGGTTGAGCACAACTTTCGAGACATGTAGGCCAACGAACAGGCGTGACGGGTGTGGTCTCCAGGTGGTGAATGTCCAATGT
>NZ_JAELTJ010000324.1 GCF_016428805.1 Achromobacter sp. ASV32
CCTCCACGGCTGAACTCGTCGCACAGCTATTGAGGCTGAAAGTTTGTGACTCACGCGCGGGGTAAGGGGTGGCATCCAACTAGAAGCTGATTGTAAACACGGCCACTTGGAGACCCTTGTAAAGTATCTGAATACTCGCAATATACTGTGTGTGTATTTATTGTATGTATGTTTTGTTCTGGACCATCGTTGTTCCAGATTCTTGTCTATTCCTTCTATGCGGAGCGGGTATTATCCGTAACTTTTATGTTCACTGTCGCCAGAGCATAGCCTCGTTCAGCCCATCCTTTGCTTCCGTCTAATCCATATTGTCTTGCTTGACAAGTCATCTATATCCTTTAATACATTCGGAAGAGGCGTTGTCCCGTCGGTGTCTCGTAGTTGGACTTCCCAGACTGGCAGCTTGTACTGTCCACGATCTGACATGCCAGTAAAGAGGTCAAATGACCATCCATGCTTGGGACAAGTAAGACCAGCACTCAAGACGACGCCAAAATCTTCAATGTCAAATGGTATCCCGTTTGAGAGCGGATATGC
>NZ_JAELTJ010000325.1 GCF_016428805.1 Achromobacter sp. ASV32
GTTACGAGCTGTTGGCAATCCTGTCGACATTGTCTCTGCCAACCCTAGCAAGTTCCACAGCGTCATTCGGCAATCACATCGACCAAACGAAAAGGCTGTTCATATTGGTGCCTTTCGAGGCTCCAAGGATGGCTACCTCTTCTTCCTTGAAAACGGCATTCTCTGGGGTTACAAAAAGCCGCTCATCTTTGTGCCTCTTAAACGCATCGCTGCTATAAGCTACACCAACATTCTCCAAATTACGTTCAACATTGTAATTGAAGTATTTCCCGAGGAGGGCGATGCTACAGAGGAGCTTGAATTCGGCATGATTGACCAGCAAGATTACGGCGGTATTGACGATTACATCAAGAGAAACGGTCTGCAAGATCGCAGCATGGCGGAGGAGCGCAAAGGCAAACTGCAACTGGCGGAATACAAGTCCAATCGCGGTGGTGATGGCGAAAATGTTGTATCTGGCGGTGACGGACTGAGTGAACTCGTCAAGGCGCAGAAAGATGCAGGTCCGGATATCGATGACGAGGACGAGGATGAGG
>NZ_JAELTJ010000032.1 GCF_016428805.1 Achromobacter sp. ASV32
TCCGGGGTGAATTTGATCGCGTTGGCGACCAGGTTGTTGACGATCTGCCGCAGGCGGCCTGCGTCGAACACCAATTCGGCGGGCACGTCGGGAGCGACCCGGGTGGTCAGGCTGATGTGCTTGGCCTCGGCCGAGCGGCTGAACGCGGCGACCCAGCGGGGCAGGGCCTCGGTCAGGTCGTTGGACGAAAAATGCAGCGATACTTCGCCAGCTTCGATCTTGGAGTAATGCAGGATGTCATTGAGCAACAACAGCAGCGCGGTGGCCGAATCGTAGGCCAGCGCGGCCTGCTGCTGGGCAGGCAGCGAGACGTCGCCGGCCTTGCCTTCCTTGAGCAGTTCCAGCGCGCCGACCACGATGTTCATCGGCGTGCGGATCTCGTGGCTGATGGTCGCCAGGAACAGCATCTTCGCGCGGTTGGCCGCATCGGCGTGCTGGATGGCCAGTTGCAGCGAGCGTTCGGTCGCTTTCAGTTCGGTCAGGTCGACCCAGCCGCCGAGCAAGGCCTGGATGTCGCCATTGGCGGACAGCAGCGGCACCACCCAATGCTGGCCGGTGAGCTCGCGTCCGCCCAGGGTCAGGGTCATTTCGGCGAAGTACGGCTGGCGGGTGGCCTTGACCTGATCGTAGGCCTGCCTGATTTTCTGGCGGCTGTCGTCGTCCAGCGTGGCGATGCCTTCAAGGGTCAGGTTCATGTCCACGACGGGATCCTGGACGAGCTTCTCGAAGGCTTCGTTACAGGCGATCATGACGCCGTCCGGGTTCCAGACGTACATGGGGTTGGGATTGGCGTCGAGCATCTGGCGCTTGAGCGTCAGGCGTTCCTGCATCAGGCGGTCGTTGCGGCGCCGGATCATGAACCGTACGAGCAGGATGACCAGCCACGCCGCGAGCAGCACGGCGGCAACGCTGCCCGCAATGATCAGGCCGCGTATCAGCGGCCCGCGGGCGGCCCAGCGAAATTCCAGCTGTTCGGAGTACTGCCATTGCGCGATGATGAATTCCATCTGATCGTCGGTGATGGCGCCGAGCACCTTGTCGATGATCGAGGCCAGCAGCGGGGCGCGGTCGGATACCGGGTAGACGAACGGGACCATGTCCGGCTTGGCGATGCCCGTGATCAGCAACTGGCCTTGGTAGAAGCGGGTGATCAGGTATTCAGCGGACGGATAGAGCAGAACGGTCGCGTCGGCCTCGCCAGTGGCGACCGCGTTCAGCGCAGCCAGGCCGGTCGATACGGGGACGACAACCGGGGGGCGGCCGGAAGAGGACGACGCAAGTAGCGACTTGAGCGGGGATGCGGCAACCAGGGCCACGCGCAGGGGCGCCAGTTCCGAGAAGTCTCTGGGCCCGGGGCCGTCTGGTCGTGAAATCAGGGCGTAGGTCGTGCGCAGGATGGGCCGGCTCGTCAACAGACCGGAAAAATCCGGATAGTTGCCCTGCATGGTGCTGGCCATGTCCGCTTGCCCGGCGCGTACGGCGTTGAGCTGGTCCAGCGCCGAATCATAGAATTCGTGCGTGAAGACCAGTCCGGTCTGGGCGGAGATCAGATCCAGCACCGAACTGGAAATGCCCGCGGCCCGGCCGAAACTGTCGCGGAAGGTGAAGGGAATCACCAGCGCGGACGCCGCAACCGATACCTTCGGGTGGTCCTTGATCCATTGCAGCTCGGCGTCGGTGAAGTTGACTTTGCCGTCCAGCCGGCCCTGCTCGGCCAGTACCCAGCGCCGCTGCAGCGTGGCCTGGGCCCGCGGCGGAACGGTGGCCAGGGCCTCGTCGAAGAGTTGCTGCAGATCGGCGCGCTGCGGATTGAAGACAAAATGGTATTGCGTGCGCAGGCCCGTGGTGGAGGGGCGCGCTTTGAGCATGTAGAACAGGATGGCGTTGTTGTAGGCCGAGATCGAGACGGTGTCTCCCAGGAACGCCACGTCCTTGTGGGTGGCGACGCGCTCCAGGCCTTCGTAGTAGCTGTCCACGGCTTGCAGTGGCACGTCGGGGATGCGCTGTTGCACCGCGCTGGTGTCCAGCTCGGTGCGCAGGTAGCCGAGCGTTCCCTTGCCCAGCGCATTGGTGTTGCGGACTTCGGAACGGGTGATGACGACGGCGGCGGCGCTGAAAATAGGCGCCGACCGCGGGTATTGCGCGGGCGGCAGCATGGCATCGGCGCCGACGGCCGCGTCGATCTCGCCTGCGGCCAGCGCGGCCGACAACGCGGCCAGGGTGTCGTAGAAGCGGACCCCTACCGACAGGTTTCTGGCCCGGGCAATGATGTCCAGGTAGTCGGCCGCCAGGCCGCGGGCATTGTCGTTGCGATCGCTGCGCGACATCAGGGGCGCCATGCCCTCCAGCACGCCCACGATGACGCGGCGGTTGGGCGCCGCCTCATTTTCGTCACCGGAATGGGGCAGCACCACACTGCTGGCTTCCGATGAACTGGCCAGGTCTGCAATGGGCGGGGGGGGAACGGGTGCGGCGCGGGATGGGAAGGGGGAGAGCGTCAGGGCCAGGGCGATTGCGGCGGCGCCAAGCAACTTCCCGAACGCGGGTGCGAATACAGTAGGCACGGTGCCATATCCTTCATTGCGGGCAGGCATCAACCGTTACGGCAGATCGGCACATTTTAGCTGCATAGCGAAGAGGGCGGTAAGGTGTGTTCGGACAGCGGCAGCATGCCCCGGGCCCGGCAGAACGACAGCAGTTGCCATTCGGGCATGGGCGCGCCGTACAGATAGCCCTGTTCGCGGTCGCAGCCGAGTTCACGAATGACCTTGCTGTGCGCTTCGGTCTCCACGCCTTCGGCAACCGTATGCATGCCCAGCCGATGCGCCAGGCCGATCATGGATTCCACGATGGCGCGTTGATGCGGATGGTGGGACAGGCCTTCCAGGAAAGAGCGGTCGATCTTGAGTTCTGTGAAAGGGATGTCGCGCAGCCGCGCCATCGATGAGTAACCGATGCCGAAATCATCGATGGCGAGCCCGAATCCGGCCATGCGCAGTTCGGCCAGGTTCTCGAACAGCGAGCCTTCGGCCGTGTGGTCGTCCAGGGTTTCGGTCATTTCGAAGACGACGTCTTCGCGCCGTGCGCCGCAGGCATCGGCCAGGCCGATCAGTGATTGCACCACGCTGTGGCGGGCCATGGCGGCGCTGCTGAGGTTGATGGAAATCGAGACGCCCAACCCGCCCGCCTGCCAGCGCTGCTGGGCAGCCAGGGATTGCCGCAAGATGCAGGCGGCCAGTTGCCCATCGAGGTTGCGCGCGGCGATGGTGGGCAGGAAGGTGTGGGGCGAAAGGATGCCATGCAACGGCTCGTACCAACGCGCCAGCGCCTCGACGCCGAGAATGCGGCCGGTCCGGCAGCAGATCTGGGGCTGGAACCAGGGTTGGATGCGGCCATCGTGCAGGGCTTCGAGTGTGGCGCGCTCGGTCATGGGAAAACCCCGGTTGGCCGGCAGGACCGCGGGGTTTGCGGGGGCCAGGCAGCCGCTGCCCGCCAGAATGTCGCGCAGTGCATCGACGGCCAGCGGCTTTTCGATCAGACCGATGACTTCGACCGATGAGCTGCGGGCGACCCGCTCGGCGGATCGCAGAAAGCGGGGGTCGAGCGTGGTGGTGAAAATCACCTGGGGCGGAGCGCTCAGGGTGGCCAGTTCACGCACCAGCGAAATGCCGTCCATGCCCGGAAGACACAGATCACACAGCAGGACGTCCCAGCGTTGCGCGCGCAGGCGTCTTAGCGCTTCCTGCGCGTCATTGACGACGCCGAACTCGGTGAGGTCGCAGCGGGTCAGCGCTGCCGAGGCATAGCGCGCCTGAATGGGATCGTCTTCCAATACAAGCACTCGAAGTGTCATATACCTTCCAGTTTGTGAGGGTTGATGCATTCTGCGCTGGTGGCAAATCGGTGGGCATTGGATGTTTCTGATTTTTGTTACAGGAGTGCGGATTGGAAATCTCGCGAGATTTCCAAGCGTCGCAATTTTCAGAAAGTTCCAATATTCAATGCCGTGGCGGCTGGGCACCATGAGGCATTCGCCGCGTTGGGCGGTGCTTGTATAGGAAATCAGGGATATGCGGAAAGCCGCCGCGGTTGTCGCCAGACAACGCATTGGTATCGTCAGGGGGGCCGTCCTGGCCGGGGTTGCGCTGGCTCTGGTGGTGGGGGTCGGCGATGTCGGCGCACAGGCCGAAATTCCTACGGGCTGCGCCGCCAAGATCCAGGAAGTCGAGCAGGCGCTTGATGCCGCGCAGCGTGCCCATGCCGACAATGCGCGCATCGCTGGCCTGCGGGTCGCCCTGGCCATGAGCCAAAAGTGCGACGACCAGGCGCTTGCAAGGGCGCGCGCCGCAAAGGTGGCCGAAAAGCAGAGCAAGGTCAACGCCCGCCAGGAAGTGCTGAACCGTGAACTGCGGGACGGCGACGCCAACCGTATCAGCCGCGCCAAGCAGAAGCTGGATCAGGCCGCGCAAGAATTGGACGCCGCGCGAGTCGAGCAGCGCAGTTAGGTCGCTGGGGATCCCGGCATGGTCGTGGGCCGGCCAAGTCGGGATCTTTTCGGGCGCGCCTCTGTAAAGAGAGGCGCGCCCTTTTTTTTGAAGGCGTCAGTCTTTTTGAAGGCGTCAGTCCTTTGGCTCGCGGCGCGCGCGGCCGCGGCGTCTGGCCAGCGGGTACTGCGACGCGGCTTCGTGGGACGGGAGCGGGGGCGACTGCCTGGCAATGGACCATTTGATCTGCAGGCGGGCTTCAAGGAAAGGCGCTGTCCATTCGCACAGCGGCACCACGCCGTCTTCAAGCAGAAGATAGGTATTGAGCGTGAGGTCGAGCCGGTTCGCGACTTCGATGCGGCTCAGGCTGTGGGTTTCGCGCCAGGCGCGCAGGGCCGACCAGTCGTGTTCGCGCATCAGCGTCAGAACGCGGGGGGGCGGGAGCTTGTCCATCTGTTCCGGGGGACGAAACAGACTTTTAGCAGCGACGTCGCTGAGTAGAGGGGGAGGCATGATCGGGGCGGTTGGATTCCGTGTTGGATTGCGTCCCCAGTGTGCAAGCCGGACTTCCTTCGTACCATTGGAACTTTCTGAATTGTGGCTGTACGGCGCAAAACGCGTATGCTGACCCCATTGGGCTCGCGGCATGCCGCCGCGGGTCATCCCCAGGAGCCGTCATGGACAAGAAAGACACCCCCCCGGACCAGAAAGAAAAACCTGCCGTGCAGAAAAAGCCGGACGTTCCCGCCGCCGCCAAGGGCTGGCCAGCGCCGAAAAACACCTTTGCCCCCAAGGGGCGGGCCATGGACCGCAAGCCGGGCAGCCGCGGGTCTGCCCGCGGGCGCTAGACCCGGACGGGTCTGGTCCGCCACCCTGACCTGGCAAGAAAGGCGCGATGCCTACTCCCGCAGACATCATGCGGCACCATGACGCGGATCCGGACGAAAACCCGTGGGTCCGCGGCAAGCCGACGCCCGAGGCCATTGCCGTCGTCCCGTACGACCCGGCATGGCCGTCACGGTATGCACGCGTGGCGGCGGACATTGCCGAAGCGCTGGGACCGGCGATGTTGGCCATCGACCACGTGGGATCGACGGCCGTGCCGGCTTTGCCGGCCAAGGCGGTGATCGATATCGACGTGGCGGTGGCCGATCCGGCCGATGAAGCCGCCTACGTGCCGGCGCTGGAGGCGATCGGCTATGTGCTGACGGTGCGAGAGCCCTCGTGGCACCAGCATCGTTGCCTGCAGCACGCCTCGCCGCGCGTCAATCTGCACATCTTTGGTCCGCATTGCCCCGAACACATCCGCCACACGATGTTTCGTGACTGGCTACGCGGCCATGCCGACGATCGCGCGCGCTATGCGCAGGCCAAGCAGGCGGCCGCCCAGGGCGTGGATCAGGTGTCGGACTACAACCGACGCAAGCAGGACGTGCTGCGCGAAATCTACGACCGCATGTTCCGGGCCGCCGGGTTCCTCTAGGCGGCGTCAGTCCCGGCCCAGGGCGCGCCGGTAGGCGTCCAGGGTGTGGCCCATCTGGGTGCCCAGGCGGAAATTCGACTCGGCGTGGCAGCGGGCGCGCTCCACCGTGGTTGCGGCGGTCCGGGGATCGTGGCGGATATCCAGAATGCGGGCCGCGAAGCCGGCGACGTCGCCGGCCTCGGCCAGCCACCCGGTGACCCCTGGTCGGACAATCTCGGGCAGGCCGCCGATGTTGCTGGCCACCACCGGGCAGCGCGCCGCGAAGGATTCCGGCACGATGCGCGACCAGGCTTCGGTGGCCGAGGGCACCAGCACCACGTCGGACGCATGGATCAGGTCCGCTACGTCGCTTCGGTGGCCGGCAAATACGACGTGTTCAGCGATACCCAGCTGGACCGCCAGGGCGTGCAGTTGACGGGCATAGGGCTGGGTGTCGGCGGTGGCCATGCCCACGACCAGCGCGGTGGCCGGCACGGCGTGGCGGCGCAGGCGCAGCACCACGCGCAGCAGGTCGGTCTGGCGTTTTTCCGGGCGCAGCATGCCGATGGTGGACACGACATAGGCAGCCGGATCCACGTTCAAGGCGCGCCGCACGCGGTGGCGCACACTCTGCTTGTCGACCACGCGAAAGAACGCTTCACCGGCCCATTCCCCTACTACGCTGATACGTTCCGGCCGCGCCAGCCGGGCATGCAGCAGCGCGTCGCGCCCGGCGTCGCTGGTGGCGATGACGCGGTCGCAGCCCAGTTTCCATTCCAGCCGGCGCCGCACGCAGGTCGGCATGGTCTTGGCGAAGTGCCGCGTGCGGACAACGGCACACAGGTCACGGCAAAGCGCAGCGGTCTTGCCGTCGGCGCGGCTGTGACTGTCGATGACGTCGATGCCCAGCCCTTTGACGGCGCGTCGCAGCTTGAGCACCGTGGCCGGGGAATAGGGCGAATCGAAGTCGATGTCCACCGTGGGAATGTCGCGGCGGCAGGCGGCGTCGCGGATGGCGCTGCCGGCTGGGGCGGCGATGGCGGCGGCATGGCCGTGGCCATTGAGCCAGGCGGCCTGTTCCAGGGTGCGGAACTCCAGGCCGCCCAGGCTTTTTTCACCAAGAGTGTGCAGAATACGCATGGCGTTCATAGAAAGAGGAAGGGCGTAGTCCGCGGGTCAGGCCCGGGCGAGCGGCATGCGCGACAGGACCTGCGCGCAAGCGCGCAGGACCTCGTCGGGCGTGATGGCGTTGATGCCGTCGCGCGGGTGGCGCGGCACGACGTCGGCCGCGCTGCGACGGCGCCAGAACCATTCCGGATTGGGCTTGTTGAAGATGCCCACGTACGGCACGCCGGCGGCCTGCGCGACATGCGACGGGCCGCAGTCGTTGGCGACCACCAGCCGGGCGCGCAGCATGATGGCGCTCAGTTCCGGCAGGGGGCGGCAGTAGGCCACCCGGATGTCGGGACGACCCAGGGCTTGCAGTTGAGCGTGTTCGCGGGCTTCCTGTTGGCCCAGCACGAAGGCATAGCGGGTATCCGGTCCCAACAGCGATTTCAAGGTGTCGGCCAGACGCAGGTAGTGGGCCAGGCTCCAGCGCTTGAACGGGCCGGCGCCGCCTCCCGGGATGAAGACCACGTCCGCTGCAAGTCCGGTGTGGCGATGCTGCCGCGCCAATTCCGCGAAGCAGCGCCTTGCGGCGTCTTCGGCGTCGAGCGGCCGGTATGCGGCCAGCAGGCGCAGATTGGCCAGGCCAATGTATTCGGCTTCGTCCTTGCGGTGGCAGTGCGTCCACACCAGGTCGCTGAAGCGGGCGTTGCGAAAGCCCAGCCGGATGGCGGGTAGCCGCAGCAGATTGATCAGGCCGAAACGTTCGCTGCTGTGATGCAGATTGACCGATATCTGGGTTCTGGCGCTCAGGCTGCGCACATAGTCCAGCAGGCTGCGGGCGCGCTGGAATTCGTCGACCCAGGGCAGGCCGCGGTAAATATGCCCGATGTCGTCGCGGGCCACGACCTTGATCCGCCGGCCGGGCCACCAGGTCTTGAGCTGATACAGGGTGGCGAAGGCGACGATCTGGTCGCCCAGCTGGGGCTGGCTTCTGACGTAGACAACGATGTCCGACACGCGCGACCTCTCCGTGGTAGCAGATGCAATGGCTACGCAATCTACGGGAGGGGGCGGCGAAATCTTCTTCGATAGATTTAAAGAATGTGAAGATTCGGCCGGGTCAGATTACAAGAAATATATATGTCCGCTGACGCCGGCCCGGCGCGTCAGCTGAGGTTGTCCCAGCCGGACATGTCCTGCGCCCTGACGCGCGGCAGCGGATGGGTCAGGCGGCGGGTCAGCGCCACGGCCTCTTCGAGCGAGGCCACGGCTTCATGAGGAATGCCGAAGGCCTTGGCCGCCAGTTCGCCCTGTTCGCTGGCCGCGGCGCGGCGGGCCTCGTCCGGCTCCACGCTGATCTGCGCTTTGCAGAGCCGGCCCAGCCGTTCCTTGTTGCGCTTGAGCCAGAGGCCGCGATGCTTGCGGTCTTCGTGCGATTCGGCTGGGTCCAGTTCCACGTAGGCGATGGTGAAGGGCTGGCCGGCGGCGAGCAGCGCCTCCATTTCTGCTTCCCATTGTGGCGCATAGCCATCGAGCGCCTGGGCGGAATTGAACAGGCAGAGGGGATAGCGGCGGACGTCGTGAATGCGAAAAGCGTTGGGCGGAATGGTCATGACGTGGGGCTCCTGTGGGGTGGGACGGAAAGCGGAAAGGGGGATCCGGGGGCGGTCCCGGCATGCGGCGCGGACTCGACGCCGGGGGCGGCCGATGGGGCTTGCCAACCCGCGCCCAGCGCCTTGTACAGGCCGATGGCGTGGCGGGTGCGCGCCAGTTGGCTCAAGGCCAGCGCGTCACGCGATTGGTAGGTGGCGCGCTGCGCGGTCAGCACGGCCAGATAGGCGGTCAGGCCATTGCGGTACAGGCGGGTGGCCCGCGCCAGGGCGTCCTGGCTGTCGTGGACAGCGGCGGCCAGCGCCTGCTGGCGCGCGTGCTCGGCGTCCAGGCCGGCCAGCGCATCCTCGACTTCCTGGAACGCGCGCCGCACGGTCTGTTCGTAGGCCACGCGCCGGGCTTGCGCCTGGGCCTGGGCCGCGCGCACGCCCGCGGCCGTCCGGCCGCCGTCATAGACGGATTGGCGGGCGGAGACGCCGAGCGACCAGACGATGCTGGCATCGGAGAACAGATCGCGCACCAGGCTGGCGGCGCTGCCCAGGCCCAGCGGGATGACGAAGGTGGGGAACTGTTCGGCCGTCGCCACGCCGATGCCGGCCGTGGTGGCCGCCAGCCGGCGTTCGGCGGCGCGGATATCGGGCCGGTTGCGCACCACCTCCGATGGCAGGCTGGCCGGGAGCGCGGGCGGGATCAGCAGCGCTTGGCCAGGCATGGCCAGCGCGGCTTGCTGTTCGGCAGGGAACCCACCGGTCAACACGCCGATGGCGTGCGTCAGGCGCGCCTGCTCGCCTTGCAATTCCGGCAAGCGGGCCTGGGCCAGTTCGCGCTCGGCGCGGGCCTGCGCCACGTCGGCGGCGGTGCCCAGGCCGTGACGGAAGGCGCGCGCCGCCAGCTGTTCGGCAGCGGCCAGCGTGGCGGCATTGTCGCGGGCGATGATGGCGCGTTGCTGGGTGGCGCGCAGGGCGGCATAGTCCGTGGCCAGTTCGGCCAGCAGGCTGGTGCGCAGGGCCTGGCCGTCTTCTTGCACAGCCTGGGTTTCGGCGTCCGCCCGTTCGACCGCGCGGCGGCGGCCGCCGAAGACGTCGATTTCCCAGCTGGCGTCCAGCCCCAGGCGGTAGGCCCGGGACTCGCCGATGCCAGGCGGATACTGCAGCGCGCGGGCGGACCGTGAGGCGGCCGCGTCTGCCGTGGCGCCGAGCTCAGGTCCCTGGCGGCTGGCGACCTGGTCGCGTTCGGCGCGGGCCTGTATCAGCCGCAGCCGCGCGATCTCCAGATCCTGATTACGTGCCAGGGCCTGTTGCACCAACTGGTCGAGCAGCGGATCGTTGAAGGCGCGCCACCACGCAGCCAGCGCGTCGGCGCCAGCCGGGGCGGCATCGGGCAGCGCGACCGACCACGCGGACGGATGCGCCGGGGTTTCGTGGCGGTAGTCGGGACCGACCGTGGCGCAGGCGCCGAGCGCGGCGGTCGCGGTGGCGATCAGGGCGGCGCGACGGGCGAATCGCAGACGTGTCATGACGCGCCTCCTACATCAACGCGTGCAGCCAGCGGGCCAGGCGGCCCTGGGCCACCGCCTGCTCGCCAGCAAGGCCGACCTCGACGCTGCACGTCATGCCGGCCGCCAGCACGACGCCGTCGGGGATGCCGCCGATCTCGATGCGCACAGGGATGCGCTGCGCCAGGCGCACCCAGCTGAAAGTGGGCTTGACCGAGGGGAGTCCGTGCTCGTCGGGGCCGTCGTTGTCGTCGGCGATGCCGTGTCCGATCGACGCCACGTGGCCGTTCAGCAGCGGCTCGAAACCCATCAACTTGATCTGCGCCGGCGCGCCAGCGCGGATCTGGCGCAGCTTGGTTTCCTCGAAGTAGCCGGTGACCCAGAAACTGTGGGCGTCCAGGATGGCGATGTCGGGTTTGCCGGCCACCGCGTAATCGCCGTCGCGCAACCGCAAGCGGGTGACGTAGCCGTCCACCGGCGACCGCAGCACGCTGCGCGCCAGATCCAATTCGGCCAGGTCCAGCGCGGCTTGCGCGCGCCGCGCCTCGGCCTGGGCGATGAGGACGGCGCGGCTGGAGCGCTGGATGTCTTCCTTCGAGACCAGGTCATCCAGTCCGCTGCGGCGGCGCGCTTCGTCATGCCGCTGGCGCACGGCCTGTTCGGCCGCGGCGACCTGGGCGCGGGCCTGCTCGACCGCCAGCTCGTAACGCCTGGGGTCGATGCGGTACAGCACGTCGCCTCGCTTGACCGGCTGGTTGTCGATGACGGCCACCTCGATCACGGTGCCCGAGACTTCCGGAGCGACGCGGACCACATGCGCGCTGACGCGGCCGTCGCGGGTCCAGGGTGCCAGCACATAGGCGTTCCAGAGCGCAGCGACCAGGGCCGCGGCGATGGCAAGCGCGGCCAGGGTGAATGCCGCGCGCGAGAGTTTTTTCAAAGTCAGTGACATAGGGAATGCGGGAATCAAAGCAGCAGGATCAACAGGGACACCAGCGCCAGCGATAGGGCGAACTCGAACAGGGCGGGGTGCCAGACCCACCGCAGCAGCCCGCTGCGCGCCATGGCCGCACGCAGCAGCCAATACAGCGGCACGCTGATGCAGGCATACAGGAAGAAGGGCGGCACATAGATGCCGGCAATGGCGAATTCACTCAGCACGGGGAGCCTCCGAAGCGGGATGGGCGTTGAAGTAGCCGGCCTGGCCCTGGATCAGCGCGTGGATATCGGCAAAGGCGGCCATGGCCTTTTGCACCGCCTGGCGCCGCGCCGGGGCCTGGTCCAGCAGGCGAGCCAGCTGGCGGGCGGCGCGCCGCGCATGCTGGGCGCGCCGCGAGACGGCCACGCCGCCACGGCCCAGGCGATCCAGGCCTTGCTGCGCCAGGCGCTGGGCCGCGGGCGGCAACTGGCGGCTGGCCAGCAACCGCCGCAGCCGCAGCACTTCGCGCCCGACGTGGATGGCCGCCTTGCCCTGCGCCAGCGTGCCGGGCAACGCGGGCTGGTCCTTGAGCAACGCGCCCAGTTGTGCCAGGCGGTGTTGCTGGCGCTGTTGCCAGGCGGCCGCGTCGGGCTGTTTGCCGCGCAGCAAGGCCAGCGCGTCATCGCGCAGCGCGTGGCGCAAGCGGGTAGCGTCGCGCGAGGGATTGCGCGGCAGGATCAACTGGAAGGCCAGCAACGCGAACGCGGTCGCCAGCACCCAGGCCACCGAATAGTTGGCGAAGTCATGCAGCGAGTAGTGCATGGGATTGCCGGCCGCCGTCAGGGTGTTGAACGCGACCAGGTAGGCCAGCCCGGCCAGCGCCGTCCGCGGAGCGCTGGTGGCATAGATGCCGGGCAGCCAGAACAGCGCCAGCGCCACCACCAGCAGCGCAAAACCATCCAGCCTTGGCAGCACGCCGAAAGCGCAGACGTACGCGGCGGGCACGGCCAGCAGCGTGCCCTTGAGGAATTCACGTGCGCCGGCTGGCGGATTGCCTGCGGTGGCCAGCAGCGCGCAATAGGGCGCCAACACCAGCAGCATCATGTCGCCATGCGTCCAGCCGGTCCACAGCCAGAACAAGCCGGCCAGGACGATGGCAGCCATTGACCGCAGGCCGTTTTGCAGCGCACCGGCATAGTCGCGGTGAAAGCGCACGGGCACGCCGCCCGGCGCCGGCCGGGGCCGCGCCAGGGCCGCCAGGCCGTCCAGCGCGGCCAGATAGGCGTCCAACTGTTCGCGCAGCCGATCGGCGGTGATGAGCACGGCGGCTTCGTCGCGGGCGTCGTGCAGGCGCAGGTGTGTCAAGGCATCGGCCAGCCGCTGATCCGCCTCGCGCAGCAGGTGCGAGGCCCGCGCGGCGTCGCCGTCGTCCAGCGCTCGCGCGGCGTCTTCCCAGGCTTGCCGGAGCGGCGCTTGCAGGGCTGCCAGGGCACCAGGGGCGCCGGACGGGCGGTGGACACGGACATCAGGCTCCGAAGGCGGGCTGGCGCTGGCGTCGTCCCTGGCCCGGGGCGCGGCCCCGCCGACCAGGGCGCCGAACAGCGACGCCATGCCGTTGCGCACCGCTGTAGCGCGCTGGGCCAGGTCTTCGGATTCGGCTTTGCCGGCGGCCAGCAGGTCGTCCAGGGCGTACACGTCGGCGATGACGTGCAGCCGCGTGGGCATCTCGTCGGCCGTGGCGGCGTCCTGCTGGCGGGCGATGGCGTTCGCCACGACCGCCGCCAGGCGCGCGTACTGCGCCTGCAGTCTGGCGCGCAGGCCCCGCGTGCTGAACAGGCTGCTGACCAGGCCGAGGCAGACCACGCCGATCACGACGGTCGACCCCCGTCCCATCACATGTTCGAACGTGGCCTCGGGATGACCCATGGCGCCGTAGGTGGCCAGGCCGATGGTGTAGCCGGCCACCACGGCGCCGGATCCCCGGAAGTGGCGCAGCAGCGTCATGGCGGCCACGCATAGCCCCAGCCAGATGCCGAAGCCCAGGATAAACAGCAACGGCATCTGCCCGGCCAGCGCCATCAGGACGACGGCGGCCAGCATGCCGACGAGCGTGCCGATGATGCGCCAGGCTCCCTTGCCGATCACCGCGCCCTGCACGGGGTTGATGACCAGCAGCACGGTGGAGGCGGCGGAGTACGGCGATTCCAGCTCCAGCAGATAGGCCACGCCCAGCGCCAGCGCCGCCGCGGCGATCGAGCGGATGAGGTAGGCGGCGCGCGGGGTGGTGAAATCGGCCTGCGATACGGCCGTCAGCACGCGGCCGGCCCATGACGCCTGCCGCGCGTGGCGTTCCGCCGCTGAGGAAGGGGCAGACATGTTCCTATCGCTCCTGAATGCTTGTGACAGGAAAGTCTATGGGGCGTCTGGCCGGGCGGGAAGTCGAAAGCGCGCACGGCTGGCGTGCGCGTGGCACAGGGGTTTTTGCGTTATGTGGCCGCCGAGGCCAGCGCGTGCCTCAAGCGGAATCGCGTGCGTCTTCGGTCAGGCCGCGTATGGTGCGGCGCAGCCATTGATGCGCCGGTTCGTGCTGGAAGCGCGGATGCCAGGCCTGCGTGATCAGCACCGGATCCAGCGCCAGCGGCAGGTCGAACAGTCGCAGCTTCATGCCCATCTGCACCGCCGCGCGCGCCAACTGTTCGGGCAGCGGCAGGATCAGGTCGGACCCGTGCAGCGCCAGCAGCGCGGCGCTGGGCGTGGGCACGATGAGCGTGACCTGGCGATCCAGGCCCTGCGCGGCTAGCGCCTCGTCGATGGGGCCTTGCGACTTGCCGCGGCGCGACACGCCGATGTGGCCCCAGCGCGCCACCCGGCGCGCGTTGATCTCGTCCTTGAACAGCGGATGGTCCTGGTTGGCGACGCCGACAATGCGCGTGGTGAACAGCGGCTGCACGCGGATTTCATGGCCCAGCGCACGCGAGGCGCTGATGAACAGGTCGACGCGGCCGGAGCGCAGCGCCTCGTCGTCCACATCGTCTTCCTCGGGGGTGAAGCACAAAGTGGCGCGCGGCATGTCGTTCTGCAGCGCGTCCAGCAGCCGGCCGGCGTAGATGCCAATGAAAAGATCGTGGGCACGCACGTTGAAGCGCGTTTCCAGCTGCTTGAGGTCGGCTTCGGCGCCGGGCGCGAGCACGCCGCTGGCCTGCTCGATGGCGTCACGAATCTGGTCACGCAGTTGCAGGGCGCGCGGCGTCGGCACCAGCGCGCGGCCGGACTGCACGAAGATCGGGTCGCCGGTGGTCTCGCGGATGCGGGCCAGGGTGCGGCTCATGGCCGGGGCGCTCAGGTTCATGCGCCGCGCGGCACCCACCACGCTGCCCTCTTCCAGCAGGGCTTGCAGGGCATACAACAGGTTCAGGTCGGGGCGCATGGGGCGTGTCACGGCGTGGGTGGAACCGTGCAATTATGCAACGCCCGCCGGAGTCGACGGCGCCGGACGGCCGTGCGGCCCACGCACGCCTGACATGCGTTTGCGGTATCGTGGCCGGCCAGTCCGAATCCTTTCCCGCACAAGGTGCCCGTATGGCTCACCCGTTGTCGACCCCCGGCTACCGCAAGCTGCTTGCGTTGCAGCGTCGTATCCACGAATTCACGCTTGACGCCTGCGCCGATGAAGACGTGGACATCACGGCGCCCGAGCTGCCGCTGTGGGGCCGGGCGTACCAGTACCTGTCTGTCGCGCCCCTGCTTGGCGGCTTGCAGGTGACGTATTTCGGCGAACTGTGGGAAGAACCCTTTGCCTGGACGCTGGCCTGTCTGGCGGACCAGGAGGTGGCCGATGCGATCGTGGCGCTGTCGTTCTCCGGCCCCGACGAAGGCGCCAACGGCACGCGCGAATGGGAGTTCACGCCGCTGCTCGATAGCGCCGTGCGTTTTCCGCTGCTCAAGTCGCTGGCCATACGCCCGAGTGGCCAGGCCGATCACAATACCGTGCTGATCCAGCGCGCCGGCACCATCATGGAAGAGGCCGGCGAAATCGCGCGGTTCGCCGCGAAGGCGCCGGGCCTGGTCCAGCTGACCGTGCCCAATGCGCCCGATGCGTCGTTCTTTGCCGTGCCGTTGCCGTATTTGTCGACGCTGCAAGTCGAGAGTGGATTCGATACGCAGGATTTCATCGACAACCTGGCGTCGTCGGGCAATCTGACTGCCTTGCGGTCGCTCGATTTCACGGAATCGACCGAGCTGCACTCGACCTGGGCCGACGCGCGCGAAGAGGGCTGCATCACGCCGTTCGCGGCCTACGAGCGGTTGTTGCGCAGTGCCGCGGGAGCGCGGCTGCGGGCGCTGACGCTACGCAATACCTGCCTGAGCCTGGAGCAATTGCAGGCCTTGCAGGCGCTGCGGCCGAAGCTGCAGTTCATGGTGGTGCAATCGCCGCGCGGCGGCTACGTCAGCCATTTTCGTCAGGACGTCTTTCCCTGGCGCCACCTGGTGCAGGCCGACCCCGGCGTGCGCTAGGGCCTGTTCCCACTAGAAGGCGCCTCGCATGAGTACCCAAATGAGTGACTATCAAGGCGCGAAGCGCAGTCGTGGCCGGCCCCCGGCGAGCATTCGCAACGCTGAGAGGCGCCTTCTAGTGTGAACAGGCCCTAGCCGGCCAGGGGCACGGCACCCGGGGGTTGGCCATGACGCCGCCGATAGGATGGCGTCGACGCGGCTCGACGGGCGTGACCGCATCGGGACGGCTGCGCAGCCGTACAAGATTCCCGATGTATGGACTTAACACGCGTTCTTCGCCATACTGGACGATTACTGGAACCCATACATTGCGCCGTTTTGTCGCAATATAGTCCATGCATAACGAAGACATATATGCATCCTGGCCATTGACGTTCGTGCGGGGCGCGGGCCCGCGCTACCGTCAGATCGCCGATTTCATCGATAGCGCCGTCGCCGGCAATCGCATGCAGCCGGGCGATCGCCTGCCGCCGCAGCGCGGTCTGGCGCAGCACCTGGGCGTGGACCTGACGACGGTGACGCGCGCCTATGCCGAAGCCGGACAACGCGGTCTGATCGAACCGCGTGGCCCGCTCGGCACCTTCATCGCGCGACCGGCCGACGAACCGCTGTTGCAGATGCTGGATCTGGGCATGAACATGCCGCCGTTGCCGCTGGGCTGCGATCTGCAGGACATGCTGCGGCGCGGCCTGGCCAAGGCCATGGAACGCCATGACGTCGGCGTGATGATGACCTACCACCAGGCGGGCGGCGGGCAGGCCGAACGCGAGGCCGGCGCGCAATGGCTGGCCCCGTCGGTGGGGCGGGTGGATCCGGATCGTGTGCTGGTCTGCCCCGGCGCCCAGGCCGCGTTGGCGGCGGTGATACTGGCCTACAGCCGGCCGGGCGATGGCATCGTGGCCGAACCACTGGTCTATCCGGGCCTGCTCACGGCCGCCCATCAGTTCGGCCGCCGGGTGCTGGTGGCCGAGACGGATGCCGACGGCATGACCCCGGCCGGGCTGGAGCGCGCCTGCCGCGAGGGCGCCCGCCTGGTCTATCTGAACCCGACGTTGCAGAACCCCACCGCGCACACGATGAGCGCCGCGCGTCGCCGCGATATCCTGCGCTCGGCCGCGGCCTGCGGTGTGCGCATCATCGAGGACGACCCGTACTCGCTGTTCCTGAACGACGCGCCGCCCTCGCTGGCCAGTCTGGCGCCCGCGTCGGTGTTCCACATCGCCACGGTGGCCAAGACCCTGACGCCGGGCCTGCGCACCGCCTTTGTGCTGAGCCCCGACCTGGAGGGCCGTCGCAATGTGCTGGCAGCCATGCGCGCGTTCGCGGTGATGGCCGCGCCGCTGATGGGCGTGCTGACCACCCAATGGATCGCCAGCGGCATGGCCCAGCAGATTCTGGACGGCGTGCGCGCCGAGGCCAATGCGCGTCAGCGCCTGGCGCGCCAATTGCTGCCGGGGCCGTTTCCCACCGCGGTTGCGGGCATTCATCTGTGGCAGACGCTGCCGGATCGCTGGACCGCGGCCGACCTGGAACGGGTGGCGCGCGACGAGGGGCTGAGCGTGACGTCGTCCGACGTCTTTCACCAGGGCCCCGGGGCACCCAACGCCATCCGCATCTCGCTGGGCAGCATCCCCGATCGCCAGGAGCTGGGCCAGGCGCTGGAGCACCTGGCCGGGCTGGTGCGGCGCCGGCCGCGCGGATTGCGCGATGTGATCGTGTGACGGCAGACCCATGCTGTTCGAGACTTTCCAGGCCTTGCAGGAATCGGTGGTGGACTTTGCCAGGACCCACGCGGACTGGCTGGCGCCCATGGGCTTTGCCTTCGCGTTCCTGAAATCGTTGCCGCTGGTGGCGCTGGTGATTCCGGGCACGGCGCTGCTGTTGTCCATCGGCGCCATCCTGGGGTTGGGCGATGCCAATTTCGTGGCGGTGTGGCTGGCGATCGCGGTGGGCGCGGCGCTGGGCGACTGGGTGCAGTACGCCGCGGGCGTGTGGTTCGGCCCCAGCCTGATGCGCAGCAAGCCGCTGCGCAAGCGCCCCGAACTGCTGCATCGCAGTACCTTGTTCATCCAGAAGTGGGGTGTGCTGAGCATCGTGCTGTGCCGCTTCTTCGGCCCGCTGCGCGCCACGGTGCCGATGATCGCGGGCATCTGCGGTATGCGCGCCGCCGCATTCCAGGCGGCCAATTGGGCATCGGCCTTTTTGTGGGCGGCGGCGCTGCTGCTGCCCGGCTGGTGGGGAACGCGCGCGTTCCTGTAAGCCGGGCCAGGCGTCAGAACTGATGCCGTATGCCCACCGACGTCTGCAGCGTGTGCGATTCGCGGATGTCCACGCGGTTGACGTAGGCGTACAGATTGGTGCGCTTGGACAGGTCGTATTCGTAGCCCAGCGCCCAGCCGGTGATGTCAGACCCGGTGGCGCGTTGCACCGAGGCCAGCACCGACGATGATTTGCCTGTGGGCACCGTGACGCCGGCAATGAATGAATTGACTTTGTCGTAGCCGGCGGACGGGCCGGTGTTGGCGTTGCGCAGGTTGCCGTAGGTGCCGTGCAGCTTGATCCAGTCGAAATCGTACGAGCCGGCCACCTGCAGGTTGCCGGCCGTTTTCTTGTTGGGCTGCTGCGCGTTCGGGTTCAGGCGCTCGTAGGTCAGCGCGGCGGCGACCGGGCCGCCGTTGTAGCGCAGGCCGGCGGTCAGCACGCGGTCGTGCGCGTCGGTGGCGAAGGCGTCGTTGTCGTGGGCTTCAAAACTGTAGCCCAGGCCCGCCTGCCAGCCGTTCATGCGCGGCGTGGCATAGAAGACCGCGTTGTTGACGCGGCCGCCGGCGCCGAAGTCGCCGTCGTTGTAGGCCAGGCTGGCGTTGTTGGAGGCCTGCCCCCAGCCGGTGCCGAACGGCGAGCCGACCCCGGCCCACTCGAAGCCATAGACCCACTGGCGCCCCAGGCGCACTTCGCCGAAATCGCCGCCCAGGCCCACATAGGCCCAGCGGCCGAACAGACGGCCCTGCGCCTGCGTGCCGCTATTGGCATTGAAGCCGCTTTCCAGGCGGAACACGGCCCGGTAGCCATTGCCCAGGTCTTCGGCGCCGCGCAGGCCCCAGCGCGAGCCCGACTGGTTGCCGCTTTTCTGGCGCAGGCTGGACTCGCCATCACGACGCTCGTAGGTCGTGCCCAGGTCCACCAGGCCATACAGCGTGACGCTGCTGGTCTCGGCGGCCTGCGCCGGGCTCATGCAGCTCAGGGCCAGTGCGGCGCCCAGCGTGCGGCGGTGACGAATGATTCTTTTCATGGTTGAGATCCCCTCGGTTGGTGTTGCGTTGGACAAAGGAAGCCCCGGCCGCCGACGCGGTGCGCCGGTGGCAGAGGGTGGAACACGGGACGGCGGCCGGGCCGGCGCCAAGGGGCCGGCTGGGCTTGTGCCAAAGTGCCGGCGGGTCTGGCGCCAAGGAGCCGGCAGGGCTGGCGCCAAGGGCCGGCGGGGCTGGCGCGGGCGCTAGGTCATGGCGTCAGCGACCCGGGCTGCGCGCCGGCAGGGCCGGGCGCGGGCAATGGCGTCAGGTCCTGGGGCGACGCCACGCACAAGGTGACATGAGACGGATGGGCCGCCGACACATGCACCGTGTTCAGCGCGATGCGCTTTTCGCGGGCGTCGGCGGCGGATTCGCCGCTGTTCGGGTTGACGTCGTACTTCGGAAAGTTGCTGCTGGAGATATCCAGGCGGATGCGGTGGCCTCGTTTGAACAGATTGCAGGTGGCAAAGGGTTCGATCATGATTTCGTAAACCTTGCCGGGGGTCAACGCATTGGCCTCATTCCAGGACGCATGGAAGCGGCATCGGAAGATGCCGTCGGTCAGGTTCAACGCGTAGCCCTGCGGAAAGTCCGCGCTGGGCGGGTACACATCGACAAGCTTGGCGGTGAAGTCCGTGTCGGGGCAGTCGGACGAGATGTGCAGCGTGACCGTGACCGGGCCCACCACCGCCAGGTCCGCGTCCAGCGGCGCGGTCTGAAACACCACCACGTCGTCGCGCGAGGCCAGCGGCAGGCCGGGTTGGCGCACGCCGAAGAAACGCGGGTCTTCGCGTTGGTCGAAGCCGCCGCCTTCGAACACCGGCTGGCCGGACGTGAGCGCGCCGCCGATGGTGGGCACCGGATTGCGGGGATCGTATTGGTAGCTGATGCGGGCATCGGCCGCGACGGGGGCTTGCGCATCCAGGCGGCCGTCGGCATGCAGGTAGTAGGCGGTAGGGCGGGCCTCGCGCAGCGGCCAGGCGTCGGCCTGGATCCACGAGCCGCCATGGTCGAACCGGTCTGCCGCCACGCGTGCGCCACTGCCGCCGCCCATCAGGAACAGCCGCGCCACGGGATCGGGCCCGGTGCCCTGCGGCGCCGGCGCATCCTGCAGCCAGCGCTGGAACCACGCCAGCCGGAAACCCAGCCAGTCGCTGGCCAGATTGCCATCGAACGCCGCGCGCGGCCCGAAGTCGGCATCGCCGCTGTGGGTCGTGTTGCGGTCGCCGTGCAGCCACGGCCCCATGATCAGGCGCACGGGGGACTGGCGGTCCCGCGTCAGGCCGTCGTAGTTCTCCATGGTGGTGCGCACGTAGGCGTCGTACCAGCTGGACATGAGCGCCACGGGAATATCGGGAATGGCGTCGTAGTAGCCCTGGGCGTAGATGCCCAGCTGCCGCCAGGACGCGTCGAAGGTGTCGGCCCGCCACTGCTCGAACAGATAGTCTTCGTATTCGGGCACGCTGGCCAGGGGCGAGTGCCCGGGCCGCCACGGCATGCGGGTGAACCACTGGCGGATGTCCTCGGCTTCCAGCGCCGCCAGTACCAGCGGGTCTTGCTGCGCGGCGGGGCTGAGCTTGGCCTGCTTGTAGGCCCAGGTGGCCTGTTTCAGTTCAAACGCGCCCGATTGGCGGATGCCGCATTGGTAGCCGTTGGAAAAGCCGCCCGAGTCCAGCACCATGCAGGCCAGGCCCGGCGGGTTCAGGCAGGCCAGCGCCATCTGGGTGTGCGCGGCATACGACAGGCCCATGGTGCCGACGCGGCCATTGCACCACGGCTGCTGCATGATCCACGCCATGGTGTCGAAACCGTCTGGCCCTTCGGACAGGTACTTGGTGAACTGGCCCTCGGAACCATAGCGGCCGCGGCAGTCCTGGAACACCACGGCAAAGCCATGGGCGACGAAATGGCGCGCGACTTCCGGGCGCGGCACGCCCAGGCGGGCGCCGATCTGCTCGGAGCGCGACACCTCGGCCTTGCCGTAGGGGGTGCGCTCCAGGATGACGGGCAGCGGCGCATCGATGCCGGGACGGTAGCCGGCGGGCAGGTGCACGTCGGTGGCCAGCAGGATGCCGTCGCGCATGCGCACCCGCTGATCCTGCAGCAGCAGGGCGGGCGGCGGGCTGTGGGGGGCGTCGGGGGCGGTCATTTTGCTTCCTGTATGTACGGCATTGAAGTGCGTTCGAGCTTGTTGGCGCGGATGACCGTGCCGTCGCGGGCGGCCCAGAAGGCCACGGGGAAATACAGCGGCACGATGCCGACGTCGTTGAAGGCGACCTCGGCGGCCTGGCGCAGCAGTGCGTTGCGCTGGGCCGCGTCGAATTCCACCGCGGCCTGCGCCAGCAGGCGGTCCACCGCGGGGTTGGAATAGCGCGCCCGGTTGAAGGCGCCGGTACCCGCCGCCTTGTCGTAGGTGGCCAGCACATTGGTCAGGCCGTTGGACGAATCGCCGGTGCTGTTGCCGTACGAGAAGATGAAGGCGCTGTACTGCTGCTTGCCGCTGGCGCCGGCGTAGACGTTGTAGGGCTGGGTCACCACCCCGTTGATGCGCAGGCCGGCCCGCGCCATCATCTGCGCCAGCGCCTGGGCCAGATCGCTATCGCCGGCGAAGCGGTCATTGGACGAATGCAGCGTCAGGCCAAAGCCCTTGGGGTAACCGGCCTGGGCCAGCAGGGCGCGCGCGCCATCCAGGTCGTAGGCAGGGGCGGGCAGGTTGGGGCTGTAGCCACCCAGCCCTTCGGGCACCATCTGCCCGGCCGGCACGCCCGCGCCGCTCAGGAGCCGCTCGGTGATCGGGCCGCGCATGAACATCTTTGAGATCGCCTGCCGCACGCGCACGTCCTTGAGCGGATTGACGTTCATGGGCTTGCCCTGTGCATCGGTGACGAAGGGGCTGGTATCGCGCGCCGAGTCCAGCGCCAGGTAGATCAGGCGCGCCGACGGCGAGCTGTAGAGCGTGTAACCGGGTTTGTGCTTGAGGTTCTTGGCGTCCGTGGGCGGCACGCTGTCGATCAGGTCGACCGAACCGGACAACAGCGCCGAAATGCGCGCCGCATCGTTGGCGATGTAGCGGATCAGCACGCGGTCGAAGTCCGGCCGGCGGCCCCAGTAGGCGTCGTTGCGTTCCAGTTCCAGGCTGTCGCCCGGCTGCCAGCGCTTGAACTTGTAGGGGCCGGTGCCGATGGCGGCCACGCCGCTGTTGAAGTCTTCCGACCGCTTGCCCTGGGCCGCATGACGCGACAGGATGTAGACCAGGCCGATCTGCTCCATCAGGTCGGGCGTGGGTTCCTTGGTACGGATGCGCAGGGTCAGCGGATCGATGACCTGGACCGCGGCGATCGAACGCACCGCGCCGGTAAACGGCGCCGGGCTGTTGGGCACCTTGGGCGCGCGGTCCAGCGAGAACACCACATCGTCGGCGGTGAACGGCGTGCCGTCATGGAAGCGCACGCCGGGGCGCAGCCGGATTTCCCAGGTATCGGGCGCCAGCACCTGCCAGGACAACGCCAGGCCGGGCTGGGTCTGCATGTTCTCGTCGGTGGACACCAGCCGCTCGAAGACGTTCTCGGCGGCGGCCTGGTTATTGCCGGTGCGCGAGAACAGCGGGTCCATGGACGAGGGCTCGCTGGAATGGCCGATGGTCAGCAGCGGGCGCGCCGTGGCGGGCGTGGCGCCCAGCAGCGCCGCCAGCGTCAGCGACAGGGTCAGCGCCAAGGCCGGCAGGGCGCGCATGGAGGGGCGGGGGAGGGTCATGAAACGCGGATTCCTTGTTGCGATGCGGACGCATCCGGCCGGGCGTCCAGCAGGTGGCAGGCGGCCTGGTGGCCGTCGGCCGTGGCCTGCAATCGCGGCGCTTCGGTCTTGCAGCGGGCCATGGCCTGCGGACAGCGCGGATGGAAATGGCAGCCGGACGGCGGATGCAGCGGCGACGGGATTTCGCCCTGGATGGCGTGAAAGCGCCGCTTTCGGTTGGACAGCCGCGGCACTTCGTTCAGCAGCGCCTGGGTATAGGGATGGCGCGGCGCCTGGAAGATCTCGGCCGTGGGGCCGGCTTCGACCACCCGGCCCAGGTACATGATCACGGTGCGGTCGCTGATGCGCCGCACCACGCCCAGGTCGTGGCTGATGAAAAGATAGGTCAGGCCGAGGTCCTGGCGCAGGTCCATGAACAGGTTCAGGATCTGCGCCTGGATCGAGACGTCCAGCGCCGCGATCGATTCGTCGCAGATCAGGAATTGCGGCTTGACGGCCAGCGCCCGGCCGATGCCCACGCGCTGGCGCTGGCCGCCCGAGAACTGGTGCGGAAAGCGGTTGCGGTAGTCGGGGTCCAGCCCGACGCGGCGCATCACCTGCACCACGTAGTCGTCATAGTCGCGGCGCGCGATGATGCCGTTGGCCAGGGGCGCCTCGCCGATGATGTCGCGCACCCGCTTGCGCGGGTTGAGCGAGGACATCGGATCCTGGAAGATCATCTGCGTGGCCATGCGCTGCGCGTGGGCGGCCTGGCCCGTCAGGCGCGACAGCTCGCCGGCCGGCGTCTGGATCGTGCCCGACGTGGCGGGCAGGATCCCCGCCAGGACCCGGCCCAGCGTCGACTTGCCGCAGCCGGATTCGCCCACCAGGCCCACCACTTCGCCTTGATGGATGGTCAGGTCGATCCGGTCCACCGCATGCACGGTCTGGGTGGCGACCTTGGCGCCCAGCAGGCCGGCCAGCCGTTCGGCGTAGTCAGGCCGTTTGACGAACAGGCGCGATACCTGGCTGGCTTGCATCAGGATCTGCGGGTTCACGAGAAAGCTCCTGTCTGGGGATGAAAGCAGCGGTGGCTGCGGCCGCCGGCCGTTTCGATGGGCGGCTGCTCGGTGCGGCAGCGGTCGGACGCGTGGCCGCAGCGCGGGTTGAAGGCGCAGCCGGGCGGCAGCGCGAGCGGCGACGGCGCCATGCCGGGAATCTGGTACAGCCGGTCGCCGGTGTGTTCGTTGCTGGGGACCGAGCCGATCAGGCCGATGGTGTAGGGATGCCGCGGGCGGTCCAGGATGTCGTCGGTGGGCCCCGATTCCACTACGCGGCCCGCATACATCACGCAGACGCGGTCGGCCAGGCCGGCCACCACCGCCAGGTCGTGGCTGACCCAGACCATGGCGGTGCCGGTTTCGGCGCACAGCTTCTGCATTTCGGCCAGGATCTGCGCCTGGATGGTGACGTCCAGCGCGGTGGTGGGCTCGTCGGCGATGATCAGGTCGGGCTTGTGCAGCATGGCGATGGCAATGGCCACGCGCTGGCGCATGCCGCCGGACAGCTGGTGCGGATAGGCCTTCATGCGCTCGTCCGGCGACGGGATGCCCACCGCCGCCAGCGTGTCGCGGGCGCGGGCCCAGGCGGCCTTGCGGCTGCAGCGTTCGTGGCTCTGCAAGGTTTCGACCATCTGCGTCTCGATGCGGAACACCGGGTTCAGCGTCATCATCGGGTCCTGGAACACCATGGCGATGCGGTTGCCGCGCAATTGGCGCAGTTCTTCGCGCGACAGGGTCGCCAGGTCGGTGCCCTTGAACAGGATCTGGCCGCCGTCGATGCGCCCCGGCGGATCGATCAGGCCCAGGATGGAAAAGCCGGTGATGGACTTGCCCGAGCCGGACTCGCCGACCAGGCCCAGGATTTCACCGGGGTGGACGTCGAAGCTGACGTCGTCCACCGCCCGCACCAGGCCGGCGCGGGTGTGGAACCAGGTGCGCAGGTTGCGCACGGAAAGGGTGGGAGTGCTTGTCATGGCGCAGGTCCTATTTCTGCAGGCGCGGATTGAGCGCCTCGCGGACACGGTCGCCCACGATGTTCATGGTGAAGACCACGGTCAGCAGCAGCACGCCGGGGAACACGCTGATCCAGTACAGGCCGGCCAGCATCTGCTGGTAGCCGTTGGCGATCAGCAGTCCCAGTGACGGCTCGGTGACCGGCAGGCCGATGCCCAGGAAACTGAGCGTGGCCTCGGCGGCGATGGCGTTGGCGGTCTGGATCATCGCGATGACGATGACCGGGGCGATGCAGTTGGGCAGCAGCTGGCTGAACAGCGCGCGGCGGTGGCTCAGGCCCAGGCACAGGGCCGCTTCCATGTATTCCTTGCGCCGTTCGACCACCGCCGTGGCGCGCACGGCGCGGGCGAAGTAGGCCCACTGCACCACCACCAGCGCCAGGATCACCTTGTCCATGCCCTGGCCCAGGATGGCCAGCATCATCAGCGCCACCAGGATGGTCGGAAAGCCCAGCATCAGGTCCACCAGGCGCATGATCAGCGCGTCGATGCGGCCGCCGAAATAGGCGGCGGTCAGGCCCAGCACCGTGCCCACCGCCATCGCGAACAGGCCGCTCAGGACGCCCACGCTGAGACTGGTGCGCAGGCCATACATCATGGCCGACAGCATGTCGCGGCCCTGGGCATCGGTGCCGGCCCAGTAGATGTCGCCGTAGATGCCCTGGCTGCCCGGCGGCATGCGGCCGTCCAGGATGGTGATGGCGGCCAGGTCATAGGGGTTCTGCGGCGCGATCCACGGCGCCAGCAGCGCGGCCAGCACCAGCAGCAGGAACACCATCGCGGCAAGGGTGGCGGGGCGGCTGTCCAGCACGCCGTGCAGCGCCTGGCCGAACGTGGTGTCGCGGCTGGGCAGCCAGGTCTTGGAAACAGGGGCGGTCATTCGGAGGCTCCCACGCGGACACGGGGATCCAGAATGGAATAGAGGATGTCGACCAGCAGGTTGAGCACGATGAACATGGTGACGACGATCAGCAGGTAGGCGACCACCACGGGCCGGTCCAGTTTCATGATGCTGTCGATGATCAGCTTGCCCACGCCGGGCCAGGCGAAGATGGTTTCGGTGACGGTGGCAAACGCAATCAGCGAACCGAACTCCATGCCCACCACGGTGACGATGGGAATCAGGATGTTCTTGAGCACGTGCATGCCGATGACGCGCGATTCGCGCAGGCCCTTGGCGCGGGCGAACTTCACGTAGTCCAGCGGCATCGTCTCGCGCACGCCGCTGCGCGTCAGGCGCACGATCAGCGCGATCTTGAACAGCGCCAGGTTCAGCGCGGGCAGGATCAGATGGCGGATGCCGTCCCACGACGACAGGCTGGTGCGCATGCCCAGGAACTCGCCGGTGGGACCGCGTCCGGTGGACGGCAGCCAGCCCAGCGTGACCGAGAAGATCAGCACCAGCATGATGCCTTGCCAGAAATTGGGCAGGCTGAAGCCCAGGATCGACCCGGTCATGATGCCGCGGTCCAGCGCGGAATCCGGCTTCAATCCCGCCACCAGGCCCAGCGGCAGGCCGATGACCAGCGCCAGCAGCAACGCCACGCAGGCCAGTTCCAGCGTGGCCGGCAGCCGTTGCAGGATCAACTGGATGGCGGGCTGGTTGAAGACGAAGGAGTTGCCCAGGTCGCCATGCAGCGCGTTGACCACGAACTTCAGGTACTGCTGATACAGGGGCAGGTCCAGGCCCAGCGACTGCACCGCCTGTGCGATTTCAGCGGGCGTGGCGTCGGCCGGCACCAGAATTTCGATGGGGTCGCCGATGGCGTACACGCCGGCAAACACGATCAGCGACGTGATGGCCAGGATCACGACGCTCTGGCATAGCCGGCGGATGATGAAGGCGGTCATGGCGCGGCGCGGCGACAGGGGGCGGGAAGGGGAACTGCGCGCATCGGGGGCTCCTTGCCGGAAAATATCGGCGATATCGCGTATTGATTACGGATTCATGAATGGCGAGAATCCGGATGGGCGGAATGTTCGATCCATCGCGCCGGGCTGGCAACCGTATGCCAAGCCAGCATGCGCCTATGTGAATTACGAGAAATTTGGTGTTAACCCTAGGCCACGCCCTCGTGCGGGGCCGCTACGCGGACGTCGCGCGACAGATGAATTTCAAGCAGCTAGAGGCCTTTCTGGCCTTCATGACCACCGGCTCGACCATCGAGGCCGCGCAACGATTGGGCTCGTCTCAGCCGGCCGTCAGCCGGCTCCTGAGCCAGTTCGAGGCGGACTTGGGCGTGCCGCTGTTCGTGCGCCGCAAGGGCCGGCTGCATCCCACCGCCGAAGCCGAGTCGCTATTGCCCGACGTGCAGAACATGATTTCGGACGCCGAGTCGCTGCATCGCCACGTCAACCAGCTGCGGCTGGGCGGACAGCGCCGCACGCTGATCCGGGTGCAATTGCCCAGCACGGTGGCACAGTCGGTCATGCCGGCCGTGGCCGAGGCGTTCCTGGCCGACCACCCCGACGTGGCGCTGGAGGTGCTGGTGGGCACCTATGAAACCAGCGAGGTCGCGGTGCTGGGGCGCGAGGCCGATCTGGCGCTGGTACGTTCGCCGCCGATGAATTCGGGTCTGTCCATGATCTTGCGCTTGGCCACCGAAGCCGTCTGTGTGATGCCGCCAGGGCATGCGCTGGCGGCGCTGCCCGAAGTCGCGTCCGCCGACCTGATCGGCGTCGACCTGGTGCTGCTGGGCCGGCAGCGTTCGCTGCGCCAGCAGATCGACCAGGCGTTCCGGCAGGGGCGCATGATGCCGCAGATCAAGGCCGAAGTGCACTCGGTGGAAATGGCTTGCCGGCTGGCGGCGCAGGGTGTGGGCGTGTCGATCGTCAACGGCCTGTTCGCCGGGCTGTGCCTGGACATGGGCATCGTCTGCCGGCCGTTCCGCCCGCGCATCGACTACTACGTGGGCATGGCCACGCTGGCCGGGCAGGCGCCGCACCCGCTGGTGCCTGAACTGGCCGCGCGCATCCTGGATGCGATGACGCAGCGCGCGGGCCCCGGCGCCTTCACGGTGGTGCCGCCCGAACCGGGCGACGCGCCGCTTACGGCATCAGCTTGAGCAGCGCCGCGATCAAGGCCCAGCGCCGCGTGACGTAGACGCGGCTCTTGCGCAACCGGATCGCATGGGCGATCTGCCTGGCGGCCTTTTCCGGCGAGGCAACCCAGAACAGGCCGCTGCCTTGCGCCATGGCGGTGGCCACGAAGCCCGGGCGCACGTCGGTCACCGCGATGGGCAGCTGTAGCCGCCGCACCTTCTGCCGCAGGCCGTCCAGGTAGTTCGACACGAACGCCTTGGACGCGTTGTAGGCCGGCGCCGCGCCGCTGCCGCGCAGGGCCGCCACCGATGAAATACCCACCAGGTGTCCCTTGCGATGCAGGATGAAATGCCGCAACGCGACGTTGGCCATGGCCGCGAAGCCCTGCACGTTGACGGCGATGGTGTCCGCTTCCTTTTCCCAGTCCAGGTCCGTGTTCAGAAAGCCTACGCCGGCGCTGATGACGCACAGGTCCAGGCCTTCCATGCGGGCGATCAGCGCGCGCAGCGCCGTCATGGCGTCGGCCTCGCGCGTGACATCCAGCGCCAGGGTGTAGACCGTCGTGTCCGGCAATTCGGCGCGCAGGCTGTCCAGCAGTTCGGCGCGGCGGCCGATCAGGCCCAGGGCATAGCCTTCGCCGGCCAGGCGTTTGGCCAGTTCGCGGCCGATGCCGGAGGTGGCGCCGATGATGATCGCTCGTTTCATGCGTATGGGGGATCAGGAGTGGGGGCGCCGATACAGTACGACGCAAACCTCAAGGGGGGCGGACACACGCAGGATACAGCGGCTTGCTGGAATGCAGGCTCCAAGTGCGTATCCCTTTTTTTTCGACCCAAGGAGCCCCTCATGGCCAAACCGCTGGAAACCGTTCTGTACACCGCCCGCACCCACACCACCGGCGGGCGCGATGGCGCCGGCCGCACCGATGACGGTGCGCTGACGCTGCCGCTCAGCCCACCGGGGTCGGGCAAGCCCGGCACCAATCCCGAGCAGTTGTTCGGCATCGGCTATTCGGCCTGCTTCATCGGCGCCATGCAGCTGGCCGGCGCCAAGCTGGGCATCACGCTGCCGCGCGACGTGGCGGTGGACGCCGAGGTGTCGTTGGGCAAGACCGACGGCGGCGCGAAGTACGCGTTGGGCGTCAACCTGCACATCTCGCTGCCGGGGCTGCCGGCCGAGCAACGGCGCCAACTGGTGGAAACCGCGCACCAGACCTGCCCGTACTCGGCCGCGATCCGCGGCAATATCGATGTGGAATTCTCGATTGCCTGATACGGCAGGCTGCCTGTGAAACGCCCCGCCGGCGTCATCCGGCGGGGTGTTTTTTCATTGTGCGCGGACTCGCCGCCGGGCACGCCGGGCACGCCGCACGAATCAGCCCGCGGGCTTGAGCCGTATCTCTGCTTCCAGACCGCCGCCTTCGCGGTTCTTCAGGCGCAATTCGCCGTCCAGGATGCCCGCCAGCTGCTGCGCGATGGCCAGGCCCAGGCCGGTGCCGCCGCTGTCGCGGTTGCGCGAGCCTTCGAGCCGGTAAAACGGTTGCAGCACCGCCTGCAATGCCTGGTCGGGGATGCCAGGGCCGCGGTCCAGCACCTTGATCGACACGCCGCCGGCGTCGGCCGGCTCCAAGACGACCTCGGCCGCGCCGCCGAATTTCAGGGCGTTGTCGATCAGGTTGCCCAGCACCCGGCGCAGCGCGCGCGGCCGTGTCTGCCAGGGCGCGGGGTATTGGCCTTGCAGCGTCACCGGCTTGCCGATGTCGGCGTAGTCGCACACCAGGCTGTCCAGGAAGGCGTCCAGATCGACGCGCACCACCGGTTCAGTGGCAGCGCCCGCGCTGCGCGCATAGGCCAGGCCGTCGCGCACCAGTTGCTCGACCTCCTGCAGATCATGCGTGAGCTTGTCGCGGTCGATCGAATCGTCCATGAATTCGGACCGCAGCTTCATGCGGGTGATCGGCGTTTGCAGATCGTGCGAGATCGCGCCCAGGATCTGCATGCGTTCGGCCAGGTGGGCCGCGATGCGGTCCTGCATGGCGTTGAACGCGGCGGACGCTTGCGCGACTTCGGCGGGGCCGTCCTCGGCCAGGCGCGGGCTTTGGCGGTCCGGGCTCATCGCGTCGGCCGCGCCGGCCAGGTGCGTCAGCGGGCGGATAGCCAGGCGCACGGCCAGCCACGCGCACAGGATCAGCAAGACCAGCTGGGCCGCCAGCACCGCCGGCAGCCATACCGCCAGCGGCATGATGGTCATGTGGATATCGAGCGTGACCGGCTGGCCATCGGCCAGGGTGGCGCGCATCTGGATATGCTGAGGGTCGCTGCCCACGGTGCCGAACGCCAGCGGGTAGGCGCCGTTCAAGGCGGTCTGGATCGAATCGCGCACGCCTTCGGCCGCCGGTGTCTGCAGCGGCCGGTCGGCGTCGCCGGGGCCCAGCAGGTATTGGCGATGGCTGCTGCCCAGGCGCGGCAGCCACTCGGCGCGTTCGGCGGCCGGCAGGCGGTTCAGGATGGCCAGCGCCACCACCACGTCGCGTTCCAGGTCGTCCAGCATGACGCTCTTGGCGGACTGGTAGCGCTCGTAGAACAGCAGGGCGAACGACAGTGCGTGGGCCAGCACCAGGCCCACCAGGAAAATCAGGAACAGCCGGCTGGCCAGGGTCCGAGGCCAGCGGCGCAGCGCCGGAGCCCAGGCCATCTACGGCGCCTCGGACACGTCGACCTGCGCGGCGAAGACATACCCTTCGCTGCGCACGGTCTTGATGTACACGGGTTCGCGCGCGTCTTCGCGCAGCCGCTGGCGCAGCCGGCTGACCAGCAGGTCGATCGAGCGGCCGAAGAAATCGGCATCGCGGCCCTGCGTCAGGTTCAGCAACTGGTCGCGATTCAGCACGCGCTGGGGATGGTCCAGAAAGACGCGCAACAGCCGGTATTCGGCGCCGCTGAGCGACACGATGGTGCCGTCGGTGTCCAGCAGGTGGCGCGCGGTGGTGTCCAGCGTCCAGCCGCCGAACCGGACCTCGCGGCCCGGTTCGGTCACCTGGAAATTGGGTGGCAGCATGCGGGTGCGGCGCAAGATGGCCTTGATGCGTGCCAGCAGCTCGCGCGCCACGAACGGCTTGACGAGGTAATCGTCGGCGCCCATTTCCAGGCCGAGCACGCGGTCCATGTCCTCGTCGCGCGCGGTCAGCAGCAGGATGGGGGTGCGGCGGTGCTTGCCGGCGCGCAGCTCGCGGCACAGTACCAGGCCGTCGTCGCCGGGCATCATGATGTCCAGCACGATCAGGTCGACTGTCAGGCTTTCGAGCAGGGAGCGCATCTGGCGGCCATCGGCGGCCAGGGTGACATTCAGGCCGTTCTTCTTGAGGAAGTTGCCGGCCAGTTCGCGGATGTCGCGGTCGTCGTCGACGATCAGGATGTGGTCTGGGTGGTCCATGGCGCGTTATCGGTGCGGATGGCGTGGAGCAGGGCGTGGGAGGCGCGGCGTTGCCGGGGTGAGGCCATTCTACTCACCGGGCGGGTCGCGGCGGCGGACCAGGTTGTTGCAGATCAGCTGGCAGGGGCCGGGTTGCACGGCCTCGGCGCCCAGGCCGCCGAACAAGAAGGCCAGCGCGGCCAGCAGGCGGCGGCCCGGGGTGGGGCGGTGGGGGACGGGGGACATAGCGGGCTCCTGCCAGGGGTGTCCGGCAGGTTATAGCCCCGCCTGCGGCGCGAAGTGTGTCGTAGTGTATGCAGACCCCCGCACGACACAAAAACGGTGCAAAAAGCCCTTCTCCAGGCACAGGGCAGATACCCGGCGCGCGTCCAATGCGGTCATCGAGACGAAACGGACCGCTGCACCATGACCCTCATCAACACTCCCCTGGCGCTGGCCGCCGGCATGCTGACGGTGGCTTCGCCCTGCGTGCTGCCCTTGTTGCCGATCCTGCTGGGCAGCGCGGTCGAACGATCGGGCCGGCTGCGGCCCCTGTGCATCGTGCTGGGCTTCGTGCTGGCATTTTCCGGGCTGGGCATCGCGCTCAGCCTGCTGTCCAACGCCGTGGAATCGGCCCATGAGGCGGTGCGTTCGGTATCGGTGGTGTTGCTGGCGCTGTTCGGGCTGGCGCGCATCTGGCCGCGGCCCTACGACTGGCTGGCGGCGCGCCTGAGCGGTCCGTTGCAAGGCGTGATCGGGCTGGGCGGCAAGGGCGGCGACGGCAATGCCGGCGGCTTTTTGCTGGGCATGTCGCTGGGCGCCGTCTGGACCCCCTGCGCCGGGCCGGTGCTGGCGTCGATCCTGATCCTGGCCGCGCGTGCCGAAGACCTGGGGCAATCCAGCCTGTTGCTGCTGGCCTACGGCCTGGGGGCGGGCATTCCGATGCTGGCCATCGCCTATGGCGGCAGCTTCGCCGCGCGGCGGGTAAGCGCCATCGCCCGCCACGCCGTGCGGCTGCAGCGCGCGTTCGGCGTGCTGCTGGTGGCCTCGGCCATCGCCATCCATTTTCAGTACGACGTGCTGGCCTACGCCTGGATCAGCCGTCTTTTCCCGTGACCCGGTTGCCGTTCCGGCTTGCCCAGGCTTAGACCTTTGAAGGAGCACACCATGATGTTCACCCGTATCCCCGTCCAACGCGTCCTTGTTGCCGTCAAGCTGACCCTGGCCAGCCTCTTGCTTGGCTCGGCCGCCCATGCCGCATCGGCGCCGGCGCCCGCGCCGGAGTTCACCGGCATCCAGACCTGGTTGAACAGCGAACCGCTGACGCTGGCCGGCCAGCGCGGCAAGGTGGTGCTGGTCGATTTCTGGACCTATACCTGCATCAACTGCATCAACACGCTGCCGTACGTGAAGCAGTGGCACCAGCAATACAAGGACAAGGGGCTGGTGGTGGTCGGCGTGCACACGCCGGAGTTTCCGTTCGAGCGCAGCACCAGGAACGTCGAGGACGCCATCAAGCGCTTCGGCATCGGCTATCCGGTGGCGCAGGACAACCAGTACAAGACCTGGGACGCCTACCGCAATCAGTACTGGCCGGCGTTCTACCTGATCGACAAGCAGGGCAATGTGGTCTACCGCCACTTCGGCGAAGGGAACTATGCCCAGACCGAGGCCGAGATCCAGCGGCTGCTGGCGCAGCCTTGAAACGGGCGCCGCGCCGGCCGCGCAGCCTGACGGCAAGGCCGCCCGGCGTTTGGCGTTAGCCGGCGGCCAGCGCCAGCGCCAGCAACGCGCCCAGCAGCGCCGGCGGCATCACCAGCGCGCCCAGCTTCAGGAAGGCGAGGCCGCTGACGTGCTGGCCCTCGCGCCGCACCGCGATCAGCCACAACAGCGTCGCCAGCGAGCCGGTGATGGACAGGTTGGGCCCCAGGTCCACGCCGATCAGCAGTGCGCCGGTGGTCTGCGCGGGCAGGTGGGCGATCTGGCCGACCGATCCCGCGATCAGGCCGGCGGGCAGGTTGTTGATGAGGTTGCTGGCCAGCGCCGACACGATGCCGGCGCCCCACAGGGACTGGCCGGCCGATTGGCTGGCCAGTTGCACCAGGGCTCGCGCCAGCGCGTCGATTGCACCGCTCTCGGCCAGGCCTTCGACCAGCACGAACAGGCCGGCCACCATCGGCAGCACGCCCCAGGCCACGTGCCGCAGCACCGGTAGCGGGCTGATGCGCTGGTGCAAATGGATGCCCGCCGCGGTCGCCAGGCCCGCAATGAAGGTCGGCAGGCCCAGGTCGGCATGGAAGGCGGACGCCAGCATCAGCACGGCCGCGGTCAGCAGGATGCCCAGGCCGGTCAGGCGCGCGCCGGCGCTGAGCGGCTGGGCCGCGATGTCGGCCCGCAGCGGCTGGCGCAGCGCGTCGCGCTGGGTGTAGCGCAGCGCCAGGTAGGTCAGGCCGATGGCTGCCAGCGACGGCAGGGTGAACTGCCGCAGCCAGTCCGGCAGGGGCGGCATCTGACTGCCGTACACCACCAGGTTGGCGGGGTTGGAGATCGGCAGCACGAAGCTGGCGGCGTTGGCGATGAAGGCGCAGATGAACAGGTAAGGCAACGGCCGTGCGCCGGCGGCCTTGGCTGCCGCGTACACGGCCGGCGTCAGCACCACGGCGGTGGCGTCGTTGGACAGGAAGACGGTGACCAGGATGCCCACCAGGAACACCAGGTCGAACAGCCGCCGCGCGGACCCGCGGGCGTGGCGCGCGGCCACCATGGCCAGCCAGTCGAACAGCCCCTGCTGGCGCGCCAGTTCGGCCAGCACCATCATGCCGATCAGGAACAGGTAGACGTCCAGGCCCTTGCCGATCGCGCCCAGCGCCGCCTGCCAGGGAATCAGGCCGGTCGCCGTCAGCAGCGCGGCGGCGCCAGCGGCCCAGGCGTATTCAGGCAGGTTCCAGGGGCGCAGCAGGATGCCGACGATCGCCAGGGCGGAAACGGCCCAGAGGGCAAGGGAGGCGTCAGGGAAAGGCATGGATGCAGCGGCGGTGGGGCAAGGGCCAGGGAGCGGGGATTATCGCCCGCCCGGCCCCGGGGGGCCATGCCGCGCCCGGCCGGCTGTTGCCGGCGGGCGACGGTCAATTGACCTGCAAGGTATACATCGCCTGTCCGCGCACCAGCGTCAGCAGCAGCGGCTGCCCCGGCGCGGCCCCGGCCAGCAGGCCGCGCAGGTCCGCCAGCCGGCTGACCGGCCGCTGATTCACCCCGATGATGATGTCGCCGCGCTGCATCCGCGCCGCCACCGGGCCGCGGTCGGGATAGGTGGCGCTGACCGCCACGCCGTCATTGCCCTTCAGGCGCTGGTCACGGCCGATCTCGGCGAACTCCACGCCATTGAGCCGCGCGTCCAGCGCACCGCCGTGCAGCCGCTCGTTCTTTTCGGGTTCGATGCGCAGCACGGCTTCGGTGCGCTGGCCGGCGCGCAGTAGCGTCAGCCGCACCTGCTTGCCCACGGGCAGCAGCCCCTCGGCATTGCGCAGCTGGGCGCTGGTGGCGATGGCCTTGCCGTCCGCCGCCAGGATCTGGTCGCGCGCCTGCACGCCCGCCTGCTGCGCCGGCGAGCCGTCCGCCACGCGCGCCACCGCCACCCCGGTGGTGCCGGGCGCCAGGCCCAACTGACGGGCATTGCGCGGCGTGACGTCCACGGTATCCAGCCCCAGCCCGCCGCGCTGCACCTGCCCGTGCTGCAGCAGCTGGCGCATGACTTCGCCGGCCAGGTTGGACGGAATCGCGAAGCCGATGCCGACGTTGCCGCCGGACGGCGTGTAGATCATGGTGTTGATGCCGACCAGCTCGCCGTTCAGGTTGACCAGCGCGCCGCCCGAGTTGCCGGGGTTGATGGAGGCGTCGGTCTGGATGAAGTTCTGGTAGCCGGCCGCGTGCAGGCTGGAACGCTCCAGCGCCGAGACGATGCCCGACGAGGCGGACTGGCCCAGGCCGTACGGGTCGCCGATGGCGACCACGAAATCGCCCACCCGCAGATCGCTGGAATCCGACAACGTCAGCGCCTGAAGCTTGTCGGGGGGAATGCGCAGCACCGCCAGGTCGGTGTCCGGATCGCTGCCCACGACCGTAGCGGTGAAGCTGCGGCCATCCTGCAGCGACACGCGGATGGACGTGGCGCCGCGCACGACATGATGGTTGGTCAGGATATTGCCCTGGGCCGCGTCGACGATGACGCCCGAGCCGATGCTCTGGCGACCCGCCCCCGCGGCCTGGCCCCAGGCGGGCGCCTGGCGGCTGTCGCCTTGGGCCGAAATGTTGACGACGGCCGGGGTTACGCGTTCGAGCATCGGCGCCAGCGAGGGCAGCGGCTGGCCGTCCACGGCCATCGGCAGGGCAGCCCGGGCGGCCGGGGCGAGCGCGGACGCGGCAAGCGCGGCGGCCAATATCAGGGCGCGCGCCGCGCGGCGGGACAAACGCGCGCTCGGACGCGCGGACGGGATCAAGGGCATGGGGCCGGCAGGCTGGGCCTGTGTGGGGGGAGATCAGCGCGCCAGTATCGCCGCGTGCTGCGTCGCCCATATGACCGATAAAGCCCGCTTCGTGGCCGGTATCGCCGATTTCTACCGGCCAGGGCCGGCAGGGATGCGTCAGGGCAGGCGCTGGCCGGCGCCCCCTGGCGCCGCGCGCTGCTCGTCTTCAGAAGCCGACGGCCTGGCCGTCGCGGCGCGAGTCCGATGCCGCCACATAGCCGCCTTGCGGCAGCCGGCAGATCAATTGGGCCGAGCCGAATTCCAGGCTGTCGGCCGGCGCCACGGCCACGTTGTGGCCGCGCTGGCGCAGCGTCTGCACGACATCGGCGGGCAGGTGCGCTTCCACATTGACCACCGGCCCCTTCTCGACCCGGAAGCGCGGCGCGTCGCTCATGGCCTGCGGATTCTGGCCGAAGGCTGCCAGGCGCGTCATCATCTGCAGATGGCCTTGCGCCTGCATCGAGCCGCCCATGACGCCAAACGACATCACCGGCTCGCCGCCGCGCGTGACGAAGGCGGGGATGATGGTGTGCATCGGCTTCTTGCGCGGCGCGACCTGGTTGGCGTGGCCCGGCGTCAGCACGAAGTTCAGGCCGCGGTTGTGCAGGCTGATGCCGGTGCCCGGCACCACCACGCCGGAGCCGAAGCCGTGGTAGTTGGACTGGATGAACGACACCATGGTGCCGGACGCGTCGGCCGCGGTCAGGTACACCGTGCCGCCGGTGGCGGGCGTGCCGGCCACCGGCACGGCGGCGCGGTCCATCGAGATCAGGCGGGCGCGGTCGGCCAGGTAGGCCGGGTCGAGCAGCGCGCGCGCATCGGTGCGCATGTGGCGCGGATCGGCCACATGCTGGTGCAGGTCGGCGAACGCCAGCTTCATGGCTTCGATGCTGACGTGGTAGTAGTCGGCGCTGTCGCGGCCCATGGATTCCAGGTCGAACTGGTCCAGCATGCCCAGCGCCATCAGCGCCGAGATGCCCTGGCCGCTGGGCGGGATTTCGTGCAGTTCGTAGCCGCGGAACGATTGCGAGATCGGCTCGACCCAGTCGGCGCGATGCTCGGCCAGATCGGCGGCGGTCAGCGCGCCACCGGTGCGGGCGGCAAAGTCGGCGATCTTGGCCGCCAGCGCGCCGCGGTAGAAGCTGTCGCCGCCGCTTTCGGCGATCTCGCGCAAGGTGCGCGCCTGGTCGGGAAAACGCCACCATTCGCCCGCTTGCGGCGCCCGGCCTTGCGGCAGGAAGGCCTCGGCAAAGCCCGGCTCGTTGGCCAGCTTGGGCATTTGCGTGGCCCATTGGCGCGCAATGGTGGGGCTGACGGGAAAGCCTTCCTCGGCATACGCGATGGCCGGTTCGAACAGCGTCGCGAACGGCAGTTTGCCGAAGCGGTCGGACAGCGCCTTCCAGCCGGCCACCTGGCCCGGCACGGTGACCGTGCCCCAGCCCGTGCCGGGCATGGCGTCGCGGCCGGCGAAGTATTCAGGCGTCCACGCGGCCGGCGAGCAGCCGCTGGAATTCAGGCCATGCAACCGCCCTTCGTGCCAGACCAGCGCGAACATGTCGCCGCCGATGCCGTTCATCACGGGCTCGACGACGGTCAGGGCGATGGCGGTGGCAATCGCGCTGTCCACGGCGTTGCCGCCGGCCAGCAACATGCGCAATCCCGCTTGCGCCGCCAGCGGCTGGCTGGTGGCGACCGCGTTGGCGGCCAGCACCGGCATTTTTCGGGAGGCGTAGGGGAAGGACCAATCGAAGGGGGAAGACATGGGCAAAGGATGGTTAAGGGTGATTACTGCGGCGTGATGCCGGCCTGGTCGATCAGTTGCTTGGTGCGCGGAATTTCGGCTTTGATGAAGGCGGCAAATTCCTCGCGGCTGCCGCCACGCGGCTCGGCGCCGGCTTCGGCGAGCTTACCGCGCAGCACGGGATCCGCAAGCACCTTGTTGACGGCGCGGTTCAGTTTGTCCAGCACCGGGGCCGGCGTGCCTTCCGGCGCCACCAGGCCGTACCACGGCGCGATGTCGTAGCCGGGATAGCCCTGTTCGGCGATGGTGGGGATGTCGGCCGCCAGCGCCGAGCGCTGCGAATTGGACATGCCCAGCGCCAGCAGCGCGCCGCTCTTGACCTGCGGCAGGCCGGTCATGATGGTGTCGAAGTACATCGACACCTGGCCGCTCAGCAACGCCGGGATGGCTTCGCCCGCGCCCTTGTACGGCACGTGCAGGATGTCGATGCCGGCCACCGACTTGAGCATCTCGCCAGCCATGTGCGACGTGGTGCCGGTGCCGAACGAGGCATAGGTCAACTTGCCCGGATTGGCGCGGGCGTAGGCCACCATTTCGGGCAGCGTCTTGAACGGCTGTTGCGGATTGGCCAGCAGGATGTTGGGCGTGTAGGCCACCATCGACACCAGCGCGAAGGCGTCCGGGTCGTAGGCCAGGCGCTTTTGCAGGAAGCGGTTGGTGACGATGGCGGCCGGGCCGCCCATCAGCAGCGTGTAGCCGTCCGGCGCCGAACGCGCCACTGAGGCGCTGCCGATGGCGGCGGCCGCGCCGGGGCGGGCCTCCACCACGAAGGGTTGGCCCAGTTCGGTGGACAGCGCCGCGCCCAGCTGGCGCGAGATCAGGTCGGTGGCCGAACCGGCCTGGAACGGCACCACGATACGCACCGGATGCTGGGGCCAGTCGGTGGCGGCGGGGGCGGTTTGGGCGCCCGCCTGGACGGCGAAGACCGTGGCGGCGGCGCCCAAGGCCCGGATGAGACGAAATTGCATGGATTCCCCTTGATCGCTAGGTAGTCAGGCTACATGGCCGGGCTGCTCGGCCCGGCGGTTGCGCCGGGCGGGTCTGGCGCCCGTTGCGGTTCCGGCGGGCGCGCACGGCCGGCGCGCCAGGACTGGATTTGACGCGAGCAGGCGGTTTGCGGCCATAGGTATTTGCATCCATGGATCATTGGATCCAATTTGTGTTATTTTTGCGTTTATCTATCATGGCGGCTTTGCGAACCCAGGGACGAAGATGCTGCAATTCCAGAAGACAGCCGTCAGCGCGGAAGAAGAAGCCTATCTGCATCTGCAGCGCGAAATCCGGCTGGGCAACTACCCGCCCGGACACCGGCTCGTCCCGGAAGTCATCGCCAGCGAAATCGGCACCAGCCGCATGCCGGTGCGCGGCGCGCTGCGCCGCCTGGCCTCGGAAGGCCTGGTGGACATCCGCGCCAACCGCGGCGCCGTGGTGCGCGGGCTGAACCAGCAGGAAATGCGCGAAGTCTTTGAAATGCGCTCGGTGCTGGAAGGCCTGGCCATGCGCAACGCGGTGCTGCACATGAGCGCCGAACACGTGCGCCGCCTGGCCAGCATGCTGGACCAGCTGGAGCAGGGCTCGGGCGACTACCTGGACTGGACCACCGCCCATCGCGACTTCCACGAGTACCTGTGCAGCTTCTGTCAGCAGCCGCGGCTGCTGCGCCAGATCTCCGAGCTGCACTCGGTGGTCGAACCCTACATGCGCCTGTGGGCGGCCCAGCCGGGCCGCGTGCTGCGGGTGCGCGAGTCGCACCAGGAACTGATCGACGCGTTGCAGACGCGCGACCCGGACAAGTGCGAAGCGGCGATGCGCCAGCACGTGCTGAACACCGTGCCGGCGTTGCAGGCGTTCCTGGAGCAGGCGGGCTGAGCGTCCCGCAAGCGCCTGTCAGGCCTCGCGCAGCTTCCGCCTGGCGCGGCGCTTGAACTTCATTTCGCTGGCCAGCACGCCGGCCACGATCAAGGCGGCGCCCACCAGCGCCAGCCCCGGCAGGCGGTCGCCGGCCAGCCGGCCGACGATGCCGCCCCACACCGGTTCGCCGGCGTAGATCACCGTGGCGCGGGTAGGCGACACCGATTTCTGCGCCCAGTTCATGGTCAGCTGGATTACCGCGCTGGCCAGCCCCAGCCCGATCGCGGCGCCCGCCCACAGCCAAGAGAATTCGGGGATGCCTTCGCCCAGCACCGGCATCAGCGCAAACGACACCAGCCCCGCCGTCAGCAACTGCACGGCGGTGACGCGGCGGCTGTCCACCGACTGGGCGAAATGGCCGATCAGGATGATCTCGGCGGCGATGGCCGCGGCGCCCGCCAGCGTGGCGATTTCGCCCGGGCTGAAATTCAGCGATCCGGCCTCGGGCCCGGCCAGCAGAACCAGGCCGGTGAACGCCAGCGCCACGCCGAGCCAACTCATCAGGCCGGGCGGGCGTTTCAGCACGGCCCATTGCAACAGCGGCACGATCGGCACGTACAGCGCGGTGATGAACGCCGACTGGCTGCTGGTGATGGTGCGCAGCCCGTGCGTTTGCAGGTAGTAGCCCAGGAACAATGCGCAGCCGATGGCGATGCCGGCGCCCGCCTCGTGCCGCGTCAGGCCGGCCATGTGCTTGCGGAACAGCAGCATCGACAAGGCCCCGGCAATGGTGAAGCGCAGTCCCACGAAGAACAGCGGTCCGCTATGCTGCATGGCGATATGGATAATGAGGAACGTGCTTCCCCACAGCATGGTGACCAGCACCAGGGCGATTTCCTGGCGCGACAAGGCGAACATCGATTTGGGTTTCACGGCAGACTTCAGGTGTCACTAATTTGAGCAATATACTGCACATTACCAATTCCGAGAGTGATGTCCTCACGCACGTCGGGGCCAATTTGAAGCGGCTGCGCAAGGCGGCGGACCTGAGCCAGACGGCCTTGGCCGACGCCTCGGGCATCAGCCGCCGCATGATCGCGGGCGTGGAGGCCGGCACGGCCAATATCAGCCTGTCCAGCCTGGACAAGCTGGCGCAGGCGCTGGAGGTGGGGTTCGTGGAGCTGGTCAGCGACCCGGCGCGCGAACGGCGCCGCATCGAGGCCCGCGCCTGGCGCGGCAAGCGGCCGGGCAGCCAGGCGGTGCTGCTGGGCGCGGCCCCCGCCAGCTGCGAGGCGCAGCTGTGGCTATGGGCGCTGGGGCCGGGCGAAACGTATGTCGCCGAACCCGATCCGCCGGGCTGGCACGAGATGATCTACGTCATCGAAGGCACGCTGCAGCTGGAACTGTCGGGCGCGCAACAGCAGGTGCAGGCGAACGATTTCGTCATCTACAGCAGCGCCCAGCCGTATTCGTACCGCAACGATGGCGAGACGCCGCTGCGCTTCGTGCGCAATGTACTGAGATAACGCGTCAGGCGCGGTGGCGGCAAGCCACCGCGCCTGACGTCAATGCCTGCGCAAATCCCTCTACGCCAATTCAGGCCGCGCAAAGCGCCGGTTCTGCAGCACCGGCAGCACCTCGCGGGCATGGCGGATGCGCGCGGGGTCCAGTTCGGCGAATGCCAGGGCTTCTTGCTCGCCCGCCTGGGCGATCACCACGCCCAGCGGATCCACTGTCATGCTGGCCCCGATGTTGCGCGGGCCGCATTCGCCCACCGCCACCACATAGCAGGTGTTCTCCAAAGCGCGCGCCGTGCTCAGCACGGACCAGTGCGCTTCCTTCAGCGGCCCCTTGACCCATGCCGACGGCACCACCAGCACGTCGGCGCCATCCAGCGCCAGCCGGCGCGCCAGCTCGGGAAAGCGCAGGTCGTAGCAAGTCATCATGCCGACTTGCATGCCGGCCACCGGGACCAGCGTCGGGATGTCGGATCCCGGCACCACGTTGACGGACTCCTGCATCGAAAACGCGTCGTACAGGTGCAGCTTGCGGTACTGCGCGACGATCTCGCCGCGGCGCAGGGCCACCTGCGTGTTCCAGACGCGCCCGCCGTCGGCCGGTGTGTGCACGGTCATGATGATGGTCAGGTCCAGTGTGTGCGACGTGTCCAGCAGTTGCGACAGGAACGGGCCGTCCAGCGGTTGGGCGGCGCGCCGCACCAGGTCGGGGTCGGCGATGTCGCGCGCCAGGATGCCTTCCGGCAGCACCAGCAGGTCGGCGCCGGCGGCGGCCGAGCGGTGGATCAGGTTCAGGCAGACACGAGCGTTGTCTTCCCAGACCGGGTGGACGGCGAATTGGCCCATGGCGATTTTCATGGTGATTCCTCAAAGGTGCCGCGGGCGGACCGTCCGGCGGACCGCGGGCATTGTGTAAGAAGTGGGCCGCGCTCAGTGCGCGTGCGGGAACAATTCGGCCGGCGTCATAACGCGGTCGGCCAGTTGCTGCGCATGCAGTTCGGCGGCGAAGTCGGCGATCATCTTCTGGTTCGGTTCCAGGCCGTTGCGGTTCCAGGCGGCGGGCAGGTCGCGCGCGGTCTGGATCAGCTCGTCCAGAATCCACGGCGTGGTGTCGGCGTACTTGCGGCGCTTGTCCAGCCACAACGCGGCCGAGGCATCCAGCGCTTCGCTCAGGGCCTGGGCTGCCCACGGGTGTGCCGCGGCCAGTTCGGGCTTGAGCCCCAGCAGGTGGATGCCCGGCACGTAGCCGACCTGATGAAAGTAGTCCACCTCGCTGTCGCGGCAGGCGGGCAGGAGCTGGCGCAGGTCCGACCCGGCATCGAAGAAGCCGTCCGGCATGAACGGGGTAAAGACGGCGTCCAGTTCGCCGCTGCGTAGCAGGTCCACCAGCGGCCGTTCGCCCGGCGCGGCTTCGATCACGCCCGGCCGGCCAAAGCCGCCCAGGCGGTCGGTGATGGGATGCGCCTCGGTCAGCCGGCCGACCCACCAGGTCGCGTCGTCCACGCCGATGCCTTCGCGCCGCAGCAGCGCCCGGGTCCAGGTATTGCCCGAATCCTGCCAGCCGGTCATGCCGATACGGCCGCCGGCCAACTGGTCCAGCCGGGTGATACCGCTGGACCGCGCGGTGATGATGCAGCGGTGGCGAAAGCCGCGCATCAGAAAGTGCGGCACGCCGACGATATCGCCGCGGCCGCGGGCGCGGCCCAGGCAATAGCGGCTCATCGACATTTCGCCGGCGTCAAAGCGCGGGTCGCTGGCCAGGTCCTCGGGGAGGGTGCCCACGCGGTGTACTTGCAGGTCGATGCCGCTGGCGCTGACGTCGCCCAGGGCGAGCGGGACGATGTAATCCCAGTCGCGCACGGCGAGCCGGATCTTGATCTTCATGGGAGGTGTCCTCGCGGCCGGACGGCCGCGCTTCAGGGAAAAGAAATGTGCCGGTCAGTCCAGGCGGATGCCGCGGGCCTTCACGACGTCGCGCCAGAAGGTCTGCATGCCGACCTGCATCTTGATCAGGTCATCGCCGTACAGGTCCAGGATATCGTTGCCCGAATTCAGGATGAACTCGCGCAGCGCCGGTGTCTTCAAGGCCAGGCGCAAGGCGCCGCGCAGCTTGTCCAGCACGGCCGGTGGGGTACCGGCCGGCGCGTATAGCGCTGTCCAGCCGTACAGCGTCAGGCTGGGATAGCCCAGCTCGGCCACCGTGGGCACGTCGGGCGCATCGGCAACGCGCGCATCGCTGGTGGCGGCGATGGCCAGCGTCTTGCCGGACTTCACATAGGGCAGTGCGGAGGACGGCGTGTCGAACAGGATGTCGATGGTGCCGCCGATCAGGTCCGATTCCGCGGCCGCGGGGCCCTTGTACGGTATATGCGATAGCTCGATGCCGGCCAATTGGCTGAGCAGTTCGCCGAGCAGGTGCGGGTTGGTGCCCGGGCCCGCGCTGCCGTAGGTCAGCTTGCCGGGTTCGGCCTTGGCGCGGGTGATCAGGTCCTGCATGTTGCGGATGCCGGACGCCTTGCTCACGACCAGCACGAACGGCGAGCGCGAGATGACGCCGATCGGCGCGAAATCCTTGTTTTCGTCGTAGGGCAGCTTGCGGTTCAGCACGATGGGCAGCATCACCATCGCGCTGGAGGCGCCGGCCAGCAGTGTGTAGCCGTCGGGCGCGGCCTTGGCCACGGCGTCCACGCCGATCGCGCCACCCGCGCCCGAGCGGTTTTCCACCACGAAAGATTGCCCCAACTGCCCGCCCATGGCCTTGCTGACGGCGCGCGCCAGCACATCGGACGAGGCGCCGGGCAGCGTGTGCACGATCACCTTGACGGGTTTGGACGGATAGGCGTCGTCGGCGTGCGCCACACTCGCCAGACCCAGGCAGAGCGCGGCCGCGGCGGCCAGGCGGTGTACTGCGTTCATGGAATTCCCCTTGCTGTTTTTTACGGGGCGCCATCACCAAGCGCCACCGGCCTGGCCATTGTCAATACGGGGGGTAATGTGCGTCAATGTCGAAATTCGGCAAGAAATTTGCATATTTCGCAACTGTCAGGAGGCCCGCTTGAATTTCATGGCTCTCGAAGCGCTGCGCGCTTTCGTGGAAGGCGGCAGCATCGCCGAGGCGTCGTTGCGCATCCACCGCAGCCCGTCCCAGGTCAGCCGTCTGCTGGCGGCGCTGGAAGAAGAAGCGGGCTTTCCGCTGCTGGTCAAGGAAGGGCGGCGTTTGTCGCTGACCGAGCAGGGCCAGGGCTTTTACCAGCGCATCGACGAGATGCTGCGGGCCGGGGACGCGGTCATCGAATACGCCCGGGGCGCGCGGCGCAAGAACCGCACCCACGTCAACGTGTTGGTGGCCCAGCACCTGATCGAAGGCCTGCTGGTCGAGGCCGTGGCCCGCGCGGTAGAGGAAGACAACGCCTTTGGCGTCACCATCAACGCGCGCATGCCACCCAACGTCGATGCCTGGATCAGCCAGCAGCACTTCGACCTGGCCTTGGCGCAATTGCCGGTCGAGCACGCTTTGCTGACCACCGAGGTCCTGGCCGAATCGCGCGCCGTGGCCATTCTCGGCCGCGACGACCCGCGCGCCGCGCAGGCCGTCATCACGCCGCAGATCCTGGGGCAAGGTCGCTTCGTCGGCCTGCCGCTGCGCGGCGCGTTGTACCACCGCTATGCGCGGGCCTTCGCCAAGGTCGGCTATCAGCCCGAAGCCCAGTTCGACGTATCGTTCGGCTTCATCGCCTGCCAACTGGCCGTGCGCGGCTGCGGCGCGGCACTGAGCGATCCGCTCACCGCGCTGACCCAAACCCATCTGGGAGCGCAGATACGGCGCTTCGAACCCGAAACGCCGCTGCAATATGGCTTGATCTACCCCAAGTCCCGCCCGCCGTCGCCCGCCGCGCAACTGCTGATCCGACATCTGCGCGCAGTGGCGGGGGAAAAACTGCGAAGCGTGGATGCGCTCATGGCAGCGGGGCCAGGGCAGGGCAAGCCGAAGCGCGGCGCACGGCGTGGCGCTGCCGCCTAGAACTCGTACTTCAGCGTCGCCACGACATTGCGCTCTTCGCCGTAGTAGCAATAGTTCAGGCTGGCGCACGACGCCACGTAGGTCTTGTCCAGCAGGTTGTTGGCCGCGACCCGTACGCTCATGCCCTTGAGCGACGACGACAGGCGGCCCAGGTCGTAGCGCACCGACATGTCCAGCAAGGTGTAGGCCGGCACCTTCAGCGTGTTGGCGTTGTCGGCCCAACTGGTGCCCACGTAGCGCACGCCGGCGCCCACGCCCAGGCCGTTGTCGAACTGGTAGTCGCCCCACAGCGAGGCCATGTGGCGCGGCGCCTGGTACGGCGTCTTGCCGGCCAGGCCCTCGGCCGACTCGCGGTAGCTCATGTCGGTGAAGGTGTAGGCGGCCAGCATCGTCAGGTTGTCGGTCAGGCGCGCCTTGCCCTCCAGCTCGATCCCGCGCGACCGCACCTTGCCCGCGGCCGTGTAGTAGGTCTGGGCCAGCACGCGGTTGGCCACGTTGTCCTGCGTCAGGTCGAAGGCGGCCAGCGTCACCATGTTCTCGGTGCCGGGCTGCTGATATTTCACGCCCACTTCATATTGCTTGCTCTGCGTCGGCGGCAGCAGATTCCCCTGGCGGTCCACATAGGCGTTGGGGTTGAACGACTCGCTGTAGCTGATGTAAGGCGAGATGCCGTTGTCGAACAGATAGACCAGGCCACCGCGCTTGGTGAACTTCGAGCCGTTCCAGTTCTTGTCCGATAGATAGGCGCCCGTGCGGCTGGAATCCGTGGTGCGCACCTCGTCCTGGCGGCCGCTGAGCGTCAGGCGCCAGCGGTCGTAGGCCAGCTGGTCCTGCAGATAGAAGCCCGTCTGCTCCAGCTTGCGGTCAAAGAAGGTGCGGCTGGTGATCTGCACGTTGCCGTTGGCGTAGTCGGGATTGAACGCATCCAGGTTCGACGCCGAACCCGAATCCCAGCGGCCGTCGGCGTGGCGGTGCTGGTAGTCCATGCCCAGCAGCAGCGTGTGCTTGACCGCGCCCGTCTCGAACTGGCCCTGCAGCTGGTTGTCGATGGCGAATGCGCTGAGCGTTTCGCGGGCGCCGGAGTAATAGCGCGTCAGCTCGGTGCCATTGGCCCAGCCATAGCCGTAGACCTGCTTGAGCCGCACGTCCGACGATACGTAGCGGGCGTTCTGGCGGAAGGTCCAGCGGTCGTTGAAGCGGTGGTCGAACTGGTAGCCGAAGATGCGTTCGTTGCGCTTGAACTGGTTGTCGTCAGGATCCGAATCCACGAAGTGGCGCGAGATCCGCTGGCCCGCGTGGTCGTTGGTGATGCTGGCGTCGGCCGGCACGCCGCTATGGAAGCCGCCGCTGGGGTCGCGTTGCAGATAGGCCTGCAGCAGCAGACTGGTGTCGGGGGTGAACTTGAACATCACCTGCGGCGCGATCGCGTAGCGTTCCTCGCGGGTATTGTTGAACTGCGTGTCGGTCGAGCGGCCCAGGCCGGTCACGCGGTAGGCGACCTTGCCGTTGTCGTCCACCGGTCCGGCCAGGTCGAAGCCCGCGCTTTTCTGACCCTGGGTGCCGTACGACACCTCCACCGAGCGGTACGGCTCGAACAGGGGCCGCTTGCTGGTCAACTGCACCAGGCCGCCAGGCGCGCTGCGGCCGAACAGCACCGATGACGGGCCGCGGAACACGTCGATGCGCTCGACGAAGTACGGGTCGATCTGGATCGAGCTGAACGTGCCCGAATCGCTCAGTAGCTTCAGGCCGTCGTAAATGGTGTTGTCGGTGCTGTTCTCGATAAAGCCGCGCAGCGCCACGTAGTCGTAGCGGTCGGCGGCGCCCACCAGGCCGGTGAAGGCGCCGGGCGTGTAGCGCAGCGCCTCGGACACGCTGCGGGGCTTCTGTTCATCCAGCTGTTCGCGGGTGATCACCGACACCGACTGCGGGGTCTCGATCAAGGCCGTATCGGTCTTGGTGGCGCTGGAGCTGGTCGAGGCCAGCAGACCCGCGGTGGGATCAAGCGCGCCGGGCACGCCCTGGCCGCTGACACGCACCGCCGGCAGCGTGGTGGCGCCGGGTTGCGGCAGCGGGGTCAGCACATAGCCGCCCGCGCTGCGGGTCGTGGCGAAACCACTGCCGGCCAGCAAGGCGCGAAAGCCCTCGTCCACCTGGTAGCGGCCGCGCAGTCCCGGCGTGCTCAAGCCCTGGATGCGGCTGGCGTCCACCGAAATGGCCACGCCCGCCTGCTGGGCGTAGCGGTTCAGCGCTGGCGCCAGCGGGCCGGCTGGGATGTCGTATAGCAGCGCGCCGCCGGTTTGCTGCTGGGCCTGGGCGGGCAGAGCGGTGGCGGCGCCCAGCGCGGCCAGCGTCAGGCAAAGCGCCAGCGGGGTGAAGCGTAGGGTCAGGGTCGGCAAGGGCATAGCGGGTTCCGTGTGCGTGGGTGTCCTGATTGCTATGACGCGCCACGCAGAAAAAGCGGAACCGTTCCAGCAAAATAATCAACGCGGCGCGTGCGTCCGGTCGATCATGACTACCCACGGGATCAGCGTGCGCACCCGGATCGGGAAACTGCTGGCCAGCAGCTGCAACGCGCGCTCGGGGTCGTCCAGGGGCAGCACGGCGTTGATCTTCAGGCCGGCCAGCGCATCGCGGTCGATGCGCATCACGCCGGGCCGGTAGCGCGCCAGCGTGTCCAGCACGTCGGCCAGTGGCTGGTCCTGCACCACCAGGCGGCGGTACTTCCAGGCGTCTTCCATCGCCGCGGCGTCCACGGCGGCTGGCTCGCCCACGCCCTGCGCGGTAATGTGCACTGCCTGACCGGCCGTCACCTCGCGCGCGGTGCCGGCGCGCGGCGTGGCCAGCACTGTTGATTCCAGCATGGTCAGCACCGTGACGCCGTCTTCGGCATGCACGACGAAGCGGGTGCCCAGCGCGCGCACCGTGCCTTCGGCGGTGCGCACCGTGAAGGGCCGCGCCGCGTCCTTGGCCACCTCGACCAGGATGTCGCCGCGCACCAGCTCCACTTCGCGGCGTTGCGGGTCGAAATGCAGATTGAGCGCGGTGCCCGGTTCCAGCGTCACGCGGCTCTGGTCGGACAGCACGTGCGTCTGCCATTGCTGTCTCTTATACACATCTCCGAGCCCACGAGACCTAATAAAAAAAGGGGGGGGGGGGGGGGGGGGGGGGGGGGGGGGGGGGGGGGGGGGGGGGGGGGG
>NZ_JAELTJ010000326.1 GCF_016428805.1 Achromobacter sp. ASV32
CCCCCCCCCCCCCCCCCCCCCCCCCCCCCCCCCCCCCCCCCCCCCCCCCCCCCCCCCCCCCCCCCCCCCCCCCCCCCCCCCCCCCCCCCCCCCCCCCCCCCCCCCCCCCCTTTACAAGCAGAAGACGCCATACGAGATCGGTTATTAGGTCTCGTGGGCTCGGAGATGTGTATAAGAGACAGGTTTACCATGGATAGCGCGCCCGCTACAAACGGTAACCGTCAGCCTCATCAGAACACAAAGCACGAAGATGCTTTGTTGATCGGACCCGCACCTGTTGAGCCTGCGAGAGCACTGAAGGAAAAAGTTTCGCTTTCCAATATTAGCCTTGGACCTGTCTCTTATACACATCTGACGCTGCCGACGACGATGCGGTTGTGTGGGTGTGGGGGGGGGGGGGGGGGGGTGAGGGGGGGGGGGGGGGGGGGGGGGGGGGGGGGGGGGGGGGGGGGGGGGGGGGGGGGGGGGGGGGGGGGGGGGGGGGGGGGGGGGGGGGGGGGGGGGGGGGGGGGGGGGGGGGGGGGGGGGGGGGGG
>NZ_JAELTJ010000327.1 GCF_016428805.1 Achromobacter sp. ASV32
GGGCCACTGCGCTCTGCAGGTGACGGCAACTTTTAACTATGACGGGGCACGCATGCAGCTTTCTCCACGACAGCCCAATCAGCCACTGACCATTCTACCAGCACCACACCACTTCCAAAACCAAACCCGACCGACCGGCAACAGGCTTCCTCGGTACGTTTGGGTCATTGCGTGGGCTTACGGACGCGCTTTGTGCCTGTTTTTTTCTTGTCCTCTGCCTAATACGCAATCCAGGAGTCGTTCCTTTAAATAATTCGTTGCCCGGCCGTGCTCATCTGGCATTGCCCGTTATCGCTCCGGTTGAACCTATTTGGCTTGTTGTTGCTTTTGTTGCAAGCTGATTTACGGAACTTTAGCATCAGTGAAGAGTTGCTTAAATTTCTTTTCCAAAGTCCCATTTCATCAGTTATCTGCGATTCAAAACTCTTTTCAAAGCTCTTCGGTAGTCACAACCGGCTTTGGTGTTATCAACTTAAAAGGCAGCCAATATTGCTTGGGAGCTCCTTACGACTTGCACCCCTGTCTCTTATACAC
>NZ_JAELTJ010000328.1 GCF_016428805.1 Achromobacter sp. ASV32
CCCCCCCCCCCCCCCCCCCCCCCCCCCCCCCCCCCCCCCCCCCCCCCCCCCCCCCCCCCCCCCCCCCCCCCCCCCCCCCCCCCCCCCCCCCCCCCCCCCCCCCCCCCCCCCCCCCCCCCCTCTTTTTTATTAGGTCTCGTGGGCTCGGAGATGTGTATAAGAGACAGGCTGCAGAGAACCAAAAGCATCCGACTTTCTGTTATTCTTCCAAAAGTCAATGGCCTCGACAACATCCTCTCCTCTTTCGTCTTCATATGCAAACAATATCTGTACGTAAATTAGCACACTTGTAATCTCAAGCCGAAGAAGCACGATCCTGTCTCTTATACACATCTGACGCTGCCGACGACGATGCGGAAAAAGGGGGGGGGGGGGGGGGGGGGGGGGGGGGGGGGGGGGGGGGGGGGGGGGGGGGGGGGGGGGGGGGGGGGGGGGGGGGGGGGGGGGGGGGGGGGGGGGGGGGGGGGGGGGGG
>NZ_JAELTJ010000329.1 GCF_016428805.1 Achromobacter sp. ASV32
CCCCCCCCCCCCCCCCCCCCCCCCCCCCCCCCCCCCCCCCCCCCCCCCCCCCCCCCCCCCCCCTCTTTCACTCCCCCCCCCACCACCTCCATCTACACAACCGCATCGTCGTCGGCAGCGTCAGATGTGTATAAGAGACAGATATTAGTTATTAAGTTTCTCCTATATATGTGATTTATAATAATAATATACGTAAGAAAACTATAAGAGTAGGTTATATTCCTTGCTTTTTGGATGCACTCCTTTTATATTACCTAGGTATATAAAGGGGTTTAGGCTTCGTATGGCTCCGATGGTTAGTACTTCGTCTAAAACATCTAGGTTAGTGATATTAATCCCTAATCTATGGACGTGATTCTCGTCTTCTTCCTCCTCTTCGCAGCTTCCTTCCTTGCTGGTTTCTTTGACGACCTCTTATTATTGGGGATCTAGGAACGACTTCGAGTAGTCTAGTGGAGGTGAGGTTCTCAAATCCTAGTCTTTAGTGATTATTTTATAGACTCGGCGTTCCTAAGGGTCATATCCGGCGCGG
>NZ_JAELTJ010000330.1 GCF_016428805.1 Achromobacter sp. ASV32
ACACGAGCGATTACGAGATCGGTTATTATGTCTCGTGGGCTCGGAGATGTGTATAAGAGACAGATGCAGGAGCGCCATGCTCTTCCCATGCATAATCTTGAGGACCAGCAGCTCATTGTCCCGAAACATCTCCGACGCTTCCCGCAGCTCAGCTACGCAATCCTCGCCCAACAGCCAAAAGAGATTATGAACCGCCATCTTGGCACCGTACTTGACGCCCTCGATGTCGTACGTCGCATACTGCGTAGCCGCGGTTTCCTTATCTTTCGGCAGCCAGAGCACGCAGCCTCTGCGCTTAATGTACTTAATATCTGCCCACGCCTGACACGGCTCTATCGAGATGTAGTTTGCCTCTTGGGCTCGATCGGCCAGGGCCTTGGTTGCCTGGCTGCGCATCATCTGGAGTAGAAAGTCGCCCATGTCCTCTCTCCACACAGGATTCCGCACACTGTTTGTCATCGCCATGCCTGTTCTCTGTCTCTTATACACATCTGACGCTGCCGACGACGATGCGGTTGTGTAGATCTCG
>NZ_JAELTJ010000331.1 GCF_016428805.1 Achromobacter sp. ASV32
TACATCACCCATTTCGCCTCATTACTTGTCGCTTGTTTGCCTTTGATGATATACACGCTTTGCCGCATCTACCCGGCGCCTGAAGCATCCAGCTGCTGGCCAACTAGCCGCCCCCAATAAGAAAATGGGTAAAGACTCGGCGTCGCATTTTGTCACGGAGAAAATGCTCGGCATCGACGTCAATGCGAGGTACGCTCACCAGCCTGATGGCCTTGCAAGGAGGGCACGCGACACTATCGATCCGGCGGATATTTATCTGGAAGAGGAGCCAACGGTTGCAGAATGGCTGAGGGAGTTGGTGCCAACGAGGGCTGGGGCTTTGCACTATGTTACGAGCTTATTTCCCTCGGCGTCGTGGATTCGCAGGTATAATGCGAGGTGGCTGCTTGGCGATGTCGTTGCAGGTGCGAATAAGACCTGTCTCTTATACACATCTGACGCTGCCGACGACGATGCGGTTGTGTTGTTGTAGGGGGGGGGGGGAGGATTAAAAAAGGGGGGGGGGGGGGGGGGGGGGGGGGGGGGGGGG
>NZ_JAELTJ010000332.1 GCF_016428805.1 Achromobacter sp. ASV32
GGCGGAGACGATGGTACGTTCTTGTCTGGGATGGAAAATTTGGCCGCCCTCTTTTGCGGGCTTACCATTGAGCTTGGTACCAGTAATGTGGGAGCTCGACTTTTAGGTTGTGACGAAGCTGTACCATATTAGACCAAAGAATCTCAGTTTGTGAATGGCTATACGGACCTTGCTCTTTTTGACTGCTCTGAGAGCTTGTTCCTCGTCTGCCATAAGTTGCCTTTGACTGCTTTCTCTCAACAAACCCATACTTGGAGCGGAGGTGCTCTCCCGAGCTAGCTGGAGCTTCAGATTTTGCGTTGTTACGAGCAGGACTTTGAGAAAGTCTCTGCCGTTTGGATTTGACTGGCAGAGCGATTTCGTCTGGCGAGTCTGTAGGTTTGGCCGCTTTGCGACTGCGGGTAAAGCTTGTTGGCTTAATGTCGGCACGAGCTATCCGATCATCATCGGAACTATCAGAATCACTTGTGAACGACCCTACAGCCGAACGAAAATCCTTTTGTTTGATAGGTGCTGTCTCTTATACAC
>NZ_JAELTJ010000333.1 GCF_016428805.1 Achromobacter sp. ASV32
GTTATTAGGTCTCGTGGGCTCGGAGATGTGTATAAGAGACAGTCCCTACATTTGAACACCAGTTATTTCGCTACGTTTCCGACCGGACGGGCGTGATTTCTTTTGCAAACTTTCCAGTCATTTGGTTGTTTGGTATGAGGAATAATGTTGCCATGTGGCTGACGGGTTGGGACTTTGGCACGTATAACAACTTTCATCGTTGGGTGGCGCGCATCGCGACGCTGCAGGCTATAGTCCACTCTATTGGATACACCGTCCTTATCCTGCGACGTAAGTTTTTTCACGAGAGACGTTGACATGAGCAAATGCTAAGTTTAGGCAGAGGGCGGCTGGACGTATTTCATTTCGTGGTGGCCAAAGTTCTTTTGGTGGACCGGCGAGTTGGTAAGTCTGAAAATTGCATGCAGCGTTTTCATCGCTAATAAATTGACAACAGGCGACTATATTTATGTGTGCGCTTTTAGTCTGTTCCGTTTACTGGCTTCGACGGAAGCAGTACGAACTCTTTTTAATCCTTCACATTGG
>NZ_JAELTJ010000334.1 GCF_016428805.1 Achromobacter sp. ASV32
TCCATAGCCATGGTTTCGTCCTCGTCCACGTAGACCAACTGTGACCATACGCGCCAGTGCAAAACGCCAAGGTGCGCAAGGCGAATTCCCATGTCCTCAATGACGCCCTCATCAGCGTCCACATCCTTTTCGCGTCCAACGAGACTGCTGCTCTGTGAGCGCCCACTTGTTGCAGCCGTGAAGAGGCCGACACCTGATTGGGCTCGGAACTCACGGACACGGCCACTAAGTTCTGCCATCAAGCGAGCCAGGAACGACTTCTCCACTTCCTTGTAGAGAGGCGAGTCCACACTGCACACGTTGGCGGCTAGCTTCTCCTCAAAGGTGGCTAGCATGCTGGCTGGCGCACTGGTGTATCGGAAGATTTGAAGAGCCATCGATGAAGCCATGGTCTGCCATCGGGCCGACTGCCGAAGTCCAGGGCCTGCTGACTGGAGGAGAGCAACCAAGGAGTTGTATAGATTGCGAGTCTTATTCTTGCCTTCGCTATTCTCGGGGGCGACGTACGAAGGAAGGTTCAACGA
>NZ_JAELTJ010000335.1 GCF_016428805.1 Achromobacter sp. ASV32
ATGTGTAATAGACCTGTGGGCAGATCGCGCGCTTCTCCGGCCACGCCAGAATCCGCTTGCTCATTACACTACTCGTAATAATGATGTAGCGAGTACGTACATGCGAGTATATCACAGCCTAGCTGCGCTACTATGTACGCTGGGACTCGTATATATGTACTTGTGGTACAAAATATGTACTGTGTGTTGCAGAGCATTCTGCTTTTACAGCATTTATCATTCGTACATCAGTCAGATACCCGACATAAACTTTTCACTACTTCGTACGTATCTCCGTACATGAGAAAGTACCGTCTGCACTACCGAGATTCTGATGTCTTCCACTAGATTCCGCCGTACATGGTAGTGTTGTGCGCGGATACATCATTAGAGTTGGCTGTGGTTCTGATGAGCAATGCCTGAGTGTTTTGTAAGCCTGCAAGTAGCATAGTAGACACTCCCATTTCGCAAGCAAGCCCGCGGAAGTAGGGCACTAACGTTCGGACCGTTGATTTGCTCCGTCGCTGTCTCTTATACACATCTGA
>NZ_JAELTJ010000033.1 GCF_016428805.1 Achromobacter sp. ASV32
GGGGACATGAGGCACGGCAAGGCTGCCGTCAAAGCGGGGATCAGGGAGGATTATAGGCAGTGCGGCGCCCTGCCCGCCGCGCCGGCCCGATTGGCTACACTTGTCCGATGCGCCACGCCCCTGACCCGTTCGCCCCGCCCCGAAAGCGCCCTGTGCGCCAGAATTCGCTGCTATGGATCATCGAGCCCCTGGAACGGGACGCCAATTTCACGCACCGCAAGATGTTCGGCTGCGATGCGGCGTATCTGGATGGATCCCTTTACCTGGTCGTGGCCGACCGGGACGAGCCCTGGAACGGGGTCCTGGTGTGCACCTCGCACGATCGCCAGGCAGCCCTGATCGACGAAGTTCCCGCCCTGGTGCCGCATCCGCAATTGGGCAAGTGGCTGTACCTGCCGCAGACGGACGAGCAATTCGAAGCCTGGGCCGCGCATCTGGTCGCGCTTGCGCGGGCGCGGGATCCGCGGCTGGGCGTGGTGCCCAAGCCGCGGGCGCGGCGGCGCACGTCATGGCGGGCTGAAGAGTAAGCGAAGAGACGCCTTGCCTTCGCCTCCAAGAGGTCGTCGCGGCCCGGATGGGCGGCAACCCGCCGCCGCTTACCGGAACCGCAGATGCCGCCGCTGCAACTCGGCCACGGACTGGCAGCCCATCAGCTTCATGGCCCGTTCAATCTCGACGCGCATCAGGTCCAGCGCCCTTTCGACGCCGGGCCGTCCGGCGGCGGCCAGCGGAAACAGGTAGTACCTGCCCAGCCCCACGGCCTTGGCGCCCAGCGCCAGGGCCTTGAGCACGTGCGTGCCGCGCTGCACGCCGCCATCCATCATGACGTCGATGCGGTCGCCGACCGCGTCGACGATTTCGGCCAATTGATCAAAGGCGCTGCGCGAGCCGTCCAGTTGCCGTCCGCCGTGGTTGGACAGCACGATGCCGGTGCAGCCGATGTCGGCGGCACGCCGGGCGTCTTCGACCGACATGATGCCTTTCAGGCAGAAGTGGCCACCCCACTCGGCCACCATCGCAGCCACGTCGTCCCAGTTCATGGCCGGGTCCAGCATATCGGTGAAGTAGCGGCTGATGGACATGGCGCCGCCGCCCATGTCGACGTGGGTGTCCAACTGCGGCAGCCGGAAGCGTTCGTGAGTGAGGTAGTTGATGGCCCAGGCCGGCTTGGCGGCGAATTGGGCGATGCCGGCCAGGTTCAGGCGAAACGGAATGGCGAAACCGGTGCGCTTGTCGCGTTCGCGGTTGCCGCCGGTGATGCTGTCCACAGTCAACATCATGACCTGGACCCCGGCGGCCTTGGCGCGGGCCATCATCTCGCGGTTCAGGCCGCGATCCTTGTGGAAATAGAACTGGTAGACCTGGGGGCCGCCGCTGATCTGGCGGGCTTCTTCCAGGCTGACGGTGCCCAGCGACGACACGCCGAACATGGTGCCGAATTTGCCGGCGGCGGCGGCCACGGCGCGTTCGCCGTCGTGATGGAACAACCGTTGCAAGGCGGTGGGCGAGCAATAGACCGGCAGCGCCAGCTTCTGGCCCATCACGGTGACGGACGTGTCCACCTGGGCCACGCCGCGCAGCACGTCGGGCACGAGGTCGCAGGCTTCGAAGGCGCCGGTGTTGCGCCGGTACGTGGTCTCATCGTCGGCGGCGCCGTCGATGTAGTTGAAGATCGGGCCGGGCAGCCGCTGGCGGGCCATGCGGCGAAAGTCGTGGAAGTTCTGGCACTGATTCAGACGCATCGGAAGACCTTGATCAACACAGCGGAAAGTTCATCGCACCGCAAGGCGTGCGGCCACGATGGCGCCGCCATGATATCGCCAAAGCCCGCGCCAACCGGGGGCTGTGCGCCACGAAATTTCCGCTGGGGCATCACGAAATTTTCGATACCCGCCGCTTGCGCATTCGGTATGGCAAGCGGGCCAGATCAGCTTCCGGACAAGACGCCCGGCCTACGATTCGCCGAACACGCCGCGCCAGGCGCGCGTCAATTCGGCGGCATCCGCTGGCGCTACCCATCGCTTGCCGCCCAACGCCATGGCCGCGTACAGCAAGGCATCCGCGGCATCGCGCCACAGCGGCGCCAGCCATTGCTCGGTTTCACCGTCGTCTTCGATCAGCACGAAGGCGTCGTCGCCATCCACGGCCTGGGCGCGCTGGCGCAGCAGGGTGTGGATCAGGAGCAAGCCGGAATGAACAGGCGACCGCGCCTTGTCGCCGCGACGCGTTGCGGCGAGCACGCCGCGCCAGGCTTGCAGGGACTCGGCTTGCGCGGTGTCCGTTACGGGCGGCGCCAGCGCATCGCGGTCTTCGGACCAGCGCATCCACGCACGGCCGTAGGCCTGCCATGCCTGCGGCGGCAGACCCGCGGCCAGCTGCGCGGCCTGGGCGCGCGACAGATTGCCGATCTGCGCCAGCAGGCCGGCGACCGCGGCGCCATCCGGGCCGAACAGGGCCGACAGCGGCAGGGCCTCGCGCAGTTCAATGGCGGCGGCGCGCCAATATCCGGGTTGCGCCACCAGGCCCGACATGTCGCCCAGCTGCGTGACCCGCACGCGCCACAACTGGCCGGGCCAATGACTGCCGATCGTGATGGTGGCAATGGATTGATCGACGACGATCCAGGGCGGCACGGCTTGCGTCAGCCTGACCGTATTGCCGGATCGTTCCAGACCCAAGGAGGGTTCGGCAGCCTCGAACCAGAAGCCTTCAAGGCCGGCGGGAGCCTGTGGCTGCGCGGGGACTTGCGCCGCGGCAGAGCGCACTAGCTTGCCTTGCCGGCGCGCTGCGCCTGGATCAGTTCCATCACATTCAGCGTCAGACGCGTGGTGTGGCTGCGCATGGCCAGGTAGGCCTGTTCGGGCTGGCCGGCCAGGATGGCCTCGACGATCTTCTGGTGCTCGCGGTGCGATACCTCGAAGCGGCGTTCGACGCCGGACTGGGCCGCGCGAAACGGCGCAAGCCGTTCACGCAGGTTTTCCACGGCGGCCACCAGCGTGGCGTTCTGCGTGCCCTGGCAGATCAGTTGGTGAAAGCGCGAGTTCAGCTCGAGATAGGCGTCGGCGTCGCGCTTGTCGGCCACCGATTCGGCCTCTTCGTGCAGCAGTTCAAGCTGGCGGCGTTGCATGGCGCTCATGCGTTGCGTCGCGATGCGGCAGCAGAGCGATTCCAGCTCGCACAAGGCTTCGAGCATGTCGACCAGTTGCTCGGGGCTGGTGTTGATGACCACGCCCCCGCGCCGCGGCACCAGTTCGATCAGGCCACGCGCATCCAGCAGGCGCAGCGCTTCGCGCACCGGGGTGCGCGACACCTGGAAGCGTTGCGCCAGGGCGGGTTCTTCGAGTTTCTCGCCGGGCGGCAGGACGCCGGAGATGATGTCTTCGGCGAGCTGTTGGCTGATGTGGGCGGCGATGGTAGGCACTGAAGTCCTTCGGATCCGTGGCGGAAGTGCGAAAAATTATACACGCCCCCATTTTTTGAACGAAATGGGGACGAAAGATGTTCCGCTAGACCCATCTGCGCTCAGATTCCCGACTTTGTACACATTCCATCCCTACGGCTTGGTACCACGACGGACGCGGACTTGCTCCGGCGATCCCCCTCAGCGCCCCCGTCCATGTCTTTCCCCCACTGACGTCCGGGTTCTCCCCAAAGCGAATTCTTTATTTCCTTTGTGTATACATTTAACTATCAATGTACACTTTGAAAAAACCATGTACTTCAAAAAAGGGCAAGGGGAGACAAGGACATGACACCCACTTCAATGCAGTGCGCAGGACCCCGCCGGCCGCGCCAGGCCATGCGGCGCCAGGGCGGAAGAAAACACGCCGTGGTGGTGGCGATGCTGGCGGCCACCGCAGGCCCGGCGCTGGCGCAGCCGGGCAGCAGCGTCCAGATCTACGGCTTCATCAAGGAAGACGTGGAAACGGTCAGGCTGTCGGGCAATGGCCGCAGCGAAACCCTGACGCGGCTGGCGAACGACCTGTCGGTGCTGGGGTTTCGCGGACAAGAGCGCATCAACAGCGATCTGGAGACGTTCTTCCAGATCGAGACCAATTTGCGCATGACCGGCGGCGGCACATCCGAGATCTCTGACCGCAATTCCGGGCTGGGGCTGCGCGGCCCCTGGGGCGAATTCCTGATGGGGCAGTGGGAAATGCCGCTGCGTTTCGCGTCGGTCTATACGGTGGATCCGTTCACGGCGGGCGTGTTCGCGTCGAACTCCATCATGGGCAACGGCTTCACGACGGCCGGCAATGGCGTGGCGCCCCATTCGTTCGACCGGCGCCAGAAGAACCTTTTTCAATACACCACGCCGAACTGGCGCGGGTTCAGCGTGAAGATGGGCGTGACCCTGCCCGAACGCATGCCCACGGGCAATCCCATGGCGTGGTCCGGGCTGGCCAGCTACGCCAGCGGCGACTGGTTCGTGGCCTGGGGCCACGAGTACCACCGCGACTATTTCTACGACGGATCGGCAGACCATGCCGACCGCCTGGCCGTGACCTACACGTTTGGCGGCACCAAGTTGCGCGGCGCCTACGAGCGCCTGCGCTACCAGCCCGCACCGGGCCAATCGGTGTACCGGGATGCCTGGCAAGTGGCCGCCACCCACAGCTTCGGTCCGCATCAGCTGCGCGCCTCGTACACCTATGGTGCCGACGCGCACGGCGACACGACCAAGGCGGTGGGCGGCATTGGCGTGCCCGGCTCGGGTTCCAGCGCCTGGCAGATTTCGCTGGGCTACGGCTACACGCTGTCCAAGCGCACCGAGCTCTGGACGTCGTTCACGCGGCTCGTCAATGGCGAGACCTCTCGCTACAACCTGTCCGGCAATCCCCTGCCGCAACTGACGGCGGGCGATGCCGCAACCGCCTTCGGGGTGGGCATCACGCACAAGTTCTGATGCCGCCCGCCACCGCTTTCATCCACCCGGTTCCAACCAGGAGCATCTCCATGAGCAACAAACTGCGCCACATCGCCCTGTCCGTGCCCGACCCTTGGGCGGCCGCCGAGTTCTATCAGAACGCCTTCGGCTTTCGCAAGGTCGGCGAGACGGATTCGTCGCTTGCGCGCGGCGTCTATCTGACGGACGGCACCATCAGCATCGCGCTGCTGAACTACAAGAGCGACCACGCGGCGGGCGAAGACCGCGGCAAGGATTTCGTCGGGCTGCACCATATCGGCGTCTGGGTCGAAGACATCGTGCAGGCCCGCAAGACGGTCGAGGCCGCTGGCGGCAATTACTACATGGGAGAGGTGCCGGTAAAAGGCAACATCTTCTATGAGGTGAAGTACCGCGACCCGAACGGCATCATCATCGACTTGACCGATCACGGCTGGGGCGGCGCGTCGCGCAGCGGCGGCGACGGCGAGGCCGGCCCGGCCCTGCGCAATCCCGACTTGAAGGCCGATCGCGGCGGCCTCTGAGGCCGGCTCCGCGCGGCGATGCCCCGGCGGGGCATCGCCGACCTGCCGCCGGGTGTCAGGCCGGCAAACGGACCGGATGAGCTGGCGCGCCCTGCGCGAACCACCCGTTCAGGTTATGCGCCAGCGCCTCGTGCTGTGCAATGCGGGTTTCGGGCGAGCGGCCGGCCAGGTGCGGCGTCAGAATGACCTGATCCAGCGTGCGCAGCGCATCCGGAACATGCGGTTCGGTTTCCAGCACGTCCAGCGCGGCGCCGGCGATGACGCCATGCGTCAGCGCCTCGATCAGCGCGCCGGTGTCCACCACCGTGCCGCGCGACACATTGACCAGAAACCCCGCCGGTCCCAGCGCCTTGAGCACGCGCGCGTTCACCAGATGATGCGTCTGCGGCCCGCCCGGGCACGTCAAGGCCAGCACATCGGAAGCGGCCGCCAGCGACACCGCATCGCCGTATGGCGCGTAGTCGCCGCCGTGCGTGCCTTCGTGCTGCAAGTACGCCACGTGCATGCCCACGGCCGCGCCCAGCTTGGCGAGCCGGTGGCCGATGTTGCCCAGGCCGACAATGCCCAGCGTCTTGCCGCGCAGACCGGGCCGCGCCGCGCGCAGGGCCTCCCAGCCGCCGGCCTTCACGCCGCGGTCCAGCTCGGGTATGCCGCGCGCCAGCGCCAGCATGAGGGTCAGCGCATGGTCGGCCACCACCTGGCCATTGGCATCCGGCGCATGGCAGACGCGCACCTGCCGCGCCTGGGCGGCGCGCAGGTCGATCTTTTCAAAGCCGGCGCCGAAGCTGGCAACCAACTCCAGGGCGGGCAACGTCGCAAACTCGTCCGCGCTCAGGCCCGTCGAACCATTGGTGACCACCGCCTGGGCGCGGCCACGGGCGGCGGCGTCGGCCTGCGCCCAGGCCATCACCTGATAGCAGGGCGCCATGAGCGCCAGCCAGTCCGCGTCCAACGGCACGCGTGTCAATACCAGCGGCACGCCTGCGCGGCCTGGCTGGGTGTCGTTGTCTTTGGGTGTTCCGTTCATGGCGGCGCCTTGCCTCCTCAGGGGGGGTGAAACCAGGGAGGCAAAAATTATCACAAACCCCTTTACGTGTATACACACAAGCATTAAAGTATTCACATCGAAGAAACTAAAAACATCTTCAGCAAGCCTGCAATTCCCCGTCATCACAACAAGGAGATCCCGTGATCTGGCACGGTCTAGCAACTTATGAACTGAACGGCGCCGAGCGGCCCGGCCTGGTGGTCGACAACACGCTGTACGACCTGGCCCAACTGGCCCGCGCCTGCCAGGCGGCACTGCCCGCCGACGCCGCCAGCGTGGGCGCGATGCTGGATGCCTGGGATCTCGCCAGCCCGCAATTGGCCTCGCTGGCCGAACAGGCCCCCGGCCTGGCCGCGCAAGGCCGCCTGGCCGCCATCGCGGACGCGGCCTACGCCATCCCCTATCAGCCGCGCCGCATCTTCGGGGTGGCATCGAACTTCTACGAGCACGCCGACGAGATGGGCACCGAACTGGCGGCGCGCGCCGAGAGCCAGCCCTACGTCTTCATGAAGGCGCAGACCAGCGCCATTCCCACCAAGGCAACGGTGCTGATGCCCCCGGAAACCGAGAAGCTGGACTGGGAAGTCGAGTTGGGGGTGGTCATCGGCAAGACCTGCCGCCATGTGTCCGTCGAGGACGCGCTCTCGGTCATCGCCGGCTACACGGTGTTCAACGACATCAGCGCCCGCGACCTGAACCGGCGTACCGACTACCCCTTCAAGCACGACTGGTTCCGCGGCAAGAGTTTTGACACCTTCGGGCCGATGGGGCCGTGGCTGGTGCCGGCGGGCTGCATCGCCGATCCGCAGAACCTGCGCATGACGCTCAGCGTCAACGGCGAGCCGATGCAGGACGGCAACACCTCGCAGATGATCTTCTCGGTTGCCGAGCAGATCGCCTACCTGTCGCGCATCCTGACACTGCAGCCCGGCGACCTGATCGCCACCGGCACGCCCGACGGCGTGGGCATGGGCCGTGGCGTATATCTCAAGCCTGGCGATACGATGCTGGCCTGGGTCGAGGGCATAGGCGCCATCGAAAACCCGGTCGCCCTGGAAGGCCGCTAAGCCCCCACCGCGCAACCCTGATAACGACGGGGCGGACAGCCCCGCGAGGAGACAACCGTGAATGCCGCAGAAACACAGGGCATCCCGCCCATCCGGACCCGCAAGCTCGGGCACCTGGTCCTGATGGTGCGAGACCTGGAAGCGTCGACGCGCTTCTATACCGAGGTGATGGGCCTGAAGGTATCGGACCGCATCGCCGACCAGATGGTCTTCCTGCGCGCCGGCGAAGATCACCACGATCTGGCCCTGTCGCGCCTGCCGGCCGACTCGCCCGACCGCGACGACCTGCCGCGCTACACCCGGCCGGGGCTGGAGCATTTCTCGTACTACGTGGAATCGGTCGACGAAATGAAGCGCGCCGTGGACGTGGCCCGCGCGCAGGGCGTGCAGATCGAACGCGGCATCGGCCAGCACGGGCCGGGCAGCAACTGGTTCCTGGTGTTCAAGGACCCGGACGGCAACAACGTCGAGATCTACACCGACATGACGCAGATCGCCGCCGACGCCGACCACCAGCCCCAGACCTGGGCGCGCGATCTCGAATCGTTCGACCGGCACCGCCTGGCGCATTTCGTGGTGCAGCCATCGCCGGCCATCCTCGCGGCCAAGGAAGGCCGGCCCGCGCCCGGCAAGCAAGACAAGCCGGAATGACCCGAGGCGCGCGATGACCCTGCTTCCCCTTCCGACGCCGTTTCCCGAACTGGATCCCGCGCAGCGCGCCGCCATGCTGGCGCTGGGCCCGGACTGGGCCCGCGATATCCAGGGCAACCGGCGCCAGGTCTGCGAGATCTACGACGCCGTCCATGACGCCTTGCCCGCGCACGGTCTGCGCACCCTGCCCGCGCAAGCCTATGGCGACGATCCGCGCCAGCAGCTCGACCTGTATCTGCCGCCCGGCGACGGCGCCGAGCGGCCCATTGTGGCCTTCGTGCACGGCGGCGCCTTCCTGCGCGGCAGCAAGGACGCCACGCCGCACATTTACGCCAACGTGCCCAAGCTGTTTGCGCGCGCTGGCTGCATCGGCGTGAATGTCGAATACCGCCTGGCGCCACAGGCGCCCTATCCCGCCGGAGCCCACGACGTGGCAGCGGCGGTGGACTGGCTGCGCCGGCATGCCGCGGCCTGGGGCGGCGACCCGCGGCGCATCGTGCTGATCGGCCACTCCGCGGGCGGCAGCCACGTCGCCAGCTATCTGACCGACCCGGGTCTGCAAGGCCAGGCCGACGGCGTGGCAGCCGCGGTGCTGATCAGCGCCCGGCTGGACGCCGACACGCTGCCCGGCAACCCCAATGCCGCGGGCGTGGTGGCCTACTACGGCGAGGATCCGGCGGCGCAGCGGCGCCACGCGCCGATGGCGCACGCCGGCGCCATGGCCGTGCCGCTGATGATCGCCGTGGCGGAACACGAAAACCCCTATCTGGATCTGTACGCCTTGCAGTACGCGGCGCGCGTGGCTGCCGCGGGTCGGATGCCGCGCTTCGTGCAGGTGCCCCGGCACAACCACACGTCCATCGTCGCGCACCTGGGCTGCGCCGACGGCGGCTTCGAATCGACCCTGCTGGATTTCGTCGCGGCCCACACCGCCGCCCTGCCCCCGTCCCCGCCCGCCGCGTTTGCGCCGGGCCGCTCATCCTGAGGAAGCTTCCATGTCACATCCTTCACTGCGCGGCGTGTTCGCGCCCGTGGTCAGCCCGTTTCGCGCGGACGCCTCGCTGAACGTGCCAGCGTTCGTCGCACACTGCAAGCAGCTGGTCGCCAACGGCGCCGGCCTGGCGATTTCCGGCACCAATAGCGAAGCCTGCTCGGAAACCTTCGAGGAACGCATGACGCTGGTCGAGGCCGTGATCGACGCCGGCATCCCGCCCGAACGCATCCTGGTGGGTACGGGCTGCTGCGCCGTCGACGACGCGGTCGCGCTGACCCGCCACGCGCTGGAACAAGGCTGCGCCGGCACGCTGGTGCTGCCGCCCTACTTCTTCAAGAACGTCCATGAAGACGGCGTGTTTGCCTACTACCGTCAACTGATCGAACGGGTCGACCACCCTGCCCTGCGCATCGTGCTGTATCACATCCCCGCGGTGTCCGGCGTGCCCATCACGCTGTCGCTGATCGAGCGGCTGGCGGCGGCGTACCCGCAGCACATCGTCGGCGTGAAAGACAGTTCGGGCGTTTGGGACAACCTGACCGCCATGCTGGCGCGGTTTCCGCAGCTGTCGATTTTTCCCGCCTCTGAAGTGCTGATGCTGCGCAGCCTTGAGCTGGGTGCGGCGGGCTGCATTTCGGCCACCAACAATATCAATGCGCGCGACATCGCGCTGGCCTATGGCTCGCCCGAACACGCCGCGCGCCTTGGCGACAGCATCACGGCGGCGCGCAAGACGGCCGAGCAGTTCCCGATGGTGGCCGCCGTCAAGCACACCCTGTCGCTGCTGACGGGCGATGACGGCTGGCGGCACCTGCGTCCACCGCTGGTGCCGCTGGATGCCGATACCGCCGCACAGGTCGAAGGGCGCATGCGCGCCGCGCTGCCGGCGCTGTCGGCACCCCGGCCTTGACCACAGCCGCCCGCCCAGGAGACGCCGCATGAACCCTTCCTGCACGCTGGACCAGCTGTTCCTGCAAGCCCGCAGCCACAACGGCTGGCTGCCCGGCGAGATCGACGACGCCGAACTCGAAGCGCTGTACGAGCTGGTGCGCCACGGCCCGACCAGCGCCAACACCAGTCCCATGCGGCTCGTCTTCGTCAAGACGCCGCAGGCCAAGGCGCAGCTGCTGCCGGCGCTGGCGCCCGCCAACGTGGCCAAGGTGCAAGGCGCGCCGGTGACCGCCATCGTGGCGTACGACAGCGCCTTTCATCAGTGGGGCGCGACGCTGTTTCCCCACCGGCCGTCGCAGTACGACGCGTTTGCCGCGGACCCGGCGCTGGCGCAGGAAACCGCGCTGCGCAACAGCTCCCTGCAGGGCGGCTACCTGATCCTGGCCGCGCGGGCCCTGGGCCTGGACTGCGGGCCGCTGTCCGGTTTTGACGCCGGCGCGGTGAACCGGGCGTTCTTTGCCGACAGCACCTGGCGCGTGAATTTCCTGTGCAACCTGGGCAAGGGGGATCCGGACCGGCTCTTCCCACGCCTGCCGCGCCTGGACTTCGCGCAAGCCTGCCGGATCGCATAACCGACCCGGCCACGCCGGGCGGGCACATAAAAAAGACTGAGGAGACATCATGACAAGCATCATCAACCCCGGCAGGCGGCGCTTCAGCCTGGGCGCGATCACCCTGCTGGCCGGCGCCCCGTTCGCCGCGCGGGCCGACGAATCCTGGCCCAACCGCCCCGTCACGATCGTGGTTCCCTTCTCGCCGGGCGGCAACACCGACCTGATCGCGCGCATGATGGCAGAGAAGCTCGGCCAGCGCGTGGGCAAGCCATTCATCGTCGACAACCGCGGCGGCGCGGGCGGCCTGATCGCGGCCGAATATGTGGCCCGCGCCAAGGCCGATGGGCAAACCCTGTTCATGTCGACCATGACGCAGATCGTCACGGCGCCCATGACCAACAAAATCCGCTACGACCCCATCCGCGATTTCACGCCCATCATCAACGTGGGCGGCAATCCGTTCGTGCTGGCGGCCAGCGCCCGCCACGGCTTCAAGACGCTGGCGGAGCTGGTGAGCTACGGCCGCGCGAACCCCGGCGCGTTGAACGTGGGCCACGCCGGCACCGGCGGGTTGACGCATCTGTCGGCGCTGCTGTTCCTGACCCGCGCCGGCGTGCAGGCGACGATGGTGCCGTACCGCGGCGGCGCGCAGGCACTGGCGGACGTGCTGGCCGGACAGATCGACCTGTACAGCGCCAGCGTGTCCGAAGTGCTGCCGCACGCCCATACCGGCAAGCTGTCGCTGCTGGCGGTCTCCAGCGCCACACGGCTGCCGCAATTGCCGGATCTGCCCGCCATCGCCGAAACCTATCCGGGCCACACGGTCGAAACCTGGAACGGCCTGGTCGGCCCAGCGGGCATGCCCGAGCCTGTCCTGGCCCGGCTGGCCGACGAGGGCCGCCGCATCGTCGCCGACCCGGCGTTCCGCGCCCGGCTGGAAGAAGCCGGCATCACGCCCTACGGCGAACTGCGCGACGCCTTCGCCGCCCGCATCAAGACGGAACAGGGGCTGTGGCAACCGGTGATCGAAGCGGCGGGCATCGAGCCGCAGTGACGCGCGCATCCGCCGGGTTGCCCTCGGGCGGCCCGGCGACTTCGCGCAGGCAGTCGATGAAGGTCTGGCACGCGGCGCTGGGTTCGCGATTCAGGCGCACCGAAAAACCAACCGTGCCAAACGCGCCCGTTTCCGGCAGATTCAAGATCCGCAGCAGGCCCGTGTCCGAGAACTGCCGGGCCGCGGCGCGCGGCATCAATGCCACGTGCGGGGTATGCAGCAGCAGGCCGATGTTGGTCAGGATCGACAGCGATTCGATGATGTCCGTCGGCAGCGGCAGGCCGGCGGCGCGGAACAGGTGCTCGGCCGCCAGCCGCGCCGGCGAGTCCGGCGTGGGCAGGATCCACGGCGACCGGGTCAGTTGCGCCAGATGCGTGACCCGGTCCGCCGCCGAGCCGTAGCCCTTGCCCACGACCACGCACAGCGCTTCGTCGAACAGGGCGTGGTGGCGCAGCGCGTGCGCGTTGGCCAGGGGCAGCTCCGGTTCGGGCAGGCGGCCGACGACGATATCCAGCTCGCCCGCGGCCAGCGCGGGGAACAGATGCGCGGTGGCGCCCTCACGCACGGTGACCAGCACCCCGGGCATGCGCGCCTTCAACCGCGCAATCGCGTTGGGCAGCAGGCGCGCCGACGCCGAGATCAACGTACCGATGGTCACGTGCCCGCTCGCCCCCAGGCGGAAATCGTTCAGCTCGTCGGTCATGCCCCGCAATTCGGCCATCAGCAGCTTGACCCGGCGCCCCAGCAGCGCCCCCAGTTCGGTTGGTGCCACGCCCCGGTTGGAGCGTTCGAACAACGGGCCGTCGAAACAGGCTTCGAGTTCCTGGATGACCTTGGTCACCGCCGGCTGCGACAGCCGCAACTCATGGGCCGCGCCGATCACGGAGCCGGCCTCGAGCACCCGCCCGAAGATCATCAGCTGGTTCAGCTTCAAGCGGCGGATCAGCGACAGATCGCTCAAGGGAAGCGCTTGCGCGGCATGCATGTCTGGTTCCTCTGTCCGGATGCGATGAAGGACGTCCGGCCTGGCAGGCCGGGCGCCATCTGCCGCGATTCTGGTGCATGCGCCGCCTTCTGCATATTCAGGAAGGCCCTTATGTATACCGCTGTCAATCTGCTGAATACGACCGCCGAATCCCCGTCGCTTACCGCGATCCTTGGCCGTGACCGCTATAACTAAATCGCCGGTCGCTATAAGCAGACTGTCGAATAAACCCGCCTCTCTCGTTCGTATACTTTTATTCATTAATGTATACACCAAAAAAGCAACGTTGACCGAGAGCCTGACCCGCCCAGCGGGCAGGACGCTCACCGAGGAGGGCAAGCCCAATGAAGAGACTTTCGGCACTGGCGGCCGTAGCGGCGCTGTTCGCGTGTTCCGGGGCGCAAGCCCAGACCCGCGTCTGGCTGTCCGGCTACATCGACATGAACATCAAGCACCTGCAGCAGTCGGGCCCCGGCTCGACCACACGCATGTCCAGCGGCGGCCTGAACAATTCGCGCTTCAACCTGAGCGGCGTCGAGGAACTGGGCGACGGCAACAAGGCGATTTTCACGATCGAGCCCATGTTCTCGGCCAACAACGGTCAGCAGGCCGCGCAGTATCGCCAGTCGTTCGTGGGGCTCAAGGGCAATTGGGGCGAGCTGACGCTGGGCCGGCAGTTCACGCCGTCGTACTGGATCGCCGGCTATGCCGACCCGAGCTGGGCCGCCGAATTCAGCATGGTCAACAACATGGAGTTCTTCTACGCGTCCTACCGCGTGGACGGCGCGGTCCAGTACAAGACGCCGACGTTCCATGGCGTCACGGGCCGCTTCATGATGACCAACGGCGAAGGCGGCAGTTCAAAGGCGGGACGCTTCATCAGCACCGCGCTCGAATACCGGGAAGGCCCGCTGTTCCTTGGCCTGGCCAGCGAACAGCAATACACGCGCGATATTTTCCGCTCGTCCGAGGTGCATTCGTCGCGTGACAACTATTTCTCGGCCGTCTACCGCATCGGCTCGGTGGAACCGACGTTCATCTTCCACACCTACAACGGCTACTACGCGTACCCGCCCTACACGGCGTTCAATGCCCAGGGCTGGGACGCGCAGCTTGGCGTGCGCTGGAACATCGATGGCCGCAACCGCCTCTATGCCAGCGTGGTGCACCGCCACGATGACGAAAACAAGAGCCTGTCCAGCGCCAACGGTTTCGTACTGGGCTTCATCCACGGCTTGTCCAAGCGCACTGATCTGTACGCCAGCGTCGCCCACGTCCAGCACCGCCAGGCGGCGCCCGTGCCGTATCCCGTGACGTTCCAGAACTATCCCAACGCCGGCCAGAACCCGACCGGCTACCAGGTCGGCATCCGCCACGCCTTCTGACAGCCCGCCGCCATTGCCGCATCCGGCAAGCCCCCTGTACCCAAGGAGATTGCATGTCCCGTCACCCCCACCTCTGGTCCGCCCGCATCGCCGGCCCCGCCTTCGCATCCCTGTTGCTGGCTGGCGCCGCGCTGCCGGCGTTCGCCCAGACCGCGCCCGCCAAGCCGGCCGCCGCGGCCCGGACACCCGGCACCCCCAGCGTGCAGGACCCCTATCTGGCCCAATGGCTGCGCCTGACGCCCGACCGCCGGCCCGTGCCGCTCAAGCCCGGCGTGGACTACGGCATGGACCCGGCGACCGGCCAGTTCATCTGGCCCAAGGCCACGCCCGAAGTCCACACCGGTCAGAAATTCCCCGGTGAAATGGCCACGTGGGACAAGCAAAGCTACGCCAAGAACGTCAAGGTGCTGGCCTTCTACCCCGGCGTGGGTTCGCCTTTCCATGCCTGGAACAACATCGCCGACTTCGAGGGCCGCCGCTACCTGTACGTGCACGACCGCGACTATCTGCGCATCCTGGATGTGACCGACCCCGCCCACGGCAAGGTGGTCTACTCGAAGGGCGGTGTCTGGGGACCAAAGGGTTCGAGCGAAAAATACGACCCGAACACGGTCCAGGACTACCTCGGTGGCGCCACCATCGCCTGGAGCAAGAAGCTGGGCAAGCCGGTGCTGGTCGCCTCGTTCGAGATCGGCCGCTACGGCTTGATGAACGAAAAGCTGGAACAGCCCGACAAGGTTGCCGCGCAGCGCCAGTACAACTCGCTCAAGGGCTTCAAGGTCTTCGTCATGGACGGCCCCTTGCCCAGCCAGTGGCGCCTGATCGCGACCCGCACGACGGACTACCAGCATCCGGACGCGCCCGTTGGCCAGCAGCGCGGGTCCGGCTCGCTGGACGCGCCCGAGTACTACGGCGGCAAGTACATGATCCTGTCCGCCGCCCCGGACGACTCCTATGGGCTGACGGAGTATCCGAACTACCTGTATTCGCCCGGCTACCAGGTCTGGGACATGTCCGACCCCGCCAACCCCAAGTTCGTTTCGCAGATCGCGGTGCCCGGCCAGATCCTGGGCGACAAGGACCATGAAGAGGCTTACCTGATGAATCCGCGGGCCGGCAACCGCACGTCGTGGATGGGATCGCGCAACCCCATCTTCCTGTCGCAGCCGCTGGAAAGCGGCGGCAAGGTCGGCTTCGGCGCCATGGGCGGCCTGGGCGTATACGCCTTTGACCTGTCGGACCCGGCCAAGCCCAAGATGCTCAGCGGCGTCAACACGGCGCCCAGCTTCGCGGGCACCGAGTTCGACAATGCCGACGTCAGCCAGTACGCGCGCACCGGCTACGTGTTCGCCAACGGCTATCCGATGAACCGTGATTGCTACGAGCCCTACAAGGATATCTTCGTCATCGACGCCCGCGACCCGTCGCACCTGAAAGTCGCGGCCAAGATGCCGCAGCCGGAAGTGCCGGCCGGCGCGCCGTTCACGAGCTTCTGCCAGCGGGGCGGCAACTTCGGGCCGAAGCGCGCCAATGCCATCGGCCAGCCCGGCCAGTGGCGCCAGGGCATCGTCCCCTACTCGTTCTACAACGCGGGCGTGCAGATCTTCAACGTGGAAGATCCCGCCAAGCCCACCATCGCGGGTTACTTCGTTCCGGCCCTGGCTGACGAGTCCGAACTGCCCGTCTATACGCTGGGCAAGGGGGTGTTCTCGATCTACACCGAATACGATCGCAACATCATCTGGGCCTTCACCGAAAACGGCGCCTACGCCTTGTCGACGCCGCTGCTGGGCGAACCCAAGCTGGGCATGGCCGACAAGCCCTGGCCGGCGCGGTAAGGCGCGGGCGCCGCGCGATCTGCTTTCAGGCCGGTTCACACCAGAAGGCACCTTCTGGTGTGAACCGGCCCTAATCTGCGGCCGAGGCTTCCAGGGGCATGGCTGGCTCGAGCCGGTTGCCGCCCAGCGCCTTGGCCCGGTACAAGGCCTGGTCGGCGCGCGCCAGCGCGTCGGCCAGCGGCGGCGCATCGCCGGCAAAGTGCGCCAGCCCGATGCTGACGGTGGCGCGTATGCCGATGCCTTGCACCGGGTGGGCGATCATTTCCGCGAAACGCCTGGCCACGGATTCGCCCAGCGCCTGGGCGCGGCCAGCGTCCTCCCCCACCAGCAGCGCGGCGAATTCCTCGCCGCCGATGCGGGCCAGGATGGCCTTGGGCCCCATCGCGTCGCGCACGATCTGCGCGAACGCCTTCAGCACCTGATCACCGGCCTGGTGGCCATGGCGATCGTTGATGGCCTTGAACTGGTCCAGATCGAACGCCAGCACGGCGACCTGACCGCGCGCCGCCGCGCCGTCAATGGCGCGAGCGCCCCGCTCGAAGAACCAGCGGCGGTTGCCCAGCCGGGTCAGATAGTCGGTCTGGGATTCCTGCACCAGCCGGCTCAGGGTTTCTTCGCGGACGAGCTTGATCAATGCCATCGGCAGAATCACCGAGTACAGCACCCCTTCGTACATCGTGACGTTGCTGGCCAGCAACTGCGCCGACGGGCCGTACGCAGCCACCCACCCGGGCAGCAGAAAGGCCCGGCCTACATAAACCAGCGCATGCAGGGCGGCAACCGCCACGGCGATGTAGCGGGTCTTGAACGCTTGCAGGGAATCGCAGCGCCACAACGTCCACGCCGTCGCGCCGCTGACCAGCGCAATGGGAAAAGCGCTGACGTACTTCCAGACCAGATCCTGCCCGCCCGCGCCAGCCACGAGCCAGATCAGCGCCATGACGGCCAGCAGGGCCACCGACGCCGTGCGGTAGCGTCGGCCGCTCAAGGACGCGACGCCGTTCAGCACCAACAGGTAGCCGCTCAGGATGACGAGGTTGCTCAAGGGCGCCCCCCACGCCCCAGGCACATCGGCCCGGAACAACGCCAAGGTACAACCGGCCGCCAGCGTGGCGAATCCCGCGGCAAGCCTGCGCAGCGCCCCGCTGCGGGAGGGATGGGTCCGATGCTCCCAGAACGTCAAGCCGGCGCTGGCCAGAAGCGTTCCGATAATGATGAGGTACAGGGTGAGGAGATCGACGTGCATCTCGAATAAGGAGGGGTTGGCGCCGGGGAGTGCAGCGGCAATCGCAATTCTAGGGGGAAATCCCCCGCGCGGATGTGACGGCACGGCCCCTGAGCGCGGCGTCGGCGCCGATGCAAAAAAAGGGCCGGACGAGGCAAAAGACAGCGAAAACGGTGTGAAAACGGTGTCAGACTGCAATTAATTTCCCCCATTGCTGCAATTTGCAGTCCACTTACGCCCTGATCCAGCGGGAAATGCGATGTTGCGCACGCGGCGGCGCGGCATCGCTCGCCTTCCCGCCGCCCCCCTGACCGCTTTCGAGGCACCCTCCCCATGGCCAACCGCTCGTACCTGTACAGCTTGAGCAACCGCCCCACGTCCTACTCCGACCGGCCCGAGACGATTTCCGGGTTGTCGGAATGGCCCTATGACGTGCCGTTCATGTACCGGCTGCTGATGTCGGGCGATCCACAACTGTGCGCGTCGCTGATCTCGGATGGGCTGGACGACGACGAACCCGGCAAGCGCACCCGGCTTTATGCGATCAGCAGCCCGTTCGACCCGGGTTTTGAACGCGTCAAGCGGTTTGCCGAGATCCTGCGCGTGGCGGTCGCCGTGCTGCCGCCGGCCTTGTCCGCGCCTGCGCAAGCGCCGGCCCGCCCCGCGTCGTTCCTGGATCGCCTCAAGCAGGTCTTTTCGCCTCGTAAAAAGACCGTCTCGTCGATCCCGGTTCAGGCGGCGACCCAGTCGTATGCGCCCCCGTCCCACCTGCTGGTCGAACTGGACGAAACCATCGCCTTTCTGGAGGCGCACCGCGACAGCTATCTGCTGCTGGAAACGATCGAACTGGACATCATGAGCGAGTCCGGCGAAGCCGCGCTGAAGGCCAGCGTGGAACAGGAACTCGCGCGGTGCAGGCACGCGGGCGCGGCGCTGGACGCACTGCCGGCCGACATCACCGAAGCCGCGCGCCAGCTGAAACTGGCCACGGTGCAGCAGGCCGAAGAGCCGCTGGATGTGCTGTTCGGGTTGCGGCTGGACAACGAATTCGACAGCACCCGCGACAACGCCACGGAATACCCGCTGGGTCTGTACTGGTCCGACGTGCTGTATTTTGAATTGTTCAACCGCAGCGAATACGAAGCGCAACAACGCTAGGCGCGGCCGCGCATCGCGGCGCTTGCAGCGCGTCTCCCCAGGCGCTCATCCCCGGCGCGCCGCCTCGATGGCCGCGACATCGATCTTGCCCATCTGCATCATGGCTTCGAAGGCGCGCTTGGCTACGCCCGGATCGGGGTCGGTGATGGCGTCGGTCAGCACGCGCGGGGTGATCTGCCATGACAGGCCCCATTTGTCCTGGCACCAGCCACAGACGTTCTCTTTGCCGCCATTGCCGACAATGGCGTTCCACAAGCGGTCGGTTTCTTCCTGATCGTCGGTGGCGACCTGAAACGAAAAGGCCTCGTTATGCTTGACGCCCGGGCCGCCGTTCAGGCCCAGGCATGGAACGCCCATCACCGTGAATTCCACGGTCAGGACATCGCCCCGTTTGCCGGACGGAAAATCGCTGGGCGCATGCATGACCCTGCCCACCGCGCTGTCGGGAAACGTCTTGGCGTAGAACTGGGCGGCTTCCAGCGCGCCGCCGTCATACCAAAGGCAAATCGTGTTTTTGCTGACCATCCTGGTTCTCCTGTCGAGGACAAGCCGGCGGGCCGGTGCCGCTGCATGGCGGGCAAGGGGCCGCGTGACGGATACCGCGCAGTCGAGAATACTGCGCGCGGCGGCCCGGCGGGCGTTACCAAGCGTTGGCAAATGTCGACGGCTGCCGTGCTACAGATGGGCGCGCAGCCAGTCTTCCAGGCCGGTCACCGGAATGCCGTGGCGGGCGTTGAATGTCTCGGCCGGATCCCAGGCCACGCCGCGCCCTTCGGCGAACACGGCACGATACTTGCGCATGGCATCATCCGGCTCGGCGGCCAGCTGGCGCTTCAGTTCAGCCACCGTCCATGCGTGGCGCGTGATCTGGCCGCCGCGCCTGCGTTCCAGGGCGTCGGCGACTTGGCGATAGGTCACGGTGTCCCCGGCAACGAACACCGTTTGGTTGACGATGCGCGGCTCGGCGAACAGGATTTCGGCCGTCAACTTGCCGATGTCGTCGGCGGTCGTCACGGTCACGGCGGTGTCCGGGCTGCCCAACGCGTTGACCGTGTTGGCGGCCAGGTCGACCACGCCGAAGGACGGCTCGAACAGGAAGCTGGTGAACATGCCGGTCGAAACGATGACCCACTCGGTGGCCTGCTGCGCCCGCAGCAAGTCGCGCACGTCCAGCTGCTCGTCGAACAGGTCCTGCGGGCTGCCCCGGCCGATGACGTCGTAGTCGACGCCGAACTGCCAGGGCACGAAGCGCTTGACGCCCCCGTCCAGCGCGGCGCGCGCGATTTTGCGCTGCACGCCGGGGCCGCCGACGAATCCGGTGCACGAGATCACGGTCTGGAAGCGGCTGAAGGTGGCTGCCAGGTCGGCGGCCGACTGCGCGGCCAGGTCGCCCTGGACGATCTCGATGCCCAAGGCGCGCAGCTCGGCCAGTTCTTGCTGCTTCGCCGGATCGCGGGATGCGATGGAAGACGGGCGCAACAGCACCGAAAGCGAGCCGTTGCCCGCCTGGCCAGCGCGCGGCGCCAGATGGCGCAGCACGGCCATGCCAAGCTGGCCGGCGCCCAGGACGAGAATGGCGCTCTGATTCAACATGGGGGTCCTCGCGGGATGAAGGGATATCTGGAAAACAGGCCGCGGCCGATCGAAAAGCCGATGCGGCACAACGCGGTCGTCAGGTGATAGGCAGTGTAGGAGCGGGCCGGGCGGCCATTGTTCGCGCTGCCTGAATACACAACGCGGGGACAACGGGCCTGCCAGCACCGCGGCATTGTTAACATCGCCCCCTCCCCGCCGCATCAGGCGCGCACGCCGCCGCGAGCGGTACACGCACTTTCAGCAGGCCTGGCTCATGGACAAACTTCAAGCGATGGCGACGTTCGTACGGGTCGCCCAGGCGCGCAGCTTCAGCCGCGCGGCCCAGTCGCTGGCGATGCCGCGTTCGTCGGTCACCACCGTCATCAAGCACCTGGAGGCCCACCTGGGCGCGCCACTGCTGCGGCGCAGCACCCGCAGCCTCAGCCTGACCGACGCGGGCGCGCGTTACCTGGCGGCCTGCCAGGGCATTCTGGCAGAGATCGCCGACGCCGAGAGCGACGTGTCCGCCACCACCCAGGCGCCGCGCGGCCGGGTCCGCGTGGACATGCCGGGCACCATCGGCCGGGCGCTCGTGGTGCCGCGCCTGATTGAATTCGAGGCCCGTTATCCGGATATCGAGGTAGTGCTGGGGCTGAGCGACCGGCCGGCCGACCTGATCCACGAAGGCATCGACTGCGCGATCCGCAGCGGCACGCTGGCCGATTCGACGCTGGTAGCGCGCCGGCTGGGCCGGTTGACGTGGCTGACCTGCGCGTCGCCCAAATACCTGGCCCGCTTCGGCGAGCCGGATTCCGTGCAAGCGCTGGCCTCGCACCGCATCGTCAATTACGTGTCCAACGCCACCGGCCGGCCGCTGGACTGGCGCTTCCAGGTGGACGGCGAGGAAACCACGGTGGCGCTGCCCAGCCGTTATGCCGTCAACGAGACCGAGGCCTACCTGCACTGCGGCCTGGAGGGCCTGGGCCTGATCCAGCTGTCCGAAGTGGCCGCCGCCATCTACCTGCGTAGCGGCCGCCTGCGCGAAGTGCTGCCGCACACCCGCTGCGAGCCGGTGCCGATTGCCATCGTCTATCCGCAAGCCCGGGCCACGGCGGCGGTCAGGACCTTCGTGGACTGGATCATCGAGATCACGCGGGCCGAGCTGGCGCAATGATGCGGGACCCATGCGCGACCAAGCGGTCCGGGCACAGGCGGCTGTTCGCCCGCAAGTGACAAATTCATCACTCATCTACAATCCGGGGTCACATTGGCTGCCCCTGGCGGCCGGTCCGTAGCCCCAGGTAGCATGACGCGCGCGAAGAAACCCGCTCCCAGAAAGAGAAGCAGTCCCTCCCGAACGAACTCCCGGTCCGCCGGACGCATTCCCCGCTTCCTGCGGGCGCTGGTCGTCACGTCACTGGCCAGTTTCGGCGCCGCCACCTACATGCTCAATCCGCAGTGGCGGATGCCGGCCTCGGCCAGCGACCTGCTGTCGCGACTGGGGTGGCCGTCGCAAGCGGGCACGGCGCCGGTGGCCTTGCCCGCGCCCAACTCGGCGCTGGTCCAGACCACCTTCACGGAATGCCCGCAGTTCTTTCCGAACGCACGTCCGCCCGCGGTGCCCGCCAGCCAGCGGCTGCGCGAGGTCTGTTTTTCGTCGTTCGCGATCCTGCACAACGGCCAGACCAAGACGCCCGTGTTCGTGGCGGAACGGCTGAACCGGCAGAACCTGGCCCAGGCCAAGGGGCTGCATCGCACCGACAAGTTCTACGCCGACGCGCGGCTGCCGCGCGCCGAACGCGCCGAACTGGACGACTACCGGGGGTCGGGTTATTCCCGCGGCCACATGGCGCCGGCGGGCGACATGGCCACGCCCGACGCCATGGCGCAGAGCTTTTCGCTGGCGAACATGGTGCCGCAGGACCAGACCCACAATGCCGGCCCCTGGAGCCGCATCGAGCAGGACACGCGCCAGTATGTGATGCGGGCGGCGGGCGACGTCTATGTGTTCACCGGCCCGGTCTATGAGGCCCGCCCCAAGACCATCGGCTCGGGCGTGGCCGTGCCCACGTACCTCTACAAGGTGGTGTACGACGCCACCAGCGGGCGATCGTGGGTGCACTGGCAGGCCAATAGCGCCAGCACCAAGGCCGGCCCGCCGATCAGCTATGAAGAATTCGTCAAGCGCACCGGGATGCGGCTGCTGCCCTGAGAATCAGAATTTTCCAATGGCTGCAAAAAACAAGCCTGCGTACGCTGGTAGCTTTTTGCGCAGGCCTGCAAGCCTCGGCAACGTCGCTTGGTCGCCGCCGAGCCCAGCCAGGATCCGCGCCAGAGGCCAGTGCCATGGATGTGAAAATTCCGCTCGTCCGTTTCCTTTCCCAAGGTGACGAACGACGCTTCTTCGACGCGTTGACGGCCATCCCCGCCATCCGGAGCCATACCGGTACCGGACAGGACTTCACCCTGAAGATCGACCGCCGCAGGCTCAGTACCGCCATGCTGCGTGAATTGCTCGCGTTGCTGGTGCGCTATGGCGCGGATCTGTCTGCCTTATGCCCGTTGGCCCGTGAAAAGAAGTTCTGGTGGCTCAACGAACCGGGCAATTACTGGCATAGGCCCCTGCTCCCCCCGCCTGCCGCGCCAGGCAACGTCTATCAATACGCCCCGTATATCTTCGACGACCTGAGTTAAAGCCTACGGCTACCCGGGATGCCGGCACGCAGCCGCGTTGTACAGCACCGGCATCCGCCCTTGCCAGCGCCGCCACGTTTCGCCTCCCATCACCAGCTCGGCCATGAAATGCGCGACGTTGATGCGGCTGGTCTTGCCGGCATCGAAAATGGCGCTGCGGATGGGCGAGGGATGCGCCTCGTAGGCGGTGACCGCGTCCTGATCGACCAGGCTGTCCGGACGCACGACGACCCATTGGACCGCGCCGTGGTTCTGGCCAATGGCGGTGCGCAGATAATCGGCGGCCTGCTCGTTGTCGGCATGCGGCGGCACCAGCGCACGCACCAGTCCCACCACGCAACGCTGCGCGAACGGCACGGGCTCTGCCAGATCGCGATTGCGGTTCCCCGCCGTGTTCATCAAGACAAAGCGGACCGGCGCGGCAGGCGGGCTGGCCTTGACCGCCTGGCACAACCGGCGCACCGCATCCGCAACCAGTCGCCGCGGCGGACCGTAGATGCCCTTCAGGCTCATGGTGTGACCCAGGCAGGACGCAATGGCAGTGCAACCGCTGACATACCGGGCCAGATCGGCATCGGCCAGGTCCGACACGCCTGCCTGAATCAGCGACAGACCTTTGTCGCCGGCAAGCTGCTCCAATGCCTGCGGCGTACGCACAATGGCACGCACCGGCTCCCCGCGGTCCAGCAATTGCCTGACCAGCAGCCGCCCCGTCGCCCCGCTGGCGCCGATTACCAACGTCGTCATTTTGGATCCCTGGGTTATTTATTATTCGAAAACATATGGCAACACTGCTGATCCGAGTCGGCGATATCATTTGCGCCGCCTGAATGCCTAAAAGGATAACCATGAAAAATGTCACCCGGACGGGTAGCCTGACCGCGGCACTGCTGCTTGCCTTGTGGACGGGCGGCGCCATGGCGCAATCCACGCCTGCGGCCCCTGCCCCCGCGCCGACTGGCACGGCCGCAGCGGGCAAGGCTGGCGCCATCCCGACGCCCGACGCCGTCAACCGCCCCATGACCGAGCCGGAATACTACGCCCGGATGGAAGCGGCGTTCGACAAGCAGGATATCAACGCCGACGGTTATCTCACCCGTGGTCCGCTCTTGAATGAAGCGACCTCCGAACAGGTGGCCGCGATGGATACCGACGGCGACGGGCGCATCAGCAAGGCCGAGTTTCTGGACTACGCGATGAAGAATTTCCGCAGCCGGCCCAAATACGAAATGAACCGCAAGCCCAAGCCCTGAAACCCTGGCGTTCGTGCGAGAATCGGGCCGTCATTTTCTTGTTAACGAATAGATACATAAGACGGAAAATCGGCAATTAGCGAACGCCATGGCGCGTGCTAATTTACGCCCCGGTAATACGTACCCTGTAAAACGTATTCAGTAATACGTCCTCTGCGCTACCGACAACGCATCTCCTACTTCCTACACGACACCCCCTATGCACATGAACCCCGATCGCGCCCCGGCATTCGCGCCCGCCAAGAAGCGGCTGATGTCCGGCATTTACGCTGTTGCCCTGGGCCTGGCTTTTGTGGCGGCAGCGCCGGTCATGGCGGCGCCGGGGGATGCTCCGGCATTGGCACCGGGCCAGCTTCCGCCCCGGCCCCAGTCCCAGGTCCAGCTGCAATCACAGCCGCAATCGCAATCGCCGGCGCTGCCTCCCCGGCAACCGCAGACCCAGCCCCAGGCGCAGCCGCAACAAGCCCAGCCGCCGGCCGGCCAGGCCGCGGCCTCGGGCCAGTCATTGCAACGGGTGCAGAAAACGGAAATCCTGAACCAGGCCGCCTATGAGCGCCTGCTCAACAACAGCGGCATCACCCTGCAGTGGCTCTGGAGCGACAATCGTGGCCACCTGACGGCCCGTGACGACCGCGACGTAGTGAGCCTGGAAGGCGGCCAGGTCAACGGCGACCGCTCCGTGGAACTGCGCGGTGAAGTGGTCTCGATCTCGGCCGACCGCTTCACGTTCCGCGGCACCATCCTGATCCTGAACGCACCCGACCCGGGCCGCCGCTGCGAGCGCACGGGCGACTATGAGTTCCGCGCCACCGGCAAGCGCAAATACTGGCGCCTGCAGCAGATGGAAGCGTGCGGCGGCCTGACCGACTACGTCGATATCTACTATTGATGGCGGGGCAAACCGGGATCCTCGCATGAACGCCACCTCGATCAAGTGGATTGCCAGCATCGTGTTCGGCTTGCTGGTGGGCCGGGCGGCCTTCACCGTGGTCAACCCGTTGCTGATCATGGCATTCGGCTTGAACCACCCGGCGGCCCAACCCCATGTCGCGGATGACCCCGCCGTCGTGGATCGCATGCTGCTCACCGGTACGATCATTTCGGCGTTGATCACCATCATGGTGGCGGCGGCGCTGCTGCGCGTCCCCAACAATCGCCGCCTGGCCGGTTGGGGTTGTGTGCTGCTCGGCGCCGCGCTGCTGCTGGCGCTGCCGGCCAGCCTGCTCATGATGGACCCGGCTGCGCATGATCCCGCCACCGCGGGCAGGCAAGCCGCCAACGATGCCAATACCGCGCTGTTCTTCTGGGCGCTGATTTTTGGCCTGCCCTATCTGGGCGGCGGATTGCTGCTGACCATCGGCGGCACCCTGTTGATCCGCAAGAACCCCGCGACGGCATGACGGCCGGGCGGCTCGGCTCGCGCCGTCCGCCTCTTTACGCTGGACGGCCGCGCGACACGTCGTCGGCCACGCCGCGCGGCAAGGCAAACAGGTCCAGCATGCCGGCCAGCGACACCCCTGCCACCACCACGAACGCCAGCCGGTAGGCCGCCCCGGGCACGCCTTCCAGGCCCAGCACCGGCACGCCCCACTCGCCGATGCGGATGGCGATCGCGCCCAGCGCAATTCCCATCCCCAGCGCCAGTTGCGACACGGTGGAAAACAGCGTGTTGGCCGCGCTCATCTGCGGTTGCGGCATGTCGGCGAAGGCCAGCGTATTGAGCGCCGTGAACTGCATCGAGCGCGACATGCCGCCAATGAACAGAATCAGGGCGGTCAGCGCCACGGGCATCTGCGGCCCGATCAGGGCGCATGTGGCCAATGCCAAGGTGTTGATCGTGCCGTTGCCGAGCAGGGTCGGACGAAAGCCGAAACGCCGCAGCACCTGGGTCGTGAACAGCTTCATCGACAAGTTGCCGGCGAACACGGCGATCACCAGCAACCCGGCGCGGAAAGCGTCCATGCCGTAGCCCACCTGGAACATCAGCGGCAGCAGGAACGGCACTGCGCCCACCGACATGCGAAACAGCGATCCCCCCCAGAAATTGACGGCGTAGGCGCGTATTTTCAGGGGCGACAAACTCAGCATGGGATGAGCGTGGCGGCCCAGGTGGCGCACGCCCAGAACCAACAGCGCGGCGCTGGCGGCCATCCACAGGCCGATGCGGGTCCATGACGGAGCCTCGGCGCCGAACTGCTCCAGCGTCCACAGCAGACCCGACAGCCCGCCGCCGATCCACAGGAACCCGGCCCAGTCGAAGGGGCGACGCTCCGTGGCGCGGTCGTCGGGAATCAAGACCCAGGCGGCCACAAGGGCTGCCAGGCCCAACGGCAGGTTCAGGTAGAAAATCCAGCGCCACGACGCGTAGGTGGTAATGAAGCCGCCCACGGGCGGCCCCAGCACCGGCGCGGTCAGCGCCGGCCAGGTCAGGATGGACATGGCGCGGATCAGTTCGTGCTTGGGCGTGTGGCGCAGCACCACCAGCCGGCCTACCGGCACCATCATGGCGCCGCCCACGCCTTGCAGCACGCGCAGGGCGATGAACGACCACAGGCTGTCGGCCAGCCCGCAAGCCAACGAGGCCAGGGTGAAGATCACCAGCGCCGAGCAGAACACACGGCGCGCGCCGTGGCGATCGGCCATCCAGCCGCTGATGGGAATGAAGATGCCCAGCGTCAGCAGATAGGCGCTGACGCCCAGGTTCAGGTCCACGGGCAACACGCCGAAGTCCTGCGCCATGGCGGGCAAGGCGGTGGTGATGACGGTGCCGTCCAGGTTCTCCATGAAGAACGCGGCGGCGACGAGCAAGGCGGTGAGAAACAGGCGGCGCGCGTCTGGTGGCGCGGCGGCGGGGGCAGATTGAAGTGCGGGTTGAGTCATGATGAATGCGGTCCCGATACGGGGGAGCGCCTGCGCCAAACCCGGCTTGACCCAGCGTTCGTCCGCACGGGCGCGCCCGGCCGCGGCGAAGGCGGTCCGAAGGCGCGTTGGATGACGTGAACGCTTACGGTGCGGCGGCGACCTGCCGCGGCAACGTGAGCATATTAAGGGGTGGCGCTTAATTCGGCCTGAAAAAATGTGGGCAGGATCAGGCGTCGTGGGCGGGTTTGGCGGGTTTAGATGCGTTGGGCGTCCTGGCGGCTGCCCTGGAGGTCGGCGGACCGGTCGCGGCCCGCCGGTCTTTATACCCAGGCGGCACGGTCCCCGTCCAGGCATCGCGCGGCTGGCGGCGGCGGGACGCCCCGCATGCGGCGCGACCCGCGAAATTGCAGTCTGACACCTTTTTTAGACACCTTTTTTACCGGCCTCGCGGCACGCCCGTCAGGCCCGCCCAGTACAATTTCCCGCGCCTTATCCCCTAATCCGCCTTTCCTGTCGTCCCAGCTCCTCGCCCATGTCCAATCTCATCGTCCACGGCGGCACGCCCCTGCGCGGCCGCGTCATCCCTTCGGCCAACAAGAACGCCGTGCTGCCCGTGCTGTGCGCTACGCTGCTGACCGATCAGCCGCTGCGGCTGCATGGCGTGCCCGACATCACGGACGTGCGCAAGATCCTGGACATCTTCCGCACGCTGGGCAGCGAGGTGCGGCTGGACGAAAGCAGCCGCACGCTGGACCTGCACCACCGCGCCACGGCCTTTGATGCCGCCCGGCACCGGCTGCCCGAAGAGATGCGCTCGTCCATCATGCTGGTGCCGCCGCTGCTGGCGCGCTTTGGCGTGGCGCGGCTGGAAGACAACGTCAAGGGCTGCACGCTGGGCGTGCGCGAAATCGACCCGCACGTGGACATCTTCCGCTCGTTCGGCGGCGAGGTCGAACGCGCCAGCGGCTCGCTGCTGGTGCGCAGCGCCGGCCCGCTCAAGCCCACCCACCATTGGCTGGATTACGCGTCGGTGACCACCACCGAGAACTTCGTGCTGTGCGCCGCGGCCGCGGCCGGCGAGTCCACCCTGACCAACGCCGCGTCGGAACCGCACGTGCAGGAATTCTGCCGCTTCATGGCAATGATGGGCGCCGACATCGACGGCATCGGCACCTCGCGCCTGACGGTGCGGGGCGGCGCCGCGCTGCGCGGCGGCGAATTCACGTTCGAGGAAGACTTCCACGAAATCACCACCTTCCTGGCGCTGGGCGCGATCACCGGCGGCGACGTGGTGGTGCGCAACAGCACGCCGGGCAATTTTCCGCTGATCGACCGCACGTTCGCCAAGTTCGGCGTGCAGATCGTGCACGAAAATGGCTGGTCGCGCGCACTGCGCAGCGGGCCGCTGAAAGTGCAGACGCCCTTCACCAGCAATGTGCTGACCAAGGTCGAAGCGGCGCCGTGGCCGTACTTCCCGGTGGACCTCTTGCCCATCTTCATCGCGCTGGGCGTATGCGCCGAGGGCAACGCGATGTTCTGGAACAAGGTCTACGACGGCGCGCTGGGCTGGACGGGCGAGCTGTCCAAGTTCGGCGCGCACGTGTTTTCGTCGGATCCGCACCGGGTGATCACCTTCGGCGGCAATCCGCTGACCCCGGCCGTGGTCGAAAGCCCCTACATCATCCGGGTCGCCATCGCGCTGTTCATGATCGCCAGCAGCATCGAGGGGCGCTCTGAAATCCGCAACGCCACGCCGATCCGCCGCGCCCACCCGCGCTTTGTCGAAAACCTGCGCAGCCTGGGCGTGCAGGTCGAATGGACCAGCGAGGAATAAGCCGGGTTTCCTATAATCGGCCGTCAGCCAAGGACGGCGCCGCGTCGCGCCCCAGCCCACCAGGACCCTACATGCTTCCGATTGCCCGCCAGGATATCCACGTGCCCACCCGGCAAGGCCGCCTTTTCGCGCGGCGCTGGGACCCCGCGGGCAAGGATGCGAACCCGGCGGGGAATGGCAGTGCGGCGGCGGATCTGGCGCCCATCGTGCTGTTCCACGACTCGCTGGGCTGCGTGGCGCTATGGCGTGACTTTCCCGAGCATCTGGCCGCGGCCACCGGCCGCAGCGTCATCGCCTACGACCGGCTGGGCTTCGGCCAGTCGGACCCGAACCCTGCCCTGCTTGCCACCGGCTTTGTCGAGGCCGAGGCCCGCGAGGGCTTCCATGACCTGCGCCAGGCGCTGGCCATCGGCCGCTACATCGGCCTGGGTCACAGCGTCGGCGGCGGCATGGCGATCTGTGCCGCTGCTGCCTACCCCGAAGACTGCGTCGCGCTCATCACCGAGTCGGCCCAGGCCTTCGCCGAAGACCGCACGCTGGACGGCATCCGCGCGGCCGAGCGCAATTTCGCCGAACCCGGCCAGCTGGACCGCCTGAAGAAGTATCACGGCGACAAGGCCGCCTGGGTCCTGCGCGCCTGGGTCGACACCTGGCTGTCGCCCGCGTTTGCCGATTGGAATTTGAATGCACCGCTGCGCCAGGTGCGCTGCCCCGTGCTGGCGCTGCACGGCGAGCTGGACGAATACGGATCGGCGGCGCACCCTGACCGCATTGCCGACCTGACCGGTGGCAAACAGGCGCTGCTGGAAAATTGCGGCCACGTACCGCATCGCGAGCAGGAACGCATCGTGCTGGACCTGGCCGGTCAATGGCTCAAGGCCGTCGCCGCGCCATAAGCCCCTGCTGCTGCCGGTCCGCCCCTGGGCACCGCGTACCGGCGTGATACCTTATATACCGCTGCGCCAACGCAGCGGCACGTCAGCGCCGCGCGTGAAGCGCTTTCGCAGTTCTCAGCCGCAAGCCCGTCCCACCCTACGGAGCGTCAGGAACATGAGCCACCTGGTCTTGCTGCTGCTCGGCGTCGATTACCTGCACAAGCGCGCCCGCGCGCTGGCCATCGGCGGCTGGATCGTGCTGGCCGCCGGCGTCACGATCTTCGTCGACGCGCTGGACGGCGCGCTGTATTTCCCGCTGTACCTGTTTGCCGTGCTGTTCGTCATTGAAGGGCTGGCCACGCTGGCCATTGCCACCTCGGGCGTCGGCGGCCAGCGGGTACTGCGCTACGCCAAGGGCGTATTCGTGCTGACCGCCGGCATTCTGATCCTGGCGGGCCATTACCACGGCCATTTCCTGCTGTCGATGATCTTCGGCTTGCTGTTCCTGGCGGACGGCCTGATGCAGTGCATCGCCGCCTATGTGGTGCGCTACCCGCGCTGGCGCTACGTGTTCGCGTCCGGCGTGGCCGAGGTGCTGCTGGCCATCTTCTTCTTCCAGCCCTATCCCACCCAGTATGTCGGCACCGTGCCGTACTGCCTGGGTCTGTTCCTGGCGTTTTCGGGCATGAAACTGCTGTGGCTGGCGCGGCGCGTGCGCAACCTCGATGTCAATCCGGCCCTGGCAACCAACCCGCATCCTGATTTCATGCCGACCCGCGTCGACGGGCCGGCGCAGACCGTGTTCGATGGGCCGCCCCAGGCCAGCGAACGGGCGTTGACGGTCCACGTCTGGACGCCGTCCGGCTCGGCCAAGACGGCCACGCGCAACTATCCGGTGCTGGATCGCTACATCGCCGCGGTGGATATCAACGGCGTGGTGTCCACCGGCCACGCCGCACTCGAATCGCCCGAAGGCGTCTACATCAGCCTGTATCCCGCGCACGAGATCGACCATTCGCCCGAGCAGTTCGGCACCTTGCTGCGCGCCACCGCCGACAACGATGTGCCGGGAATCTACCAGCCCGACTATGCCACGGAGTCCAAGGCCTGGTGCCCGTCGACCATGCAGGTGCGCATCCGCAATTACGACGCCGCCAAATTGCAGGCGTTCTGGAACAGTTACCGCCAGACCGAGATCTACAACCTGACGCACCGCAACTGCTCCAGTTCGGTTGCGGCCGCGCTGGAGGCGGCGCTGGACGGCGTGGTGGGCCGGTTGCATGGTCCGCGCGCCGGGTGGCGGGTGTTGCTGCGCCTGCTGCTGACGCCGGAGCTATGGGTGGCCGCGCAGATCCGCAAGCGCGCCCTGACCATGGCCTGGACTCCGGGACTGACGCTGGATTACGCGCGCGCGCTGAGCATGCTGGCCGATCCGCGGCCCTTCGGCTGGTGGAAGATGTCGCAGGCCGCGATCCGCCAGATCGCGGCGCTGCGCGCCAGCTGGCGCCGCCAGGACCGCGAGGCCGGCACCCGCAACCCGCAGACCGAGCCATGATCGGCTTGCTGGCCGTGGGCGGGGTCATCGTGGCCGGCGCCGCGTGGGGCGCCTTGGCGCTCTGGTTCCAACCGGTGGGCAATGGCGGCAAGCGCATGCTGCTGCCCGCGGCCTGGCTGACACTGGCCGCCGCCGCGCTGATCGGCCTGGCATTCGGCCACACCCTGCCCGCCTGGGGCTTCGGGGTATTGCTGCTGGCGCTGCTGGCCTGGTGGCGGTGGGGCGTGCGTCCGTCCAACGATCGCGAATGGATCCCTGAAGTCGCCCGCATCACCCAGGGCTCGGTGCACGGCGACACGTTGACGCTGCACAATGTCCGCAATTTCAACTGGCGCACCGCCACCGATTACGACGTGCGCTGGGAATCCCGCAGCTACGATCTGTCGCGCCTCGCCTCGGTGGACCTGGCCCTGTCGTACTGGGGCCGCCCGGCCATCGCGCATGCGCTGGTGTCGTTCGGCTTTACCGACGGCCAGCACGTGGTGTTCTCGGTGGAGATCCGACGCAAGCTGCGCGACACGTTTTCCGAGATAGGCGGATTCTTCCGCCAATACGAGCTGTCGGTGCTGGCTTCGACCGAAGCAGACAGCCTGCGCGTGCGCACCAATGTGCGTGGCGAAGACGGCTACCTGTATCGCATCCACATGCCCGACGGCGCGGCCCGCAAGCTTTTGCTGTCGTATGTGGCCACCGCCAGCCAGTTGGCGCGTCAACCCCGCTTCTACAACACGCTGACGGCCAATTGCATCACCATCATCTACCAATTGGCCGACCGGATCGTGCCCGGTCTGCCGCTCGACTACCGGCTGCTGCTGTCGGGCTATCTGCCCGAATACCTGTACCGGCTGGGCGCGCTGCAAGGCGCGGACAGCGCGGCGGCCTACCGGCGGGCCGGCCGCTATACCGATCGCGCCCGCGCCACGACCGACCCCACGCACTACTCGCGCAACATCCGGCGGGGCGTGCCCGGCATCTCCCAGGACGGCGATAGCGCCGACGCCGCCGATCCACGCGGGCCGGATGCGCGGGCCTAGGACCTCCTGTTGACGGGTCCCAGGGCCTGTTGACGGGCCCAGAGCCCGTCACGTCAGGTTCAAGCCCCCATCCGACAGCAGGATTTCCCCCGTCAGATAGTCGGACTGCACCAGCAGCGCCACCGCCTGGGCAATGTCGTCGGGACTGGCCGCGCGGCGCATCGGCGAGCGCTCCTTCCATAACTGCTGCGCCTGCGTCCAGTCTTGCGTCAGCGGCGTATCCACCAAGCCGGGCGCCACCGCGTTGACGCGGATGTCCGGCGCCAGCGACAGGGCCAGCAGCCGGGTCACGTGGTTCAACGCGGCCTTGGCCGCCGCATAGGGAATGGACGCCCCCTTGGGCCTTACGCCCGCGTGCGAACTCACATTGACGACACAGGCCGGTCTGCCGCTTGCAGCCGACGCGAGCAACGCGGCTTGCGCCTCGGCGACCAGGCGAAACGGTGCGACGACATTGACTTCATGCATCTCGTGCCACACGTCCGGCGTGGCGGCCGCCAGGTCGCCATGCGCAATGACGCGGCTGATGCCGGCATTGTTGACCAGCACGTCCAGCCGGCCCCAGGCGGCCACGGCCTCGCGCACCAGCCGGACCCGGTCTGCGTCGACAGCCAGGTCGGCCTGTACGTACACGGCCGAGCCCAGCTCGGCGGCCAGGGCCTGCCCTGCATCCGCCGAACGGCGTGAATGCAGGACCACGGAATAGCCGTCGCGCGACAAGCGCCGGGCGATGGCCGCGCCGATGCCGGACGTGGACCCGGTGACCAGCGCGACGGGCGGGGAATGAGGCATGGTTGCGTGCTACGCGAAAGCGGATGTGCCCGCCGCGCCGGGGCAGCGGCGGATGAAAGTGGCGATCCGCGCGGTGATGTCCGCCGGATGGTCCAGGTTGGGCAGATGCGCGGCGCCGGCGGATTCGCAGGCCTCGCCCTGCGGCAGCATGCCGGCCACCCGGCGCGCGCGTTCCTGGATGTGGGGAAAGTCCAGATCGCCCCAGAGCACCAGCGCCGGCGCCGTGAACTCGCGCAAGCGCGAGTAGGCCGCCACGTCGTCAAGGCTGGCCCCCATGGGCGCGGCGCGCAGCGCACGCCCGTGCATGTCCAGGAACTGTTCACGGACCTCGCCCATGACCCGGCCTTCGGCGGCCAAGGGGCCATCCAGGAACAACCGGGCTTTCAGGTGGTTCACGCGATCCATATCGCGGGCAGCCTCGGCCGCCTTCAACGACGCCATCAACGCTTGCAACGCGGCGGGCAGCACCGCTTCAGGGGCGCCGGCCACGGTGGGCGAGATCAATACCAGCCCGCGCACCGACGCCGGGTGCGTCAGCGCGGCGTCCAGGGCGATGCGCGCGCCTTGGGAACAGCCCACCAGAATCGCGGGCCTGCCGCCAGCGGCCGCCGCGATGACGGCCATCAAGTCGGCAACGGCGGAGTGGTCTTCGGCTTGCCCGCGTGTGTCGCCAAAGCCGCGCCGATCGTAGGCAATGGCTTGGCAGATAGTGGCGAGTCCCGCCATCTGCGGGCGCCACATGCGCCGATCACAAATGGCGGCATGCAGAAAGACGACGGGGTCGCCGCGGCCCACGGTCTCGGCGGTCAATACGGCCTGGCCGCTGACGACTTCAAAACGGGAATGCATGGCCTAACCTCGCAGGCGCCGGAATGAGCGGCAATCTTACACGGCGCCGCCGGACCTGAACTCAGACGCCGGCCCGCGCCGGCCGCGCGGCGGCCAGCGGTTCCGGGCGGCCCAGGAACAGGAACACGACCAGCGCGGTCACCACGGTAATGGCCGCCAGGATCCACAGCAGGGTGGCGAACGCGTCGCCCGATGCGTGCGCCAGCAGCGCCCGGCCCACGTCCGGCAACAGGCGGGCCGCCGCCGGGAAATCGCCCGCCACCAGGCGCTGGGCAGCGTCGGCCGCCTGCGCTTGCGCGTCCGGCAGCGCCGCCAGATGGCGAGCGGTCAACGCTATCTGCACCGCGCTGACGATCGCCAGCGCCACGCCTTCGCCCGCGACCCGCGTGGTGCTGAAGATGCCGGTCGCCATGCCAGCGCGTTCCTTGGGCACGACGCTGACAGCCAGCCCATCCATCAGCCCCCACGGCAGGCTGATGCCAACGCCGATCATCAGCAGCGGGCCGATCAACGCCTGCATCTCGCCACGCCCCATCGCCAGGCCCAGCCACACCAACCCGGCCGCGCATGCCAGCAGGCCCGCGCCGCAGATCACCGCGGGCGCCAGCCAACGGGTCAGCATCCCTGCGGCCACCGGCAACAACAGCAAAGGCGCGGACAGCGCGACCATCATGCGGCCGGCCTCGATTTCGCTCAGGCCATCCACGGCAATGAAGCGCACGGGCAGCAGGATCAGCAAGACCACAAAGGCATACGCCGGCGCGGCGGCCAGCAGTTGCACGCCCAGAAAACGGCCGTAGCGGAACAGGGTCAGGTCCAGCATGGGCCGCGCGGTGCGCAGCTCGATTGCGGCAAACAAGGCGAACAGCAGCACCGCGCCAGCCAGCATCGCGACCGTCACCGGGTCGCTCCAGCCGTCTTGCGGCGCGCGCAGGATGCCCCAGGTCAACAGCGCCAGCGCGGCGGTGAACGTGACCGCGCCCGGCCAGTCCAGGCGCCCCGCCGCCGGGTCCCGTGATTCACGCAGGGCCCGTGCGCCCAGCGCAAAGGCGATGGTGGCCAACCCGATCACCAGCAGGAAAATGCTGCGCCAGCCGTAGCGCTCGATCAGCCAGGCGGACGAGATCGGGCCGAACGACAGCCCGGCGCCGAAGCTGGCCCCCAACAGGCTGAAGGCGCGCATGCGGGGCAGGCCGTCGAACTCCTGCGCCAGCGCCGCCGCGCCGCCGGAGAAGATGGCCGCGCCGCCCAGCCCCTGCGCGGCGCGCAACAGGTCGAACGCGACGATACCGGGCGCGTAGACCAGGCCGAGGGACGCGGCCAGGAACGCCGCCACCCCCGCCAGAAACACGCGGCGGCGGCCATAGCGGTCGGCCAGGGCGCCGGCCGCCAGCAGCGTACTGCCGAAAGCCAGCATGAAGGCGTTGGTCACCCAGTTCAAGGCAACCGGGGAGCCGCCCAGCGCCTGGGCGATCGACGGCAGCGCGATGGCCGGGCCGGTGAAGGTGAGCGGCATGGCCGCGCAGGCCAGGCACACGGCAATCAGGATCAGGATCTTGCGGGCCGCGGCCAGCGGTGGCGAAGTGGGGGTTTGCATGAGAGCACGACACAGAGGTAGGAAACGGAATTGAAGATACCCTTGCGCCACGCCTGGATAAATAGGGTAAAAATCCACACATACGGGAATTAATTTCTTTAATGGATTGCCAGAAGGACACCCGATGAACGCCTTAACGGCCTACCCGACGAACCCTCCATGGACCGCCTGACCGGATTGATGCCGTTTGTCCGCAGCGCCGAACTGGGCGGCTTTGCCGCCGCCGCGCGCGACCTGGACCTGTCACCGTCCGCGGTCGGCAAGGCCGTGGCCAAGCTGGAAAAAGACCTGCACGTGCGCCTGTTCCAGCGCAGCACGCGCCGCATGCAGCTCACCGAGGAAGGCCGGCTGTTCTACGAACGCTGCAAGCGCATCCTGGAAGACCTGGACGATGCCCACGCCATGCTGTCGCAGACGCTGGAGGTGCCGCGCGGCCGGCTGCACGTAAGCGCGCCGCTGGTCAGCTACCACTTCCTGTTGCCGGTGCTGCCGGCATTCGCCGCGCGCTATCCCGGCATTGAGCTGGACATGGATTTCAACGACCGCATCGTCGACCTGATCGGCGAACGCGTGGACGTGGCGATCCGCAGCGGCGATCTGCCGGATTCGCGGTTGGCCGCAAGGCCGCTGGGCAAATACCGTCTGCAGCTGTGCGCGGCGCCGTCCTATCTGGCGCGCCACGGCATGCCCACCCGGCCGCGCGACCTGGACCAGCATCGGGCCGTGCGCTTTCGCTATCCGAACGCCGGCACCTTGCAGGAATGGCCGCTGGCATTGCCGGCCGGCGAAGCACCGCCGCATATTCCGACGGCGTTCACCTGCAACAACATGGAAGCCCTGCTGGGCGCCACCGTCAGCGGCTTCGGCATTGGCTGCATGCCGGACTTCCTGGTGCGCGGCGCCGTGGCCAATGGGTCGTTGCAAGTGGTGCTGGCCGATCATGTGCAGGGCGAAGGCCGCTTCCAGGCGCTATGGCCGTCGAACCGGAACTTGTCGCCCAAGGTCCGGGTGTTCGTGGATTTCATCAGCGAGCGGCTGTTTCAGGACGGCCACTGACGGCCCTGGCGGCGCGTGTGGGCCGGCACGTCCCGCGCTTATACCTGCGGTGCACGCAGATGGTGATACCCCACCAGCCCTGGCGTGAACGTGACCTTGTCGCTGCCGACGGCTGCCAGAATACCGTTGCGCACGGCATCATTGGGGCTGCCGTAGACCTCCATGCGCTGGACCACGCAGTGCTGCATGACCGCCGCGATATGCGGGTCGGACACTTCCCAATGGTGCAAGATGGCCTCGGAATCCTCGTATAGCTGGAAGCTGTAGCAAAGTCCGGCGTCGGCATCCAGGAACACCTGCACCATCAATTGCGGCGCATGGCGCTGCGCGAATTGCACGGCCGCGTCGATCGCCTGCTTGAATTCGTCCGTGTGGGCACGGTCGTAAGCCATGGTGTTGCGCAGCAGGATCGCGCCTGCGGGGGATGATGTGCTCATGGCGGAAGGCTCCTTGGCGGTAGCGGTCGGAAGCTTCTTCCGACCGAAGCCTTTTATACCGCGCGACCGCCCTTGCGCCCGCAAACGCCCTTGGCGCATGTCAACATTCAAAGACGCTCGCGCGCAGCGCTACCCGCCTGATGCGCGCCCCAGGAAATCCAGCACCGCCAGATAAGACCCTTCATTGCCCGCCGCATTCGCGGCCGGCGTGCCGCCCGCGTCCAACAGCAGGCCGGACATGGCGTGCGGCTTGCTGATCAGCGTGGCGGGCAGATAGGGATAGTGCACGTGGTGCCCCGCCCCCATGCAGACGTGGTGAAACGCAGGCAGGCCGTGCGCCTGGCGCTGGCGCATCACGATCTCGGCATACGCGGTGCTGGGCCAGAAGCCGTCGTCGGACGCGCTGACCAGCATGACCGGCCCGGGATAGTTTTCCACCGGAATGCGGGCCCGCTCGAACGCGGCGGCGTCGCGGCTGGCGCTGAGAAAGGCGTGGGTCTGGCGATACGGCGGATCGGACGCGTAGGCCGCGTCCCAATCCGCGCTGGCGTTGTCCTGCCACAGATGCGGCAGCGGCTCACCGGCCTTGCACCACACCTGCGCGTTGCGCCCGGTGCCCGGCTCGCCCGCACTGACCACGCCGTGCGTCACCGGCGACGGCACATACGCCACTACCGCGCTGACCAGGTCCGGATAGTGCGAGGCCACCAGCAGCGAGGTCTCGCCGCCGCGGCTGATGCCCGACAGCGCCACGAAACCGTCGCGCGGCCGCAGTTCGGCGCGGGCCCAGCGCAGCGCCTGCTCGAAGTATTCCAGCGGCAGGTCGTTCAGGTACTTGGGCCGGCCGTCGTAGTTGAAGATGGCCAGCGCCAGGCACTGGTAGCCGCGGGCGGCGAACAGCGCGGCGCGCGGCGTGTTGACGCCGCCGGACGAGCCGTTCATGTAGATCACCAGCGGATGCGGGCCGGGGCCGGCGGGCGTGTAGAGTTCGCCCGATACGGTCATGCCGCCCACCTGTTCGCGCACCGACCGGTGCGTCACGCCGTCGGCCAGAAAGTCCTGCACCAGCTGCGCCGTGGCGCTGCGCTGACCATCGGTGGCATGCAGTTCGACGCGCAGCGGCTCGGTGCGGTCGGGCGGAAACACCACCCGTTCCATCTCGGTGCACACCATCGACCAGACGATGCCCATGGCGGATGGCTCGGCGTAGCTGCCGGACACGGGGCTGTCTCGGCCCAGGTCCAGGCTGCCGTCGTGGCCCGCCATGAACACGGCCTGCGACTGCCACGGTGCGCCGCACATGCGCATGCGAGCGGTGAGGGTGATGAAGGCATAGGGCGCGAAGCCGTCGATGCGGATCTCGCGGGCAACGTCGATCAGCGCGAATTCCGGGCTGACGGTAATGCGGGGCTGCTCGGTCATGGCGGGTCCTTAGCCTTTCAGATCGGTCTTGGGCACGTTGTTGGCGCGGATCACCGCAGCCCACAACGCGGATTCCTCGGCGATGACGCGGTCCAGATCGGCCGACGAGGTGAATTCCACCGTCACGCCCTGCTCGGCGAACTGCTGCACCAGGCTGGGGTCGCGCGTGCCTTCGCGCACGGCGTTCTCCAGCGTCTTGACCACGCTGGCCGGCATCGCGGCCGGGCCCGAGATCATCATGCGGGTGTACAGCTCCATGCCATCCACGCCCGCCTCTTTCATGGTGGGCACGTCGGGCAGACTGGACAGCCGCTGGTCCGCCGTCACCGCCAGCACCTGCAGCTTGCCGGACTTGATATTGGCTAGCGCCGAGGTCGGAAAATCGAAGGTGCTCTGCACCGTGCCCGCCATCAGGTCCAGCAGCGCGGGGCCGCTGCCCTTGTAGGGCACGTCCTGGAACTGGGTGCCCGTCTTGGATTGAAAGTGCAGCAGCGCCAGGTGGTTGATGACGCCGCGCCCGGCATGGGCGCAGGTCAGGTCGCCGGGCTTTTTCCTGGCCAGCGCGATGAATTCCTGCACGTTCTTCACGCCCAGCGACGGATGCACGATCAGCAGCATGGGCGACTTGCCCATCGACCCCAGTTGCTTGAAGTCCGATATCTGGTACGGCAGGTTGTTGTAGAGCAAGGGATTCAGGATCATGCCGTTGGTGCCTGCGAACCCCAGCGTGTAGCCGTCGGGTTCGGCGCGCGCCACCGCCACGGTGGCGATGATGGCCTGGCCGCCCGGGCGGTTTTCGACCACGACGTTGCCCTTCAGGATCTTGGCCATGCGCTCGGCCAGCGCGCGGGCAGCGATGTCGGTCAGGCCGCCGGGCGCAAAGCCCACCAGCAGGCGTACAGGGCGGTTGGGAAAGCTGGCCTGCGCCCAGGCAGGACGAGGCAGCAGCGGCAGCGCGGCAAGCGCGCCCAGGACGTGACGGCGGGTGAACGGCATAAGGCTCTCCGGGCAGGCGTGCACGGCGCACGCGTGCCAGTGGGCCGCGGACGCCATGCAATCAACGATAAGGGGGGAAGGAGGCACAGGCCGCCCGCCGAACGGCGGGGGTCTCAATGACGGTATCTTGTATGCAATATGGCGCCGGGGCTATCTAGGGATATCCCGGTGTGCGGCCGATTGCCGGGCCCGCGGACCACGCTAGACCTGCCGGGCGTGGGCAACGCCAGGCAGAACGGCGTCACGCCCGGGTCATCAGGCGCTTCCAGCCTTCCAGGCCCAGCCGCTTCATCGTGTCGATGTTCTTTTCATAGATTTCGGCGGCGTCGGGAAAGGACTCGACCGCGCGGTCGATGCTGTCTTCGCGCAACAGATGCAGGATCGGGTAAGGCGAACGGTTGGTGTAGTTCTCGATGTCGTCCGGCCGGGTATCGGCGAACTGGAACTGCGGATGAAAGGTCGCGACCTGCAACTCGCCCACCAGGCGCATGCGCTTGAGCAGGCGGTCGGACAGTTCCTCGAAATCGTTGAAATCCAGGAAGTCATCCAGCGCGTCCGGAATGATCAGCAGGGTCGTGTCGATCTTTTCCGGATCGGCTTCGGCCAGCAGGGCCAGTTCATCCTGCAGATCGGTCAACACGCCTTCGGCGTCGGTCGCATCGCTGACGGCAAAGCGGATCTGGTCCTTGACCTGAACCGCCTTGGCGAACGGACAGAGGTTCAGGCCGATCACGGCCTGGTTCAGCCAGTGGCGGGTTTCTGCGACCACGTTGGCGTAGGCATCGGAGGTGGAAATCATGGCGGTAAATCCTAGAAAAAAGGAAGTATAGGCGACCCGTCAGCGGGTTCCGCCCCCTTGAGGTAGAGTGGCGAAGCCACATCCGCGGAGGTCTCAATGCCCATAGCGCGCACCTACTATTTCAACCGCACGCGCGACGACGAACTGGCGGCGCTGCTCGGCAAGCGCGAGGATTTCTTCCTGGAAAACGTCGATGACCTGAACGACGTCACTCAACGCATCCAGTCGCTGCTCGCGCAGGCTGGCCTTTCCAGCCGGGTAGCACTCACGCCGCTGAACGGACCCGCCACATTCGCCGACATCGGATTCCCCATGGTGCCCGTCATCGGCTGGCTTTGGGCCGTGGTACGCGGCGCCTCCCGGCTTGTCCAGCCGCACGGCGATGTCACCCTGCGCGTGACCTCGAACACCTCGATCAGCGTGGTGTTTTCCCCTTCTGCACAGCAGCCCTCGCCCTGAGGCCTCGGGCTGTGCCATCACTGCGCCTTTCCATAAAAACAAAACGCGGCCCCGCCCAGCGGGACCGCGCCGGTTTTCCTGCCGCACCCGTCAAGCGGTCGGCATGGCGGCCATGGTCTGGGCGACCGCGGCCGTGAGCTTCTTGCCGTAGGGCACGTGCAGGAATTCGTTCGGGCCGTGGGCGTTGGACTTCGGGCCCAGCACGCCGCACACCATGAACTGCGCCTTCGGGAAACCCTTTTGCAGAATGCTCATCAGCGGAATCGTGCCGCCCTGGCCGATGTAGCCGCAAGGCGCGCCGTAGTACTGCTGCGAAGCGGCGTCCAGCGCGCTGGTCAGCCACGGCACCGAGGCCGGTGCGTTCCAGCCGGTAGCGGCGCCTTCGTTGGCCTTGAAGATGACCTTGGCGTTGTACGGCGCGTCGGCTTCGAGCAGTTCCTTGATTTCCTGCGAGGCCGCCACGGCATCCACCAGCGGCGGCAGGCGCAGCGACAGCTTGAAGGCGGTGCGCGGACGCAGCACGTTGCCGGCGCTGGACAGCGGCGGCAGGCCTTCGGCACCGGTCACCGACAGCGTCGGGCGCCAGGTGCGGTTCAGCAGGGCCTGTTCGGGCTCGGTGGTCATGGGCAGCACGAAGCCGCCTTCGGCGCCGCAGCTCCAGGGGAAACGGCGCCAGACCTCGTCGCCCAGGATACGGGCGGTGGCGGCGACCTGTTCGATGCGTTCGGCCGGGATTTCGCAGTGCAGGCTTTGCGGCAACAGGCGGCCGGTGCCGCTGTCTTCCAGGCGGTCCAGCAGGTGGCGCAGGATGCGGAACGACGACGGCACCACGCCGCTGGAGTCGCCCGAGTGCACGCCTTCGTCCAGCACCTGCACTTCCAGGGTGCCGGACACCATGCCGCGCAGCGACGTGGTCATCCACAATTGGTCGTAGTTGCCAGCGCCCGAGTCCAGGCACACCACCAGCGCCACGTTGCCCAGGCGGTCGCGCAGCGCGTCCACATAGGGCAGCAGGTCGTAGCTGCCGGATTCCTCACAGGTTTCGACGATGCCCACGCAGCGCGGGCGCGGGATACCCTGCTTGTCCAGCGCCATGATGGCGGTCAGCGAGGCGTACACGGCATAGCCGTCGTCGGCGCCGCCGCGGCCGTACAGCTTGCCGTCTTCGTATTTGGGGGTCCAGGGACCCAGGCCGGCGCGCCAGCCCGAAAATTCCGGCTGCTTGTCCAAGTGGCCATAGAGCAGCACCGTATCGCCGTTGTCGCTACGGGTAGCCGGCGCGTCAAAGAAGATGACCGGCGTGCGGCCCGGCAGACGCACCACTTCCAAGATCAGGCCCGAGACCTTCTGCGCTTGCACCCACTGCGCCGCGTCGCGCACCACGCGTTCGATGAACGCGTTCTTTTCCCAGTCGGCGTCAAACGCCGGGCTCTTGGCCGGGATGGCGATGTAGTCGGTCAGCGCGGGGATGATCTCGTTGTCCCACTTGTCGTCGACAAAAGCCTGCAGCGCCTTCGGATCGAGGGTAGGAGGAAGGGCGTCGTCGGGGATGCGTGCGTTCATGGCGCGGGATCCTGAGGTTGGAATGGCGGGAAGAATCCGACATTTTATGCCTGCCGGGCACGGCTGGCATCCGGGGCCGGCATCTTTTGTCCCTGTTTGTGGCGAAGATACCGGAAAACAGGGCCGCCCGATGCGGAGCCGCCGCCCCTATCGCGCCGCGTAAGCCTCGATGCGGCTCCATACCTGCCGCGCCAGCGGCTTGGTGTTGTCCACCGACTGGTACAGCCGGATTTCCATATGGATGTCGTTGCGCGCACTGTCGGCGCGCACCAGACTGCCTGCGCGCAGGTCGGCCTCGACCAGCGTGTGCGGCAGCCAGGCCAGGCCGAAGCCTTGGCGGGCCATCGCGTGCAGGGCATCGGCCAAGTCGGATTCATACTGGGTCTGCAACAGCGACGTGACGCACAGGCCGCGCAGCCGGTCGCGCAGGATGCGGCCCAGCGACATGCTGTCGGCATAGGCCAGCAACGGCACGGCCGGGTCCGACGCCAGCTTGGGCACGGCGTGGCGCGGATGCTTGCTGCCGGGCGCCAGCGGCGCGCTCACCGCCACCAGCTTGTCCGCGCCCACGCGCCGGCAACGGTAGCCCGGGTTGTCGATCTGGGCGTACAGCGGCTCGTGCGCATGACACAGCAGGAAATCGACTTCGCCGTCGGCCAGCATGTCCACGCCATAGTTCAGCGTGGTGGTGATCACCTTCAGTTGAAACGGCGGCATGCCCTGCTGCACGCTCGCCATCAGCCCCGGCAGCACGGAATGCGCCAGGGTCTTGCCCGACGCGATCGAAATCTTGCGGCTGCGTTCCAGCTCGGGCTTTTGCAGCCCCTGCCGCGTTTCGCGCAGGATATCCAGCACATCGATGGCCGCCGCCAGCATGCTGCGGCCCGCCGCGTTCAAGGTGGACACCTGATGGCCTCGTTCCACCAGCGGCACGCCGGCCCACTCCTCCAGCGCCTTGATGCGGCGCCCGAACGCCGGATGCGTGATGTTGCGGGCTTCGGCCGCCTGGTACAGGTTGCGCGATTTGGACAGCGCCACGAAGTCTTCCAGCCATTTGATGTCCATCCTGTCTCCAGCCCTTTTTTCTGGGTCTGTGCCGATTCGGCACAGCCTCTGCGCATTTTGCACAAGGCTCGCCTTCGTTACAACTAGTATTACGGCGTCCCACCCCGGAGAGGCCGATGTCCGATGCCCCCATTCTGCTGAAATCCCTGCGCAGCCATTTCCTGGGCGGCAGCGATGCCGTGGCCAGCGGCTTGCCCGTGCTGCAAAAGCAGGTGGTCGGCAACGGCGCCGCGCGCGCCATCGATATGAACGGCAGCTATAGCGCCGGCCAGCTCTACGTGCAGGAATACCGGCTGGCCCAGCCGCGCCACCCCTACCCCGTGCTGCTGTGGCACGGCGGCGGCATGACGGGCGCGCAATGGGAAAGCACGCCCGACGGGCGCCAGGGCTGGCTGTGGCGCCTGCTGCAATCGGGCTACGACGTGTTCGTGGCCGATGCACCCGAACGCGGCCGCGCCTCGTGGGCCATGTCGCCGCAGATCTACGGCACGACGCCGATCTTCCGGTCCAAGGAAGAGGCCTGGCAGCTGTTCCGCATCGGCCCGGCCGACGGCTACGCACCCGCCGGCCAGCCGCGCCGCGCCTATCCCGGGCAGCAATTCCCCGAAGCCGCCTTCGACACCTTCGCCAAGCAATTCGTGCCGCGCTGGCTGAACCATGACGCCATGGCGCTGGACGCCTACCGGCTGCTGCTGGACCTGGCAGGCCCCTGCATCGTGATCGGCCACAGCCAGGGCGGCGGCTACGCCACGCAACTGGCGCGCGAGTGCCCCGGCCCGATCCGCGCCGTGGTGGCGGTGGAACCCACCGGCACGCCCGCCACGGTGGACGGCCCCCTGCCCCCGCAATTGCTGGTCTGGGGCGATCACTTCGCCGCCAACGACACGTGGCAACGCTACCGCGCCCAGACGGACGCCTACTGGGACGCGCTGCATCGCGCGGGCCGGCGGGCCGACGTGCTGGACCTGCCCGCCGCCGGCATCGCCGGCAATTCGCACTTCTGCATGCTGGACCGCAACAGCGACCGCATCGCCGAACTGATCGTCGACTGGCTCAACGGCCTCGACCAGGGCCTTCTGGTGTGAACAGGCCCTAACCTTCTCCTGGAGACATTCATGAAACTGACCAAAACCGCCATCACCGTGGCATTGCTGACCGGCGCCTCGCTGATGGCAGGCGCGGCCTCGGCGCAAGAGACCGCCTACCCCAACAAGCCGGTGCGCCTGATCGTCCCGTTCGCCCCCGGCGGCACCGCTGACATCATCGGCCGCGTGTTCGCCGCGCAACTGGGTACCGAGCTGGGCGCCACCGTGGTAGTCGAGAACAAGGCGGGCGCGGGCGGCTCGATCGGCACGCGCTTCGTCGCCGACGCCGCCCCGGACGGCTACATCCTGCTGCTGGCCTCGTCCAGCACCCACGGCACCAACCCGGCCGTCTACAAGAACCTGACCTACGACGCGGTGCAGGACTTCACGGCCATCACGCAGCTGGTCACGGTGCCGGGCGTGCTGAGCGTGACCAAGGACTTCCCCGCCGCCGACCTGAACGCGCTGATCGCTGCGGCCAAGGCCAATCCGGACAAGTACACCTACGCCTCGTCGGGCGCAGGCGGCCTGGGCAACCTGGCCATGGAACTGATGAAGTCGATGACGGGCGCCAAGCTCATGCACATCGCCTACCGCGGCGCGGGCCCGGCGTTCACCGACGTGATCAGCGGCCAGGTGTCGATGATCTGGGAACCCGTGCCGGCCTCGCTGCCGTACATCAAGGGCGGCCAGATCCGCCCCATCGCCATCGCGGCCGACACGCGTTCGCCCGAGCTTCCCGACACGCCGACCTTCAAGGAAGCCGGCCTGCCACGCTATGAAGCCAACGCCTGGAATGGCCTGTTGGCGCCCAAGGGCCTGCCGGCCGACGTGACGCAAAAGCTGCACGACGCATCGGTCAAGGCCCTGAACAACCCCGAGGTCAAGGCCAAGATGGCCAGCCTGGGCGGCACGGTGGTGGCCGGCACGTCGGAGGAATTCAAGAACGTGATCGCCAGCGACGTGAAGAAGTGGAAGAACGTGGCGGCCGACGCCAAGATCCAGCTGGATCAGTAAACCCCTGGCGCCCCAAGGGCGGGACGCCGGTCCCCCCTTGGGGCTTTTTTCATGTGCCGGCTGCGGCCGCATCGCCGGGAAAGGTCACCACCAGCGCCACGCCGCGACCGTTCAGGCCCGGCGCGAACGCCACCGTGGCGCCATGGCGCGCCGCGATCTGCGCGACGAGCGATAGGCCGATACCGCTGCCGCCATCTCCGGCGCCCACGCCCGACCCTCGATAGAAACGATCGAACACCCGCGCCTGCTCCTGCGGCGCGATGCCCGGGCCATCATCGGCAACGCGCAGCCAGGCTCCCCCGCCCTGCTCGGCGCCGCACGCCACCGCGATCAGTCCGTCTTGCGGCGTATAGCGCAAGGCGTTGTCCACCAGATTGCGCACCAGCATGCCCAGGGTGTCCACGCGCCCGCGCACCTCGCAGGCCTGCACGTCCAGCTGGATGCGCTGGCGCTTGCGCGTGGCGGCCGCTTCGCTGTCGCGCACCAGCAGCACCACCAGTTGGTCCAGCGCCACGGTTTCCAGATCGGAGTCTTTTTCACTGACCGCGTCCATGCGGGCCTGATCCAGCAGTTGTTCGGCCAGCCGCGCGGTGCGCTGCGCCACGGCTCGCAGTTTGACGCCCGCCGCCTCGGCCGGCGTGCCGGCAATGCCTTGCAGCAGCAGTTCGGTCTGGGCGCTCAAGGCCGCCAGCGGCGTGCGCAATTCATGGGCGGCATCCGCGAGAAAGCGGCGTTCATGGTCCATCGCGGCCTGCAACCGCAGCAGCAGCGCATTGATGGATTGCACATAGGGGCGCAACTCCCCGGGCAGACCGTCCAGGGGCAAAGGCGCCAGATCGAATGGCGCGCGGCGTTCAATGGCGTGGCCGGCCAGGTTCAACGGCCGGAACATCTGCCGCACTACGATCCAGACCGCCGCGGCCAGCAGCAGAAACAGCATGGATACGATGACCAGACCGCGCTTGAACGCGGCCACCGCCTCGGCGCGCAAGTCGCTTTCGGCGCGCGCCATCTGCACTTGCACTTGGCCGAAGGCGTCGCTGAGCGTATACACGCGCCAGGCCTCGCCGCCGACCATGCCGTCGCTAAAGCCATCGTCGAAGGTCGGGTTCAGGGGCTGGGACGGCGCCTGCGGGGACCACAGCACCAGGCGCCGATCCTGCAACGACCAGATCTGGATGGAACTGCGGTCGCCGCGATACTGGCTGGATGGTGGCAATTCGAAGTGCTCGTCCGATTCGCCGGCCAGCAGGTTGCGCCGCAACGACAGGATGGCCTGATTGGCGGCGTCCATCAGCGACTGGTCGCGGATGCCCGTGCGCGCCTCGGTAATGGCCAGATACTGAAACCCGAACACCGCGGCCCACGTGAAGAGCAGCGGCAGCAGCAGCATGGCAGTCAGGCGCCTGCGCAGACTGGTCATGATCCGTTCGCCGCCGCAATCCGGTAGCCCAGGCCGTGCACGGTCGCCACCAGGTCATCGCCCAATTTGCGCCGCAATTGATGGATGTAGACCGCCACGGTATTGCTTTCAATCGTGCCGTTGCCGCCATACACAGCGGCTTCGAGCTGTTCGCGGCTGACGGTCTGGCCGGCGCGCTCCATCAGCGCCAGCAGAGTGCGGTACTCACTGGCGCTCAGCGTCACTTCGACGCCCGCCTTGGTGACCACGCGCCGGGCGGGGTCCAGCACCACGTCGCGGCAACGCAGCGCCGACACCACCGAATTGCGGCTGCGCCGGACCACGGCGCGCAACCGCGCCTGCAATTCATCAAGCTGGAACGGCTTGACGATGTAATCGTCGGCGCCGGCGTCCAACCCCTGAACCCGTTCGCTCAGGCGGTCGCGGGCGGTGATGATCAGCACCGGCGTGGCGTCGTAGCGCGCACGCAGATATTTCAGCACCGCCAGGCCGCTGCCGCCGGGCAGCCCCAGGTCCAGCAGCACGGCGCCATAACCGTGGTCGATCAGGGCCAGACGCGCCTCGGGTACATCCCCGACCCAGTCGACCGCCATGCCCGATGCGACCAGACTGGTACGCAATGCGTCCCCCAGCATGGCGTCATCTTCCACCAGCAAGACTTGCACCCGCGCTCCCTGACTATTCATGGACAGCATTGTGCCGTCCCGGATTTAAAGAATTTTTAAAAGCGCTTTTCCACAATGGCGCCTTACCGTGCCGTGGCCGATGCCGCGAGCAAGTCCATCAGAAAGGAAGACCCCTGCAATGAAGCTGACAATGTTAGCAAGAGGCGCTGCCGCCACTGCCCTGGCCTGCGCCGCCTCGCCGGCGCACGCCGATCAACCCGGCACCAATTTCATCGGCCTGGGGGTCGGCTACATCCCTGTTTACCAAGGCTCAAGCGAGTACCGCACCCTGCCCGTGCCCCTCATCAACTACCGGTCCGGCAACTTCTTCATCACGCCTCGCGCGGGCCTGCCGGCGATGGGCCTGCAGACCGATCTGGCGCGCGACTGGAAGGCCGGCGTCTTCGTCGGCATGTCGCTGGGCCGCGACGCCAACGACGCCGACCGCACCAAGGGACTGGACGACATCGACTTCCACGGCGCCTACGGCGCCTTCGTCGAATGGACCCCCGGCCGCTGGTCGCTGGCAGCCGCCTATCGTCAGGCCGCCCACAGCGGCTACGGCGGCACGCTCGAATTGCGCGCCACCTATGCCGCCTGGCAGCAGGGTTCACACCGGGTGAACGTGGGCGCCAGCACCCAATGGGCCAATCGCGACGCCATGCAAACCTGGTACGGCGTCACCGCCAGCCAGGCCGCCCGCAGCCGCGAGGGGCTGTCGACCTATTCAC
>NZ_JAELTJ010000336.1 GCF_016428805.1 Achromobacter sp. ASV32
GATTGGGACCAGACTGCTCGAGAACACGCCGATCACAACCATGTTTGTTGCCCCACTGCGGGCACAGTCACTGGTGGCACAGAGAAGACCTGAACTCGGCGCTGAGGGTGACTGCTCAAGTTGGCTCGGTGTATGTACAGTGTTCAGATCGCAGATCATGTCACAGGCCAAGGATGTTGACCATTCAGCCCTGGTCGGGCGCGGCAAAGGGGAAAGCATTCTCGGTCTTCTGTCAATAAATGACGGCACTGTGCCACCAAGTCGATGCCGTCGCAGAAGCAGGCGGCCTGAACCTGTGGCAGTGCCAGAGATGGTGGATGAGAGTGTCGTGTGCGCATGTGCGTAATACGCCAATGCCCCAACACCCCAAGTGAAGCGGATGGTGCGTGTGGAAACCCCGATACAGTAGACACCGTGTCCGTTCTTCACCAGATTTATCTAGACTTTGTCATGCCATACCATGCATTGAATAAATAAACTCATTCTACACCTCAATTAACGCCGCTCTGCCATGACAGTACC
>NZ_JAELTJ010000337.1 GCF_016428805.1 Achromobacter sp. ASV32
ACCTGGAGCACACCATATTCCGTATGCTTCTCGACAACCCACACTTCTTCCATTACTTCCTCTCCAACACCCCTTCCTCCTTCTCCCTCAACGACCCCTTCCGCCGCCTTTCGCGCCGAGCCGATCGTGTCCTCCGCGATCTCGACATTTATTCGTCAGAGCGCAATACTTCCCGAGAACACTCTTCAGAGTCTCCGCAAGATGTCCCCTGGGCAAGCCAGCACCTGGTTGGCATTGTGCGACTTATTCGATACGCCATCTACTCTAGGCAGTATCCGCTCACGCCCAAAGAGTCTATATCGGCGGCAAGAACTCTTGTACACATTTTAGATGCTGTAGTAAAACGAAACCAAGACACACACTCTGGGTCTAGTCGATCCGAGCGCAACCTGTACCTTCGGCTGATAGGCGATCGAGATACCAGCTTTGTAGTTGAGGAGCTGAGCTGTCTCTTATACACATCTCCGAGCCCACGAGACCTAATA
>NZ_JAELTJ010000338.1 GCF_016428805.1 Achromobacter sp. ASV32
CAAGTTTTCGATCGCAAGTGAAATTTTCACGGCCGCGAAATAGCGGGGCTGTAAGCCCGTACGTGGACTTTGCACCTTCGCCGTCAGAGGATTTTAGTCCCGAAGGAACCCACCCAATTGCTTCCAATGACGATGAATAACTGGTTGGAGCAAGCACGATACAAGCGGCGGAGGAACCAGAATGCCGTCATGGTTACCAAGACCAGCAAGCGGGGGCTAGTGTGGCCGCCGAGTGATTGTGCACGGGGGTGCCGCAATGAACTTCACCGAAACACTGAAATTCGCTCGACTCAATGTCATGGTAGAGCGAGGTTACAAATATAGCCCGATGGGCAAGATCGGCAATATTTCGCTTTGTGGCTACTTCGGTTCTCCGCCCGCTCGTCGACCTGGGTTTTTCATGCGCGGTATCTGTACGCTGATTGCCTTCAAACGGACGGTGCTGAGCCCGAAGAATCGGCGTGATGAGATTAAAAGGTCCGCGAAAAAAAATAAGGTGCGTATCTATGTGGGAAACTTCT
>NZ_JAELTJ010000339.1 GCF_016428805.1 Achromobacter sp. ASV32
TCATCACCCTCATCCTCCTCATGGTCCCTCGGATCCTTGCGGTCCTCGTACAGCCTCTCGAGCGCAACGTCGCGCGTCACCTTGGCACACACCGACGCCGCACTCACACACGCATACAAGCTATCCGCCTTTTTCGCAACCGTGACTTTGGCAGTGGGGAAGATGCGCTGCAGCTTAGCCTGGTATGTTGCGGGGGGTCCAATGGTATCGACGTATATCTCCTGCACGTTGACGCCGCGCGCGTACACGCCCTTGATGAGCTCGACTGTTGCGTCCATGGCTTGCGCATTGAGGTTATACACGCCAGCGGGTTTGAGCATGTTTGCGCCAATGTCGCGTGCTGACAGCGCAGTCGTTGCCCAGCCGCATGAATCGTTCAGGTCGCTGCCCTCGGTGCAGAGCGTTTGCATTAGGGATGCGCGTACCGAGGCGGAGAGCACTTTGGAGTCGTCAAAGTGGTGCGTGTCGCGCAGGAGGGGGTCGGATTGCTCGATGGGTAGGTAGAAGACGCCGTAGAC
>NZ_JAELTJ010000340.1 GCF_016428805.1 Achromobacter sp. ASV32
CCCCCCCCCCCCCCCCCCCCCCCCCCCCCCCCCCCCCCCCCCCCCCCCCCCCCCCCCCCCCCCCCCCCCCCCCCCCCCCCCCCCCCCCCCCCCCCCCCCCCCCCCCCCCCCCCTTTTTTTAATGACCCGGCGACCACCGACATCTACACAACCGCATCGTCGTCGGCAGCGTCAGATGTGTATAAGAGACAGCCACGTGACTCTGCAGTCACCCGAGCATGAGTTACAGCTTCGAGTTGAAGGCGTTGATTATGTCTTGAGGCTTCTCCAATCGCTCATCGCATTCTTCAGCCATGGCTACTCACGAGGCGCTATGTATCTGTCTCTTATACACATCTCCGAGCCCACGAGACCTAATAACCGATCTCGTATGCCGGCTTCTGCGTGAAAAGGGGGGGGGGGGGGGGGGGGGGGGGGGGGGGGGGGGGGGGGGGGGGGGGGGGGGGGGGGGGGGGGGGGGGGGGGGGGGGGGGGGGGGGGGGGGGGGGGGGGGGGGGGGGGGGGGGGGGGGGGGG
>NZ_JAELTJ010000341.1 GCF_016428805.1 Achromobacter sp. ASV32
AGCTATAACGCCTCATTGAAATTTACAAAGCCTATGTTGATCCCGAACAAATCGCGATGTCGCTTAGAGCGCCATGTTTTAGCGACTTATAGTAGAGCTTCGTCGTCGTGCCACTTAGTCAACCTCCCAGAACAGAAGGTGCAAGCGCCACCCAAAATGCTGTCCCTCAGCGACAACAGCCTTGTGTAACACCAGCCAAATGACGCTTGATTTCGGAAATTGGCGCCCAATATACACTTTGACGTCTTGAAGATGGAGCCAAGAGATCTTTCATCACTGGCATTGCCACTAAAATTTTCAAATCCAGCGTGAATCTATTGCTATACGATTTGCCCATACGCTCTTAGTGCCTGATATCCACTACCCAGACTCCATACCACCACCTTGGGGTAGGGAGAGACATATACCGGTGACCTCTAAGCCACGTTGGCTCTGCGTGTCTTTCAGGCTGTCAGAGGCGGAAACTATTTAAGGCTCATATAATCTCATCGAACCCGTTCCATACAACCCTCTCT
>NZ_JAELTJ010000342.1 GCF_016428805.1 Achromobacter sp. ASV32
GCATGGTGCGCGTCGCCACCTCGCTGGCCCGCTTCAACAACGACTGGTGCGGCGACGAGCCGCGGCAATCCAGACCCCGGGCTCGTATACACAACTGACGCTGCCGACCACGATGCGGATCTCGATGTCAGCACGGTCCCGCGGAAAGTGCCAGCCGATCGGGCGCCGGGGGGGCCGGCGGGGGGCCGGCGCCGGCGGGGGGGGCGCCGGCGGCGGCGGCGGCGGCGGTGTTTGCACTTGTTGGCGATGGTAGCGAGGAGCTTACTGTTGCTTGGATGGGGCGGTGGACGAGCCAGGCTGAGCCAGGGCGCAGCTTGAGATAATAGCCGTCAATGGGACTGCTGCCCTGTTTCTCGAAGCCGCGGTTCTGGTACCATTGTAGTCCTTCTTCGTTTTCTGTCCAGACGTGCGCCGTGACGGTGCGCACGTCGAGGTTCGGGTCGGATAGGACCGTTGCAATGACGTGGTCGAGCGCTGCGTTGGCGAGGCCGAGTGATCGGTATGGTGAGAGG
>NZ_JAELTJ010000343.1 GCF_016428805.1 Achromobacter sp. ASV32
GTTTTGTAGCTGCTCGCTACGCTGAGGATCTGGCCCTGCGCGCATGAGATTCATGAGGAACTCGGTGTTGCTGTTGTTTCGGGCTGCCGGCTGCTCACGCTGGTTGGAGCTCTGGCTGGAGGCACGCTGATGGTGACCGACCAGGTCCTGCAAAAGCTGCTCGGGACGGGCATTCTGCTGCTGGGGCCGAGGTGCATGGATCTCATGAGGTTGTTGAGGACGGGACATTGCGTCTTCTCGTCGCTCTCCACCGAGCTGCTGCGAAGGGTCTGGGGAGCCGACGGAGCTCTTCTTCTGGCCGTCTCCATGGCGCTGAGGCGGTGGTGCCGAGAAGAGTGACATGGCCGGGGGCGTTGCACTCATTGATTGCTTTTGCAGCTTTGCAAGCAAATTTTGGAAGGCTTGCTTCTCTTCATCCGGAGGCGCGACAGGAGGTGTTCCGAGCCCGCCGGCTCCAGGGCCAAAGCCTGGAGGCTGTCTCTTATACACATCTGACGCTGCCGACGACGAT
>NZ_JAELTJ010000344.1 GCF_016428805.1 Achromobacter sp. ASV32
ACACAACCGCATCGTCGTCGGCAGCGTCAGATGTGTATAAGAGACAGGCCCACTCCCGTGCGCAGGGCCTCCTTCTATATCCGCTCGCTCGTTCCCTTAATCTTGTCTACCCTTTAGTAATCGCTTGGTAACCTTGTCCTTTTCGATTATGTACACGTGTGCGCCCCAACCAGACAGAGCGTCTCTATCGACGGCGTTTAGCAACGATTGAGAAATAGTCTCAAACAGTTCATCAGGTCCCTAGTAATAACAGTAATTAGTCAAGGCTTGCCCCAATGATGACAAAAGTATCACTCATAAAAGAAACCTCATACCAGATCCGGCTCCCACAGGCCTTCACACATGCCAAACAGCTGGTCCGACGCGGTGCCCGAGACGATAAAGTCCTTGGCAAAGTCGATACAGCCTATGCTATCAAAGCCGCAGATGAACGGCTTGCCCGTCTTGGGATCAAGTCCAGCAACAACAGGCGAGACAAAGTATGGACCGAAGCGGCGCTCGTAGAGGGA
>NZ_JAELTJ010000345.1 GCF_016428805.1 Achromobacter sp. ASV32
CCCCCCCCCCCCCCCCCACCCCCCCACCCCCTACAACTACACAACCGCATCGTCGTCGGCAGCGTCAGATGTGTATAAGAGACAGCTAGGGGTCAAGACCAACAATGAAATGTAGGTTTGGCTTGTACCATCCTTTCAGTATTCGTCTCTCAAAAAATGTAATAAAATCTTGGGGATACTCTTTCCGGTGAGGGTGCATAAGTTGGCCGTATAGTTCCTCATCAGCCCATGCCGCAGCAGCAATTTCTGCCATGTCGCGAATGTCGGTGTATCTCGCCTTTCGGGTGGTCATGATGTAGTCTACTAGGGCATGATTCGCTGCGTCTTTAATTGGTGTTGTCGAAAGAAAAAGGCTTGAATCAGGTTATATCGGTACTCTGCTTGCTTCTGTTTAAAGTTACAAGTAGAAATAACCTCGGCGTACAGAAATTGAGATCGGGTGCAGCACGTCCCTGACCGGGCGGGGCTCGCAGCGAGTAGATGGCTATTGTCGGAGAAAGAGGCGATG
>NZ_JAELTJ010000034.1 GCF_016428805.1 Achromobacter sp. ASV32
TTGCGGCAACCGGCCAGCGTATCCAGTTCGTCCTGCTGCACCCAGGGCTGCGCCGCCGCCACCATGTCCTGGTCGCGCAAGCGCGCCGCCAGTGCATAGCCAAACCCGATACAGCGCCGCACCAGCCTTTCCTGCAGCGGATTGGCCGTGCTGGCTGCCAGCAGCACCGCGCTTTCACGCGCCAGGCTGCGCGCCTGCACGATCAGGTCGCCCCACTGCTTGCGCGCTTCCCACCAGCGGTCATAGCAGACGTTATTGCGAAACCCCATGAACACCGACAACGCCAGGCCGAACAGCGAAAACGGCACCGCCGACAGATGCGTGGGTGAAAACCACTGCCGGTGATACATCCACACCACCACGCACGACAGCAGCGTGATGACAAGAATCCGGCTGAAGATGCGGGGAATGATCGAGCCGCGCATAACGAAGAACAGGGCCAGCGCGGACGGACGCGGACGGACAATCATGGTGCGTATCGGTAAGGAACAAGGCGGCGCTCACTATACGCCTGTCATCGTGTCATGAGCGCGCCGATATAATTCTGTTTCGTCTCACCGCCCCACCCGCCGCCAATGACCACCGAAGACACCCCCATCAAGCCCTGGCACGTCGTGCGCCGCTCCAAGCTGCATGGCAACGGCGTCTTCGCCGCCCGCAAGATCCCCGCAGGCACCCGCATCATCGAATACGGCGGCGCCCGCATCAGCGCCAAGGAAGCCGACCGCCGCCACCCCACCAACCCGGACGATCCCTTCCACACCTTCTTCTTTGCCCTGAGCTCCGGCCGCGTCATCGACGGCGGCGACAAGGGCAACGACGCCCGCTGGATCAACCATTCCTGCGAGCCCAACTGCGAAGCCCAGGAAGGCAAGCACGGCAAACGCGTCTACATCGTCGCCCTGCAAGACATCCCGCGCGGCACCGAACTGTCCTACGACTACGGCCTGGTCCTGGACGGCCGCATCACCAAGGCCCTGAAGCAAGGCTACCGCTGCCTGTGCGGCACCCCGCCGTGCCGCGGCACCATGCTGGCCCTGCCAAAGAAAAAGAAGAAGACGGCGGCCACCGAGAAAGACGCCGCGCCGCAAGCTGCGGAGTAAAACCGGGGCAGGGAAGCTCACCATGCTGCCGTCCCCAAGGACATCATCCCGACGGCCAAGCGCCCCCCCGGCAAGGCCACGAGCAGCGGCCACGGCGCACCGCTAACGCAACTGCGCCCCGCGGCAAGACTCCCCAATGCCAAAGAAGACCGCCCGCGCGGTCGCTTTGGCGACCCCGCAAGATCCTCCACCTACCCCCACCCTTGGCAAGAATGCCAAGCAAACCACCCGCCCCAGCAACCGCAAAGCTGAATCCGCTCGAGCCCGGTGCGGCGGGGCCTTGGGGTGCGCGGGGCGTGTAGATGCGCCCGACGGAATCGGAAGGGAAAGCCGAAGGCCTGGACGACGATGAGCACGGGAGAGTCCGGAGCGAAGGCTCCGGACCGCAATCGTAGCCCCGCGCACCCCAAGGCCCCGCCGCACCGGGCGTCAACAGAACATCCCCCTGCGCCAGCACTAAACCCATGCAGGTCATAAGCATATTCTTCCCCAACCCCAAGACAAGCGTAAAATCCCCCAGATGTCGTTAACACGACATGCAGTACGTCTTCAGGGCGGGGCGTAATTCCCCACCGGCGGTAAAGCCATGCAATATGGCAAGCCCGCGAGCGCCCGGCGTCCACCAGGACACCGGGGTCAGCAGATCTGGTGAAATCCCAGAGCCGACGGTCATAGTCCGGATGAGAGAAGATGTGCCGTCACATAACCAGCTGCCCGGGCGTGTCATCGCCTGGCCAGCGGCTTTGCGTTCGGCTGTCCAATAGCCCTGAAACGTTTTTCGCCCACTTTTTCGCGAGAGCGTTTCAATGTCCAACCCCATCGTTACCCCGCAGTCCCCCCTCCCCAGCCTGGCCTCCCAGCCCTTCGCCGTGCGCCTGCAACGCGCCCTGCATCACCTGCGCCTGGGCCGCCCCGTCATCCTCATGGATGACTTCGACCGCGAAAACGAAGCCGACCTCATCGTCGCCGCCGACAAGCTCACCGTGCCCGTCATGGCCCAGCTCATCCGCGACGGCAGCGGCATCGTCTGCCTGTGCCTGCCCGGCGAAGTGCTTGACCGCCTCGACCTGGCCCCCATGGTCCAGCGCAACCAGAGCCGCTTTGCCACCGCCTTCACCGTTTCCATCGAAGCCCGCGAAGGCGTCAGCACCGGCGTGTCCGCCGTCGACCGCGTCACCACCATCCGCGCCGCCATCTCGCCCACCGCCCAAAGCGATGACATCGTCAGCCCCGGCCACGTCTTCCCGCTGCGCGCCCAGGCAGGCGGCGTGCTGACCCGCCGCGGCCACACCGAAGGCTCGGTCGATCTGGCCACGCTGGCCGGCCTGCGTCCGGCCGGCGTGCTGTGCGAACTGATGAACGCCGACGGCACCATGATGCGCGGCGCCGCCCTTGAGCGTTACGCCGCCCAGCACGGCCTGGTTGCCCTGACCATCGCCGAACTCGCCGACCACCTGCAACGCCTGCGCGACGGCCAGGCCGAAAGCGTCGACGACCAGGTCCTGGAAATGGCCGCCACCGTCTGAAGCAGAACGGCGTCGCGGTGGTCCAGACCCGCTAATGGTCCACCGCTACGCTTCCCAACGCACACCCGTGCGACCCCGCCGGCCGCGGGCATGGCCCCGGCCGTCGATGAATTCGACATAGGTATTCCTTGAAAGGGAGAAGGGCAACCTGATGCCTGGCCGTCGGAATCGGCGATGGCATAATCCGCCAGGACATGGCGTGACGCAAGTTGCCTGCCACAAGTTTTATGAGCCCAAGCTCAGGTTTGAAACTCGCTTTCCCCGAATTCCATGACGACCATTCCGCAGCCCCGTAAATCGCCGCGCCAGCAGCGGTCGCAGCAGACGGTAGAGACCATTCTGCAAGCGACCGCTCGCGTTCTGGCCCAACATGGCTACGCCGGCACCAACACCAACCTGATCGCCGAGACGGCGGGCGTCAGCGTCGGCTCGCTATACCAGTACTTTCCCAACAAGAACGCGCTGATCGCCGCGCTGCACGACCGCCACGACAACCAGATGCTGGACGTCATCGACCAGGCGCTGCTGGGCAACCCGGCGGCCACCCTGCGCGAACGGGTCGCGGCCATCGTCGGCGCATCGCTGCACGCGCATCTGCTCGAACCGGCCCTGCACCGAGTGCTGGAACGAGAGTTCCCGCTGTTCGACCCGCCGCGCGATCACAGCCGCGCCGACCAGGACATTCACCGGCGCATGCGCCACCTGCTGGAACTGCATCGCGCCGAGATCGCACAACAGGACCGCGAATTGGCGACCTATGTGGTCCTGCGCATCATCGAGTCGCTGGTGCATGCGGCAGCGCTGGAACCGCCGGCGGGCTTCAGCCCGGCACAGTTGGAACACGCGGTGGTGGATGCCGTGATGGGTTATCTGGGTACGCCGCAGGCAGCGCCGGTCAAGCCGGCCCGCAAGACGGCGCGTGGCGCCAGGGCATAGGGCGCTGAGGTAGCCCCGGGCATGGCGCGCCGGCGCCGCGGGCGCATGCCGCTACGCCAGGCACCGCGCCGCAAGAAGATCGGCGCGGGTCATCCCTGCGCCATGCGCGCCAGGCAGTCGGCCGCGTCGCCCACCACGATGTGCGCGCTGCATGCCAGCATCAGGTTCAGGTTCATGCCGAAGTCCTCGACCGTGAAGCCTTGCGCATCCACGGCACGGGTCGCATCGTCGGCCGCCACGCCCACGGCGGTCTGCTCGAGCAGGCTGCCGGCCTGCGCGGTATAGCCCCATACCGGCTTGCCGCAGGCAATCGCGTAGCCGACCTCGAACGCGGTGCCGGAATCGGGTTCAGCGCCGCGGAAGGGATTCAGGTTGGCCATGACCAGGTCGGCCCGGCGGATCATCGCGACGTTGGCGCGGTAGATCCAGTGCGCCAGCGGCGCGCCGGCCAGGCCGGGCGGGGGCACGTTGTCCAGCGGGTACAGACCTTCAAAGCCGTGTGCGGCCGCCAGCGCCTTGAGCCGTTCGCCCTGCGCCACGGCATCAGGCAGGAACACGTCGAAACCGGCCAGATAGACGCGGCGCATGACGGGTTATTCCGGATCGGAAACGGTGAACGCTTCGCCGGTGGCGAAGAACGACCCGCCCGCCAGGTAGTGCACGGACCGGCGCGCGTCATCGTTGAAGTGCCAGCGGTTGCCCGAGAACACGTCGGGCGCGGCCCACGCGGCCACGACTTCGCCGATGAACAGATCGTAGGCCTGCTGGTTGTGCGGCTCGGGCACGACCTTGCATTCCAGCCAGCCCAGGCAGCCTTCGACCAGCGGCGCGCCGATCTTGCTGGCGGGGAAGGTGGTCAGGCCCGCAGACTGGAACTTGTCGGCCTCGCTGCCGGAATGCGAACCCACCTGCAAGGTAGCCTGCGCCTGCGCGCGCGACGGGATGCACAGCGCGAACTCGCCCGAGGCTTCGATCAGCTTGCGCGTGTAGGTGTTCTTGTCCACCACCACCAACATCTTGGGCGGGCTGAAATCCAGCGGCATCGCCCAGGCAGCCGCCATGACGTTGCGTTGGTCGCCATGCGCGCTGGTGACCAGCACGGTCGGGCCGTGGTTCAGCAGCAGATAGGCGCGGGGCAGGTCGACGGGTTCAATGGCGGACATGGGCTACCTGTTGAAAACTAGAACATGCCGTTCTTGTTGGCGGGGTTTTCCGGGATTTCCTGGCTGACGTCCCAGTGTTCGACGATCTTGCCATTCTCGACGCGGAAGATGTCGATCACGGCCTGGCCGCGGTCTTCGGGGGATTCTCGCCACAGGTTATGGATGACGACCAGGTCGCCTTCGGCGATCACGCGCTTGATGTCGACCGTGGCCTGCGGATGCTGCTCGAAGTAGTGGGGAAAGAAATCCACCATGGGCTCGACGCCGTCACGCATGTACGGGTTGTGCTGCGTGTAGTTGTTCTTGGCCACATACAGGCGCACCGCCTCGTCGATCTCGCGGTCCTGGAACATCATGCGGAAGAACGCCACCACGATGTCTTTGTTCGATTGCGGCGCGGCCGCCTGTGCCGGCGCGAGCGCCAGGCAGCTGGAGGCCAGCAGCATACAGAGGGCCAACGATTTCAACTTCATGCTCATACTGCTACTCGGGTCGTGTCGCCGGCTGGCGGTCTGCCAGTTTACAAATAAAAATGAGGCATTCGACCCTACGGCCCATGCGGCATTGCGGGAATCAGCCGCGCGCCCTTGGGAAATCAGGGCGCGCGGGGCGGCGGCTATCGCATGCAAACAACACTGGCCGCGGTGCCGCCGAAATCGCTTGCCCGGCTCAGTAGCCCACGGTAAAGCGGCGGCGCGAGTGCTTGGGCGTCTCGATTTCGTCGACCAGGGCAATGGCGTAGTCTTCCATCGAGATCCAGCTCTTGCCGTCATCGTCGGCCAGCAGCGAATCATCGCCAATGCGGAACACGCCGGTGCGCTCGCCCGGCTCGAACAGCGCCGAGGGCGACAGGAAGGTCCAGTTCAGCACCTTTTCCTGGCGCAGCGCATCCAGAAACACCACGCCGGCGCGGGCCTCGGGCTTATAGGCATCGGGGAATTCCGGCGTGTCGATCAGCATCTTGCCGGGGGCCACGTGCAGGCTGCCGGCCCCGCCCACCACCAGCAGGCGCGGCACGCCGGCGTCTTTCACGGCCGCCAGCAGGGGCTTGGCATCGACCGACACGAAGCGCGATGCACTGACCACGGCATCGTGGCCCTTGAGCAGCGGGGTCAGGCCTTGCGGATCAGTGGCGTCGCCTTGCTGGATGGTCAGGCCCGGCTGCGGATTGACGTCGCCCAGATTGCGGGCGATGCCCGTTACCTGGTGGCCGCGCTTGAGCAGTTCGTCCGCCACGCGGGAACCTACGCGGCCGGTAATGCCGATCAGTGCGATTTTCATGGTCTTGCTCCTTGGAAGGTTGGACAAAGCCATACTATTCGGCCAGATCGGTTCCCGGAACTCACGGAGACGGAAGAGTTTTTTGCAATCCGTGCACCAATGAGTTCCTTGTCCTCCAGCCGGGTCAGGCCGCGGCGCGTTGCGCCTGGTAGACCTGCAGGTGCGTGTAGGCGATGCGCAGGCAGGTGGCGTCCACGCCCAGCGTGCCCGCGCGGCGCACCATGTCGCCGACGATGTGGTCGGCTTCGACCGGCAGGCCCTGGCGCAGGTCGCGGAACATCGACGCCGTCATGGCCTGGGACGGGTCCGTCAGGATCTTGAGCGCGGCGGCGTCGGCATCCGGCCGCACGGCATGGCCGCTGGCCGCGGCGACCGTCTGTGCTTCGCGCAACAGGCCGCGCACGATATCGATGCCGTCGTTCGTGGCGGCGATCTGCCCAACGGTGCCGCGCATCAGGCAGGTCGCGGCGGCCAGCGTGGTCAGGAAGACGTATTTTTCCCAGATGTCCTGGTGGATCTCTTCGCTCAGGCGGCTGACGTATTCGCCGCCAGCCAGCGCATCGGCCAGGGCCGTGCAGCGCGCGCTGCGGGCCGGGCCCGCGCGTTCGCCGAAGACGATGCTGGCGTGCTTGCCCAGATGGATCACCTGGCCCTCGGCGCCGAGCGTGGCGTTGATCTGGCACAGGCCGCCCAGCACCCGGTGAGGTTCGAATTCGCGGTCCAGCACGTCGTACTGGAGCACGCCGTTCATGATGGGCAGCACCGCGGTATCGGGCCCGACGGCGGGGCGGATGGCGTCGATGGCGCTTTGCAGGTCGTAGGCCTTGCAGCTGAGCACCACCACGTCGTAGAAGCCTTGCAGCGTCTGGGCGGTGGCCAATTGCGGGGTCAGCGTGACGTCGCCGAACGGGCTCTGGATGCGCAGGCCCTGTTCGCGCAACCGCGCGGCGCGGGCCTCGCGCACCAGGAAGGTCACGTCCGCGCCCGCCTGGGCCGCACGTCCGCCGAAATAGCCGCCGGTGCCGCCGGCACCCAAGAACAACAACCGCATGCCTGTCTCCTGTGCCCGTCGGAAGCGCGGGCCGATAGCGAAATTATGCGCCTGGGACGACGCCCGGCGCAGAGGCGGCCGCCCTGGCCGCCCACGGTCCGGACAGCCCGGCGGCAGGTCAGGAGAATGTCAGAGCGCAGGCCCGGTCAACGCCCTGGTCGGACCAGAGGGCGCGGCAGGGCGCCGGTCAGGCCGGATGCGCGTGACGCGCCCAGGCCTCGTAGCCGCCGCGCAGGGCCCAGGTGTTGGGATAGCCGGCGGCGCGCAGCCGCGCGGCCAGCATGGCGGCCGAGACCTCGTTGGGGCAGGCGCAATACACCACGATGTCGGCCGCCTGGGCGCCGGCGTCCAGGACGGGCAACGGCGCGCGCAGGTCGACGGCGACCGCCCCCGGGATACGGTCGGCTTCGCCCTGCGCCTCGGGCCGCACGTCGAACACCAGGGCGGGGCGGCCGTCCTGGCGCCACTGCATCAGTTCGTCGACCGACAGCCGCGGGATCACGCGCAGGTTGCGCTTCAGGATCCAGCGCCGCATGCCGCGCGCCGCGATGTACAGCGCCAGCACCGCCGCCAGGATGGCCAGCCCCATCGGACCGTAGGTGCCCAGCACGTCGAGCACATCATTGACGACGCTGTGGAACAGGCCGCCCAGCAGCAGGGCGGAACCGGCCCAGACCATGGCGCCGACGACGTCATAGGCCAGAAAGCGCCGGTAAGGGGTGCTGGTCAGGCCCGCCATCACGGTCGACAGCGCGCCCGCGCCGGGCAGGAACTTGCAGACCAGCAGGGCGCGCACGCCGATGCGCAGGTACAAGCGTTGCGTCTGGCGGATGCAGGAGTCCTGCGACAGGGACAGCTTGCAGACCACGCCCAGCAACCGCGAGCCGTAGCGCCGCCCGGCCAGGTACCAGACCGTGTCGGCCAGCAGACAGGCCAGGGTGGCCGCCAGCCACGGCGCCAGCCAGCCGCCCGCGCCGGCCAGGGCGCCGGCGGCGATCAGCATGGGGTAGGCGGGCACGGGCAGCCCGGCCTGCTCGACCAGCACGTTGGCAAACACGAGCCAACCGCCGTACTGCTCAAGCAGCAATTGAATGTCTTGCATGGTGTTTTCCGGCTTGCCGCGCGCTGCGCGGCTTCTTGCATGGAATTTTAGGCCTCTGCCCATCCCACGGACACCCAGGCGGATCGATCCTCGCCGCAACAGCCTGTTCCAGGACCAAAGTGTCCACGCGGCGCGACGGCGCGCACCATCTTGGTGCCACCTTTCCCTGCCAGGGTGCCTATAATCCCGCCCGGCCATCAGGATTCCCCCGACTTGCCGCGGGAATGCCCCATGGCATACAACTTGCTTCGCCAGGACTGGCTGCGAACCCGCCCATTCGGATGGGGCGCGCTGCCCCGGCAGCCCCCCTTCCGATGACCGATCCCACGCCTTCGTTTCCGCCCGCCCACGCGTGCCGCGCCGCGACGCCCGGACATCGCCCCCGTTCTCCCCATCCCCTTTCCATCCCCGCGAAGGAGCCTTCCGCATGAAATCCTTTTCCCTCCCGGCTGCAGGCGGCATTGCCCGCCGTGGCCTGCTCAAGCTGGCCGCGGCAGCCGCCGCCGGCGCGCTGCTATTCTCGGGCGCCGCCCAAGCGCAAGCGCCCGCCAAGCTCAAAGTGGCCGCCATCTACACGGTGCCGGTCGAGCAGCAATGGGTGTCGCGCATCCACAAGGCGCTGACCGCCGCGCGCGACCGCGGTGAAATCGACTACACCTTCTCGGAAAACGTCACCAACGCCGACTATGAGCGCGTCATGCGCCAGTACGCCGAGCAGGGCAACAAGCTGGTGGTGGGCGAAGCCTTCGCCGTGGAAGCCGCCGCCCGCAAGGTGGCCAAGGACTACCCGCAGACCGCCTTCCTGATGGGTTCCTCGGGCAAGCCGCAGCAGCCCAACTTCTCGGTGTTCGACAACTACATCCAGGAACCGGCCTACCTGACCGGCATGATCGCCGCCGGCATGAGCAAGAGCGGCAAGATCGGCCTGGTGGGCGGCTACCCCATCCCTGAAGTGAACCGCCTGATGCAGGCCTTCATCGAAGGCGCCAGGGAAGTGAACCCCAAGGCCGAATTCACCGTGACCTTCATCGGCTCGTGGTTCGACCCCCCCAAGGCCAAGGAAGCCGCCTTCGCCATGATCGACAAGGGCGCGGACGTGCTGTACGCCGAGCGCTTCGGCGTGTCGGACGCCGCCAAGGAACGCGGCAAGCTGGCCATCGGCAACGTCATCGACACCCAGCCGCAGTACCCGGAAACCGTGGTGGCGTCGGCGCTGTGGAGCATGGAGCCCACCATCGACGAGGCGCTCAAGCAGGTCAAGGCGGGCACGTTCAAGGCGGCTGACTTCGGCCAGTACTCGCTGATGAAGCACAAGGGTTCGTCGCTGGCGCCGCTGGGCACCTTCGAAAGCAAGATCCCGGCCGACCTGATCGCCAGGGTGCAAGCCAAGCAGAAGGCCATCCTGGACGGCAGCTTCACGGTGCAGGTCGTCGACAAAGAACCCAAGTCCTCGGCACGATGAACCAAGCGCCTCTCGCCCTGCGCCTTGCGGGGATCACCAAACGCTTCGGCAGCCTGACGGCCAACGATGATGTCTCGCTGACCCTCGCGCAGGGCGAGGTGCTGGCCTTGCTGGGCGAGAACGGCGCCGGCAAATCGACCCTGGTGTCGATTCTGTTCGGCCACTATGTGGCCGACGCCGGCAGTATCGAAGTCTTCGGCCAGCCCTTGCCCCCCGGCCGGCCCGACGCCGCGCTGGCGGCGGGCGTGGGCATGGTGCATCAGCACTTCACGCTGGCCGACAACCTGACTGTGCTGGACAACATCATGGTCGGCACCGAATCGCTGTGGAAGCTGGCGTCCGGCCGCGGCCAGGCGCGCCGCCGCCTGGTCGAGCTGGGCCAGCGCTTCGGCCTGGGCGTGGACCCGGACGCGCGCGTCGGCGGCCTGTCGGTCGGCGAAAAGCAACGCGTCGAAATCCTGAAGGCCCTGTACCGCGGCGCCAAGGTCCTGATCCTGGACGAGCCCACGGCGGTGCTGACGCCCCAGGAAGTGCAGGACCTGTTCGCGACCCTGCGCGGTTTCGTGGACGAGGGCCTGGCGGTTATCTTCATATCGCACAAGCTGGACGAAGTGATGGCCGTGTCGCGCCGCGTCGCGGTGCTGCGCCAGGGCAAGCTGGTGGCCGAACGCGACACCGCCGCCACCACGCCGGCCGAGTTGGCAGAGCTGATGGTGGGCCGCAAGGTCGCTATGCCGCATGCCGAAGCCATGTCGGCGGCCGGCCAGGCCGCCCCGGTGGTGACGCTGTCGCAGGTCACCGTGCGCGACAGCCGCGACGGCGCGCCGCGCCTGGACAGCCTGGACCTGGTGGTCCACAAGCACGAGATCGTGGCCATCGCCGGCGTAGCCGGCAACGGCCAGCAAGCGCTGGTGTCGGTGCTGACCGGCCTGCGCCAGCCGTCGGACGGCACCATTCGCCTGGGCCCCGAACATGCCGCCGCGCCCACCACGCCGGCCGGCTGGACGGCGGCGCAGGTGGGCCGCATTCCCGAAGACCGCCACGGTGAAGGCGTCATCGGCGACAGCCCGCTGTGGGAAAACGCCATTGTCGAAGACCTGAAGGACCCGCGCTTTGCCCGCTACGGCGTCGTGCGCGCCGGCGCCGGCCGGGCCTATGCGGCGTCCCTGGCCAAGCAGTTCGACGTACGCGCCGCCTCGCTGGACGTACGCACCCGCAGCCTGTCGGGCGGCAACATGCAGAAGCTGATCCTGGGCCGCACCCTGGCGCGCGAACCGCGCCTGATCGTCGCCGACCAGCCCACCTGGGGCCTGGATATCGGCGCGGTGGCCTATGTGCGCGAACAGCTGCTGGCCGCGCGCCGCCGCGGCGCCGGCATCCTGCTGGTGTCCGAGGACCTGGAAGAGATCTTCGCCCTGGCCGACCGCATCGCGGTGCTGTGCGGCGGCAAGCTGGTCGCGGTCAAGCCCGTCGGCCAGTGGACGCCCGCCACTGTCGGCCTGGCCATGACGGGCACGCGCGCGTGATGCGCCGCGCCCTTACTCATCGAGCATTTCTAGAATGAAACTGACCCTGGAACGCCGCCCCGAGCCCAGCCGCGCCGCGCTGGCCCTGGCGCCTATCGCGGCCATCCTCTTCACCCTGGCGATCTGCGCGCTGCTGGTGGCCTGGGCGGGCGCGCCCGTCGGCCGCACCTACGCGCTGCTGTTCGAAGGCGCGTTCGGCTCGCGCTTCGCGCTGTCCGAAACCCTGACGCGCGCCACCCCGCTGATGCTGACCGGCCTGGCCTGCGCCGTGGCGTTTCGCGCCCGCTTCTACAACATCGGCGCCGAGGGCCAGCTGTATCTGGGCGCCCTGGCCGCGGTCGCCGTGGGCGGCATGCACGATGGCACGGGCTTTGACCTGCCACTGCCGGTGCTGTTCTCCGGCATGATGCTGGCCGCCGCGCTGGCCGGCGCCTTGCTGCTGCTGATTCCCGCCCTGCTCAAGACCCGCCTGGGCGTGGACGAGGTGGTCACTACGCTGCTGGGCAACTTCATCGTGCTGCTGTTCGTGTCGATGATGCTGGACGGCCCCATGAAGGACCCGATGGCCATGGGCTGGCCGCAGTCGGTGGCGCTGAACCCCGATCTGGAACTGGGCAAGCTGATCGAACGCACCCGCGCCCACACCGGCCTGTTGTGGGCGGCCGGCCTGGCGCTGGGCCTGTGGCTGCTGAACCGCTACACGGTGTTCGGCTTCCAGATGCGCGCGGTCGGCGCCAACGCGCATGCCTCGCGCTTCCTGGGCCTGCCGGTCAGCCGTGTCATGCTGGGCACCGCCATGCTGTCCGGCGCGCTGGCCGGCCTGGCCGGCGCCATTGAAGTGGCGGGCCGTACCGGCTACGTCACCCTGGACATGTCGCCGGGCTATGGCTACACCGGCGTGGTGGTGGCCATGCTGGCCGGCCTGCATCCGCTGGGCGTGATCCTGGCCAGCATCTTCGTGGCCGGCATGCTGGTCGGCGCCGACAGCATGAGCCGCGCCATTGCCGTGCCGAACTACATCGCCGACGTCATCGTCGCCACTTCGTTGCTCGCCATGCTGGTCGCGACGCTATTTGCGCAGTACCGCCTGCGCCGTCACAAGGCTTGAGGAGCACGCCATGGAATGGATGGACCTGTTGAGTTCCGCGGCCTTCTGGGTCGCCGTGTTGCGGCTGGCGACGCCGCTGATCCTGGGCACGCTGGGCGTGTTGCTGTGCGAGCGCGCCGGCGTGCTGAACCTGGGCATCGAAGGCATCATGGCCGCCGGCGCCTTCACCGGCTGGCTGGTGGTGTACCTGGGTGCGCCGCTGTACGTGGGCGTGCTGGCGGCCGCGTTCGCGGGCGCCGTGTTCGGCCTGCTGCACGCGGTGCTGACCGTGCCGCTGGGCCTGTCGCAGCACGTGTCCGGCCTGGGCGTGACGCTGTTGGCCACCAGCCTGAGCTACTTCGCCTACCGCGTCACGTTTCCCAGCGTGAACACGCCGCCCACCATCACGCCGTTCGCGGAAATGAAGTTCCTGGACGGTATCCCGTTGATCGGCCCGGTGCTGGCTGGGCAGACGCCGATGACCCTGCTGGCGCTGGCCGCGGTGCCGCTCCTGGCCTGGGTGCTGAACCGCACGCCGGTCGGCCTGGCGATCCGCATGGTGGGCGAGAACCCCGCCGCCGCCGAAGGCCAGGGCCTGTCGGTCACGCGGTTGCGCATGGGCGCCATCGTGGCTGGTTCGGCGCTGATGGGCGTGGCCGGCAGCTTCCTGACGCTGGCGGCATTCAATGCCTTCTTCTTCAACATGGTCAACGGCCGCGGCTGGGTCTGCGTGGCGCTGGTCGTATTTGCCTCGTGGCGGCCAGGCAAGGCGCTGCTGGGCGCGTTGATCTTCGCGTTCTTCGATGCGCTGCAACTGCGGTTGCAGCAGGGCGGGGCGGCGCTGCCCGGCCTGCCCGAACTGCCGTATCAGGTCTACCTGATGCTGCCCTATATCCTGTCCATCCTGGCCCTGGTCGTGATGGCGCGCCGCGCCGCCTACCCGCAGGCCCTGATGAAGCCCTACCGCAAGGGCGAACGGTAATCCACAAGGTATGACTATGCTCGATCTCATTATCAAGAACTGCACGCTGCCCGACGGCCGCGAGCACATCGACATCGGCGTGGCCCAGGGCCGTATCGCAGCACTCGAACCGGCGCTCAAGGCCTCCGCGGCCCGGACGATCGATGCCGCCGGCCAACTGGTCGCGCCGCCGTTCGTGGACGCGCACTTCCACATGGACTCCACCCTGTCCTTCGGCCTGCCGCGCGTGAACCAGTCGGGCACGCTGCTCGAAGGCATCGCGCTGTGGGGCGAACTCAAGCCGCTGCTGACGCAGGAAGCGCTGGTCGAACGCGCGCTGGCCTATTGCGACTGGGCCGTGGCCCGCGGCCTGCTGGCCATCCGCTCGCACGTGGACGTGTGCGATCCGCGCCTGTTGGCGGTGGAAGCGCTGCTGCACGTGCGCGAGAAGGTCAAACCCTATTTGGACCTGCAACTGGTGGCCTTCCCGCAGGATGGCGTGCTGCGCGCGCCGGGCGCGCTGGACAACCTGAAGCGGGCGCTGGACATGGGCGTGGACGTGGTGGGGGGCATCCCCCACTTCGAGCGCACCATGCAGGACGGCGCCGAATCCGTGCGCATCCTGTGCGAACTGGCCGCCGAGCGCGGCCTGCGCGTGGACATGCACTGCGACGAAAGCGACGACCCGCTGTCGCGCCACATTGAAACGCTGGCCTATCACACGCAACGCCTGGGCCTGCAAGGCCGCGTCACGGGGTCGCACCTGACGTCCATGCATTCGATGGACAACTACTACGTGTCCAAGCTGATCCCGCTGATGCGCGAGGCCGGCGTGTCGGCCATCGCCAATCCGCTGATCAACATCACGCTGCAAGGCCGCCACGACACCTATCCGAAGCGCCGCGGCATGACGCGCGTGCCCGAGCTGCTGGCCGCTGGCGTGCCGGTGGCCTTCGGCCATGACTGCGTGATGGACCCCTGGTACAGCCTGGGCTCGGGCGACATGCTGGAAGTGGCGCACATGGGCCTGCATGTGGCCCAGATGACCGGCCAGGACGCCATGCGCGCCTGTTTCCAGGCCGTGACGGCCACGCCGGCGGCCATCCTGGGCCTGGACGACACAGGCCTGGCCGTGGGCAAGCGCGCCGACCTGGTGCTGCTGCAGGCGCGCGATCCGGTCGAGGCGCTGCGCCTGCGCGCCACGCGCCTGATGGTGCTGCGCGCCGGCAATGTGGTCGCCACCACGCCACCGGCCACCGCCACGCTGAACCTGCCGGGCCGGCCCGCCCAGGTCAGCTTCCAGGCACCGGCCCGCTGATTGCGCCGCGGGCCGGCCCGGATCAGGCTTCCGACACCGGCCCGCCGACGTACCCCGGCCGCTTGGCGGCCGTGACGATAATCTCGACCAGCAGGTCGGGCGAGGCCAGCTTGGCCTCGCAGGTGGCGCGGGTGGGCAAGGCATTGGCCGGCGCCCACTCGGCCCACACGGCGTTCATGCCGGCGAAATCGCGTTCGATATCCTTCAACCAGATCTGCACCGACAGCAGCCGCGTCTTGTCGGTGTCGGCCTGCGCCAGATAACCGTCGATCTTGGCCAGCGCGTCGCGCGTCTGCTCGGCGATGCCGCCCGCCGCCGACGAGGTGACGCCGGCGACATACACGGTGTCGCCGTGGATCACGATGCGGCTCAGGCGCTGGTTGGAATCCTTGCGCACGATATCAGTCATGGATGCTGCTCCTTGGGGGATAGGGCCGGCGCCTGCGCGACGCCGGCGAAACGATCAATGGCGAAGGGCGTGATGGGAAGATCGGTCGCCCCGGTCGTGATCAGGTCGGCCATGATACGGCCCACGATAGGGCCCAGCTCGAAGCCATGGGCCGAAAAGCCGAAGGCATGGAAGGCGGTCTGGTGGCGGCTGCTGCGGCCGATCACGGGAATTTCATCGGGCATGGCGGCTTCGATGCCGGCCCAGCCGCGGTTCACCACCGCGCCGCGCATGTGCGGAAACAGGTCGCAGACGGTGCGCGCGCCTTCGGCCAGCGAACGGAAATCCAGCTCGGTCCATTCCGCGTCGCGGTCGACCCAGGCGCGGCGGCCGCCGCCGATCAGCACCGTGCCGTTGGCCCGCTGCTTGAACGATAACGGACGGCCGGTGCCCAGCACCACCGCATCCAGGAAGTGATCCATGCGCAGCGTCACGAGCATCATGGGGCTGATGGCCATCAATGGCACCGGCTCGCCCCAGTCGGCCGCGACCCGATCGGCCCAGGCGCCCGCGCAGTTCAGTATCTGCGGCGCGGTGTAAACGCCGGCATCGGTCTGGACGCGCCACTGTCCGGCCTCACAGGCCGTCCGCTGCACGCGCACGCCTTCCAGGAAACGTGCGCCCAGGCTGGCGGCCTTGCGGCGAAACGCCAGCGTGGTGCGGTAGGGATCGGCGGCGGCATCCTCGCGTGCGATCAAGCCGCCGTGCACGGTGGGCGCCAGCGCGGGAATCATCGCCAGCAGGTCCTCGCGGGATATCCACTGCTCGTGGGTATAGCCGTGCGCCTGCATGGTGGCCAGGCGCTCGCGCAACGCTGCCGCATCGGCCTCGTTTTCGGCCACGCGCACTTGCCCATGCTGCTCGAAACCGCAGTCATCGTCGACCAGCTCGCCGATGCGGTACCAGAGGTCGCGCGACGCCAGGGCCAGCGGCACCTCGGCCAGATGACGCGCCAAGGTACGCACGCCGCCCGCGTTGACCCCCGACGCATGGCGGCCGACGTAGTTCTTTTCGATCACCAGCGCCGGCACGCCCGCGCGCGCCAGGTGCAGCGCGGCCGAACTGCCGTGCAGGCCACCGCCGATGATGATGACGGCGGCCGACTTGGATGCGTCCGTCATGTCGGCGCTCCTATTTTTTCAGGCGTACCACCGCCTGGCGGGAATCATCGGTCTGCGGCAACGACGCCAGCTCGCCCAGGGTCAGCGGCTTGGTCGGGAAGCGCAAGCGGTAGTAACCCACTTCCTGTACCGGTACGCCGCGTTCCTCGGCGATGATCTCCGACACGGTCAACCCGCAAAAGCGCCCCTGGCAGGGGCCCATGCCGCAACGCAGGAAGGCCTTCATCTGGTTCGGACCGCTGCAGCCCAGCTTGACGGTGTCGCGCACCTGCGCCGCCGTGACTTCCTCGCAGCGGCAGACGATGGTGTCGCCGGTGGGGCGGCGGAAGGTCTCGGGGGCCTTGTACAGCACATCGAAGAACGCGCGGCCGCGCACGGCGCGCGCCAGGGCGGCACGGGGTGCGGCGGCCTCGCTATCGCGCCGAGCCGCATCGATGCGGCCAAGCAGATGCGCGGCCTGCAACGCCGCCAGCCGGCCACGCTGCTCGGCCGCCAGGGCCCCGGCGATGCCGGCGCCGTCGCCGGCCATGCCCACGCCGTCCACCGAGGTCAGGCCCCACACATCCACCTCGGGCTCCCAACAGTCCAGCGCAGTGTTCCAGCGGTGTTCAACACCGACCGCGCGCGACAGATTGACGTTGGGCACCACGCCCTGATGCAGCATCAGCTGCTGTGCCGGCAGCGTCTTTGTCACGCCGCCCGCGGTGTAGCGTACGCTTTGCAGTTTGTCGTCGCCCAGCGCTTCCAGCGCCGTCACGCCCTTGGTGATGGGCACCGCGGCTTTCACCGCGCGCAGCAACGACAGGCCCTTGCCCAGATAGGGCGACCGCAGGAAATCCCATACCTTGGGCAAGGCCTGGCGCAGACGTCCGGGTGGCGTGGTTTCGAGCAGGGCGTCTATCTTCACGCCTGCATTCAGGTACTGCCACGCCACCAGGTACAGCAGGGGACCGCTGCCCGCCAGCACCGTGTGGTCGCTGGGCACCATGCCCGCGGACTTCAACAGGATCTGGGCCGCGCCCGCGGTGATGACCCCGGGCAACGTCCAACCCGGAATCGGAAAGGGCCGTTCCTGCGCGCCGGTGGCCAACAGCAGCCGGCGCGCATGCAGGATGCGGGCCTGGCCCGCCACCGAATACGCCACCTCGAAGCCGCGTTCGGGCTGCGGCGCGGTGTGCTCGGCCACGGCCCAGACGGTCGCGCCCGGCACATAACGCGCGCCCGATTGCTGAAACGGCTCGACCAGCGAGGCGCCATGCCAATAATCCGGCCCCAGGATCGCGCGGTTGGTCACCGGCGTGGTGGTGATGGCGCGGTAGATCTGTCCGCCCGGCGCCGGCTGCTCGTCCAGCAGCACGGTATCCACCCCCAGACGCGCGGCCATCGTCGCGGCCGCCAGGCCCGCGGGACCCGCGCCCACCACCAGCAAATCGCATTGCGTCGTGTCGATCATGCCTGCACCTTGCGCGCGCCCAGCTGGCGCTCGATCTTCATGCCTTCGCGCACGGCTGTCATGCAGCCCTGCTGATTGGCCTGGCCATCAATGGTGACCAGGCAGTCGTAGCACACGCCCATCATGCAATAGGGGCCGCGCGGCACCTCGCCCACAGCCGTATCGCGACAGGCCTGCATGCCACCGGCGAACAGAGCCGCCGCCACGCTGTCGCCCTGACGGCATTGCAGATCGGTGCCGTTGACCGTCACCCGCACCGGCGCGCCCTGCGCCTGGCGCTGGGCCTCATCAAGCCGCTTGAACATGGAACCTCCGGGTCGAGAAGGGCGCCATGTCGTCGGCCAGCTTGCCGGCCACGATCATGGGCGCCAGTTTGAGCGCATGCGCGGCGGCCAGCGTCACGCCGCTGTGACAGGTGGCCACGAAGGCACCCGGGCACGTTTCGGATTGCTGATAGATCGGAAAGCCGTCCTGCGACATCACCCGCAGCGCCGCCCAGCTGCGCACCACGCGAACCTCGCGCAGCGCCGGCAGCGTGCGCAGCGCGCGGTCGGCCAGCGTGCCCAGTATCGGCAGGCCGACCAGGTTATCCACATAACCGGCCTCTTCCTGCGAATCGCCAATCAGCCAGGTGCCTTCGTCGGTCTGGCGCAGCGTGGACAACGGTGTTTCCAGCAGGCGGCGGGTGCGTTCCAGCACCACGATCTGGCCGCGTTGCGGCCGCACCGGCACGGTCAGGCCAACCTGTTCGCCCAACGCCTTGTTGGACAGCCCGCCGGCCAGCACCACCTTGCGTGCCCGTACCGTGCCGCTGGGCGTGGCAATCTCGAATACGCCGTCGCGCTGGCGAATCTGCTGCGCCGGACGGCGCGGCAGGTAATCCACAACCCGCTGTGCAAAACTCATGTGCAGCGCACGCAGCAGCTTGAGCGGGTTGGCGATGCCATCGACCGGCGTCCAGGTCGCGCCGCGCACCTGCGGGCCGATGCCGGGTACCAGGTCCGCCACCTCGGCGCGATCCAGCAACTTCCATTCGTATTGCGCCATGCCGGGTTGCGACAGCAGCGTCTGCATGAACGTCGCGCGCGCTTCCATTTCCTCGTCGCTCAACAGCGCGTGCAAGCCCCCGCGTTGTTCCAGGTGCACATCCACGCCCGTCTCTTCGCGCAACAGCGCGGCCAACTGCGGCCAGGCCGTGGCCGACGCCATGGTCCACACGCCGTAGCGCGGCAGGCCCATGCCCTTGCTCTGCACCCACACCAGCCCGAAGTTGCCGCGCGAGGCGCGGTAGGCGACATCGCCCTCGTCCAGCACGGCAACGTGGTCCAGTTCGCGCCGCAGCCCATAGGCCACGGCCGAACCCACCAGCCCACCGCCGATCACCGCGGCATCGTAGATGCCTCGATGCGCGGGCGGGCGCGGTGTCAATTCATTCTCGTCGGTCATTAGCGTCCCTTTCCTACAAACAGCTTTTCCAGACCGACCAGGCGGTCCAGGATGAAGATGGCGATGATGGTCACGTAGATCAGCACGGCGGAAACCGCCGTGACCAGGGGGTCGATGGTGTCTTCGATGTGCAGGAAGATGCGCACCGGCAACGTGGTGGTCGACGGCGAGGCGATGAAGATCGACATGGTCAGTTCATCGAAACTGGTAATGAAGGCGATCACCCAGCCGCTGACCACGCCCGGCAGCAGCAACGGCAGCACCACGCGCCGAAACGCCGTCCAGTGCGAAGCGCCCAGCGACTGCGCGGCGCGCTCCAGCGCCGGGTCGATGCCGGTGGCCGATGCCAGCACCAGCCGCAAGGCATAGGGCATGACCAGAATCACGTGGGCCACCACCAGCCCCACATACGTACCGGCCAGATTCACGGTGGTGAAAAACTTCAGGAACGCCAGGCCCAGCACCACGTGCGGAATCATCAATGGCGACAGGAAGAACGCCACCAGCGCCTCGCGGCCGCGGAAGCGGTTGCGCGCCAGGGCCAGCGCGCTGGGCACCGCCAGCGCGATCGCCACGGTGGCCGACAGCGTGCCCAACCCCAGGCTGAACCAGAACGCCTCGATAAAGCGCGGGTTGTCCAGGATGGCGCGGAACCAGCGCAGCGACAGGCCGGACGTGGGCAAGGAAATAAAGCCTTCGGACGTGAACGCCACCGCGCACACCATCACGATGGGCGCCAGGATGAACAGGATGAACAAGGCGTGGAACGCGAGGCCGATCGGACCGTTGCGAAAGTTCATGTCAGGCCCCCGATTGGTTGAAGACCGCGCCGTACCTGCGCTCGATGATGCGATTGGCCGACAGCAGCACCACGACGGTGGCCACCAGCAGCACCACGGCCAGCGCCGCGCCCAGCGGCCAGTTCAGCGTGTTCAGGAACTCATCGTATGCCGCGGTGGCCACATTCTTCAGGCGCCGCCCGCCGATGATGGCCGGCGTGGCAAACGAGCTGGCCGCCATGGCGAACACCATGATCGCGCCCGACAGGATGCCCGGCATCACCTGCGGCACGATGACCCGGCGGATCACGGTGAACTGGCTGGCGCCCAGCGACAGCGCCGCCGCCTCGGTCGCCGGATTGATCCGCTGCAGCGACGCCCACACCGAAATCACCATGAACGGCACCAGCACGTGCGTCAGCGCGATGCCTACCCCGAGATTGCTGTACATCAGGTCGATGGGCGTGGAGACCAGGCCGATGCCCATCAGCGCCTTGTTGATCAAGCCCGTGGAGCCGAACAGCAGGGCCCAGCCCAGCGTTCGCACGACCACCGAGATGAGCAGCGGCCCCAACACCACCATCAGGAACAGGCCCTTCCAGGGGTTGGCCATGCGCGACAGCACGTAGGCTTCGGCCGTGCCCAGGACCAGGCAGGCAAGGGTCACCACCGCCGCCACGCCAAAGGTGCGTGCGTAGATCTCGTAGTAGTAGCCATCGCCCAGGATCTCGATGTAGTTCTTCCAGGTGAACGTGGCCTGCATGCCGCCGTAGAACTGGAAGTCGAAGAAACTGATCAGGAACACCAGCGCCATCGGCACCACCAGGAAGGTGGCGTATACCGCCAGCGCCGGCGCACTCAGCAACCAGGGATTGGCGCGCGCGCTCATCACGCACGCTCCTGGCCGGCCACTGCGCACATATCCTGCGCGCGCCAGCGCAGGTGCACCGTCTGCCCCTCGGCCGGCACCGGCACGCCGTCGTTCTGGCGAATGACCAGCACTTCGCCCACCGAGGTTTCCACCTGGCACAGCCAGTGGTTGCCCTGGAACACCCGCGTCTTCATGCGGCCGGGCAGGGCACAGGCGCCGGCTTCGGAAAACAGGATCTTCTCGGGCCGCACGATCACCGCGCCCCGCGGCACGGGCTGGCCATCCATGGGGATATGGGCCTCGCCGATGCGTGCGCGGGTCTCACCCTCGAACGGCTGCGGCGTGGGCGTGAAGACATTAGCCTTGCCCAGGAAGCCGCCCACGAAATGGCTGGCCGGCCCTTCATAGGCCTCGAACGGATCGGCCACCTGCTCGACCCGCCCTTGGTTCATCACCACGATGCGGTCCGACAGCGCCAAAGCTTCCGACTGGTCGTGCGTGACCAGGATGGTCGTGGTGCCGATGGTGCGCTGGATGCTGCGCAATTCCAGCTGCATTTCCTCGCGCAGCTTGGCATCCAGGTTGGACAGCGGCTCGTCCAACAGCAGCACGCTGGGCCGGATGACCAAGGCGCGGGCCAGCGCCACGCGTTGCTGCTGGCCGCCGGACATGCGCGCCGGATGGCGATCGGCCAGGTGCGACAGCCCCACCAGCTTGAGCGCATCAGCCACCCGCGCCTGGCGTTCGTCCTTTTTCACCCGCTGCATTTCCAGGCCGAAAGACACGTTCTCGGCGGCGGTCATGTGCGGAAACAGGGCATAGTTCTGGAACACCAGGCCCAGCCCGCGCTTGTTGGCGGGCATCCTGCTGACGTCCTTGCCGTCCAGCACGATGCTGCCGCCGCTGGGTTCGACAAAGCCCGCGATCATCTGCAAGGTCGTGGTCTTGCCGCAGCCCGAGGGCCCCAGCAGGGAAATGAACTCGCCGCGCTTGACGGACAGGCTCAGGTCCTCGACGGCCGTCAGGTCGCCGTAGCGCTTGGAAAGGCGGTTCAGTACGAGATAGCTCATGGATGCTCCTGCGGGCGGCGCGCGCGCCGCCGTTGCCTCAACGCTCGATTTCCCGCGTCCAGCGCTTGTTCCAGTCGTCCCGGTTCTGGTTGACGGTGTCCCAGTCGATCACGATCAGGTCGGCGGCGCGCTTGCCGATCGGCAGCGGCACGCGCGGATCGTCGGCCACCTTGGCCTGCTTGTTGACCGGGCCATAGCCATAGGCGGTGGCGAGCTTTTCCTGCACCGCCGGGCTGACCAGATAGTTCACGAAAGCCTGCGCCAGCGGATTGGCATTGGCCTTGGCCACCGGGCACACCGACGACAGGAGCGCGTAGGCGCCTTCCTGCGGATAGACGAAGCCCACCGGGAAGCCGGTGTCGGCAAAGGCCTTGACGCGGCCGCTGCCCCACACCGCGATGGTGGCCTGGCCGCTGGAGAACAGCTCGGTCATCTTGCCGGGCGACGGCTCATAGACCAGCACGTTGGGGCCGACCTCGTCCTTGAAGGTCTTGAAGCCCGCGTCGATCTTCTTTTCGCCGCCCCCGCCTTCGCGGGCATATTCCACCAGCGCATGCAGGCCGTAGGTGTTGTTCAGCGGCGGCACCACCAGTTGCTTCTTGTACTTGGGGTCCTTCAGGTCCTTCCAGGAAGTGGGCGCGGCCCACTTGCGCTCGTCGAAGACCTTCTTGTTGTACATGATGCCGGTGGCAACGATGCCGATCGCCACGGCCTTGTCATCCTTGTAGCGCGCCGTGCCGTAGATGTCGTCCGCCGGCAGGCCCTGGATCGGGGCGCAGAAACCCAGGGCGATCGCCTGGTACATGGGGCCGTCGTCGATGATGGCCACGTCGATCTGCTGGTTGCTCTTTTGCGCCTGCAAGCGCGCCACCGTATTGGTGGAATTGCCGGCCACGTAATCCAGCTCGACACCATGCTGCTTGGCGAAGGGCGGGAAGATGTCCTGCCGCATGATGTCTTCGAACGAGCCGCCGTAGCCGGCCACGACCAGTTTTTGCTGCGCCTGCGCATTCGCGCCCACGCTGGCGGCCACTGTTGCCGCCGCGAGCACTGCGAGTACCTTGCCCATGAAAACCCCCGTTTATTGGAAGAAAACTGCAAGAACTGCCTGATGCCGCCGGATCGGGAAAAGTGCGCCACTGCAAAAAAGAACCGCTGCGCTTGCCCCGCGATCTCATGTCGGTCGTACAATTTGTCCGTACATGAATGTCCGGACAAATAATGGGCCGGACGAGACAGCCTTGTCAATCGGTTATTGTCCGTACAAACCCCGATAGAACGAGAAAGGAGCCCCCATGACCCGATCTTCCGAACGCGTGGCCGCGCAAGGCGGCGCGCGTGAAGCGCGCGGCCAGGCCGCGGCGCCGGACGGCGATGCCGGCGGCCCGCGCTACAAGAGCATCTACCAGCAGCTGGCCCGCGACATCGGCGCCGGCCGCTATCCCGTCATGACGCTCTTGCCGACCGAGCACGAGCTGTGCGACCAGTTCGGCGCCAGCCGCCACACCATCCGCGAAGCCATCCGCATGCTGACCGTGGCGGGCATGGTGTCGCGCCGCCCCGGCGTGGGCACGCGCGTGGAAACCGCCAGCGCCAGCACGCGCTTCACCCAACGCATTTCGCAGTTCCCCGACCTGCTGCAATACGCCCGCAACGCCGCGCTGCTGGTGCAGGACGTGCGCACCATCAAGCTGACGCGACGCCTGGCCGAAACCCTGGGCGCCGAAGCCGGGCAGTCCTGGCTGCACATCAATTCGATCAAGACGCTGGGCGACCAGGACACGCCGGTGGCCTGCACGCTGATCTACGCCGATCCCGCCCATTCCGATCTGCGCGCCGACATCCAGCCGCGTATTTCGCTGCTGCGGCTGATCGAAGATCACTTCGGCAACCGCATCCACGAGGTCAACCAGGAGTTCTCGGCCACGCCCATCGCGGCGGGCATCGCCAGGCAGCTCCAGGTCGAACCCAAAACGGCGGGCTTTGTCATCACCCGCCGCTACTACGGCAGCGGCGGGGTGCTGTTGCTGGCCACCATCACCACGTTTCCGCATGACAAGATGAAGTACTCGATGTCGCTCAACGTGGCGTAGCGGGCGCATCGACGCCATAGTCCGCGCGTGCCGCCCGGACGCTGATCTTGCCGTCGGCCAGGTCGCGCGCGATGCGGGCGCGGCTGCGCTCGGCGGGTGCGCCGTAACCGCCCCCACCCGGGGTTTCGATGCGCACGCTCTCGCCCGGGGCCAGCGCGATGTTGGCGGTCTTGGAGAACAGCTCCTCCTGCCCCGGCGTGCCGAAATTGCGGATCAGCCTGGCGCGGCGGCCATCGCCGCCGCCGTCGACACCGGCGGCCACCCCCACCGTGTGGCTATCCGAACGCGCCGAAAACACGATGCCCGGTCCCATCGCGCGGATCTGCTTGGCAATGCCCATGCCGCCGCGCGTGCGGCCCGCCCCCCCCGAATCCTGGATCATGGCGTACTCGTCCATCAGCAACGGGTATTCGTTTTCCAGCGCTTCCACCGGCAGGTTGGAGGTGTTGGTCATGTGCACGTGCACGGCGTCCATGCCGTCGGCATCAAAGCGCGCACCCGCGCCGCCGCCCAGCGTTTCCAGATACACGAAATGCCCCGCGCGCTCGCGCCAGCGGCCCGAGAACACGATGGCCGGGCAGCAGTCGTTGCTGGACGCCATGGTCTTTTCCGGCGGCAGCAAACCGCGGAAGGCGCCAAAGATCGCCCCCGCCACCTTCTGCGCGGTGATCGACCGTGCGCCCACCGCCGCGGGATGCTCGGGGTTGGTGATCGTGCCCACGGGCGCGGACACGCTGATGGGATCGAACAGGCCGGCGTTGGGCGCCAGGTCCGGATCCAGCAACGCCTTCACGGCGTAGTACACGCAAGCCCGCAAGGCATTGAACGGCAGGTTCATCGCGCCGCGCGCCTGCTTGCCTGAGCCGTCGAAGTCGAAATGCAGCCCGTCCCGGTTGACGGTCAGCGTCACCTGGATCGGCACGGGATCGCCCCCCATGCCGTCGTCGTCCAGGTCGCTGCGGAACGTATAGCTGCCCTGGGCCAGTTCCTGGATGCGGTTGAGCAGGCGCCGGCGCGTGTAGGTGATGACGTCGTCGACCGAACGCAGCACCGCCGCCAGGCCCATCTGGCGGATCAACCCCTGTACCGCGGCCGCGCCGCGGCGGTTGGTGGCCATCTGCACCCGCAGGTCCAGCACCCGTTCCTCGGGGTCGCGGGTGTTGGCGCAGATCAGGCGCAGCATATCCTCGTCCACCTCGCCGGCGCGCGCGATGCGGCACGCGGGGATGCGGATGCCTTCTTCGAAGATGGATTTCAGGCCCCCCGCGATGGATCCCGGCACCGCGCCGCCCACATCCGAATGGTGGGCGATATTGGCGGCAAAGAAGCGCAGCGTGCCGTCCCAGAACACCGGCGTGACGATGTTGATGTCGGGCAGATGGCTGCCGTCCGCCAGGTAGGGGTCATTGCAGATGAACACGTCGCCGTCGCGGATCTCGTCCCGCGCGAAGGTGCGCAGGATCGCGCCCATGGCGCCGTCCAGCGACCCCAGGTGCAACGGAATCTGCGTGCCCTGGGCCACCAGCCGGCCGCCGGCGTCGAACAGCGCCACCGAGCAATCCTTGCGTTCCTTGATGTTGGTCGAGAACGACGCCCGCACCAGGGTGTTGTTCATGTCTTCGGTAATGGACAGCAGGCGGTTGCAGAACACCTCCATGCCAACGGGGTCGGCCAGCGCCGTACCCAGGTCTTCTCTGGCTTCACGCATCGGAGCCTCCTTGCAGACGGATGATCAGGTTGCCGTATTCGTCCACCACCACGTGCTGACCGGCACCAACGACCGTGGTCGAGCTCATTTCCTCCAGCAGGGCGGGCCCGACGAAGGGCACCCCCGTGGGCACGCGGTCGCGGTCGTACACGGGCGTATCGAGCCAGCCATGGCGGGCGCCGAAATAGGCGCGGCGCTCGCCGATGCGGGCCGCCTGCAGCGTGCCGCCGATGTGGCGCGGCGCCAGCGGGGCCTTCACCACCTGCCCCACGGCCTGCATGCGGCAATTGATGATCTGCACCTTGCGGTCGTCGACGGTGTAGCCGTATTCGCGTTCGTGCGCCTCGTTGAAGCGGCGCGCGAATTCGGCGTAGCCGCCGGCACCCGTGTCGTCCAGGCTGACCTGCACCTCAAAGTTCTGGCCCTCGTAGCGCGCATCGATAGCGCTGCGGGTCAGACGCAAGGCGGGTTCCACGCGCTCGTCGTCCAGCCAGCGTTCGGCCTGCCCGCGCAGGGTTTCGAAGATTGCCGACACGCCCGGCCAGGCTTGCTCGCTGGCCAGCGATATTTCGCTGCGCACGAAGTCGAACGAGATGTCGCTCAACAGGATGCCGCGCGCGCACATGGTGCCCGGTTCCTGCGGCACGATCACGGTCGGAATGCCGCATTCCTCGGCCACTTCCACCGCGTGCAGCGGACCGGCGCCGCCATAGGCATACAGCGCGAATTGAGACAGGTCATAGCCGCGCTCGGTGGACACGGCGCGGATGGCGCGGCTCATGTTGGCCGCCGCAATCCGCAGGATGCCTTCGGCGGCGGCTTCGCGCGTCAGGCCCAGCGGCTGGGCCACGCGGGCATCGATCACCTGGCGCGCGGCCTCGGCGTGCACCGGCATGCGGCCGTTCAACAGCGCCACGGGATTCAGGCGCTGCAACGCGATCTCGGCATCGGTGATGGTCGGCTCGGTGCCGCCGCGGCCGTATCCCACGGGTCCCGGCAACGCCCCCGCGCTGTGCGGCCCGACCTTGAGCGCGCCTGCGTCATCCAGCCAGGCGATGCTGCCACCGCCCGCGCCGATCACATGGATATCCACCATCGGCGTTTTCACCGGATAGCCGGCCACCTGGCGGTGCGAGGTGAACAGCGGGCGGCCATCGCAGATCAGCGAAACGTCCGTGCTCGTGCCGCCCACGTCGAACGTCACCAGGTTCAGGCTGCCGATGGCGCGCCCCACCGCCGCGGCGCCCACCACCCCGGCCGCAGGCCCGGACAGGCAGGTGCGCACCGGATACTGGCGTACCGTGGCAATCGACATCAGCCCGCCGTTGGAGTGGATGGTATGCGGCTCATGGGCGATATCCAGCTCGCGCACCCGCTGCAGAAAGCGTTCGAGGTAGCGCGCCATCTTCGGCCCCACGGCGGCGTTCAGCACCGTCGTGGAAAGACGCTCGTATTCGCGGAATTCCGGCAACACGTCCGACGAAAGGCTGACATAGGCATCCGGCATTTCCTCGGCGACGATGCGCGCGGCGGCTTGCTCGTGCGCCGGATTGCGGTAGGCGTGCAGAAAGCAGATCGTCACCGCCTCGATGCCGGCGGCAGCGAATTGTCGCGCGGCGTCGCGCACTTGTTCCGTATCCAGCGGGGTCAGCACCTCGCCCTGCGCGTTGACGCGTTCACGCACCTGCACCCGGAATTCGCGCGGTACCGCCACCGGGGGTTTGCCAACGCTGTAGTCGTACAGATGCGGACGCGTCTGCCGGCCGATCTCCAGCACGTCACGGAAGCCCTGCGTGGTGATCAGCCCCACGCGGGCGCCCTTGCGCTCGATGATGAGGTTGGTGGCCACCGTGGTGCCATGGCCCACGTGCGATACCTGCGACGGTGACACGCCGTGGTCCACCAGCATCTGGCCGATGCCGGTTGCGATGGCCTCGGACGGATCCTGCGGCGTGGATGGCACTTTGTGAAAGTGCACCACGCCCTGGTCCTCGTCGATCATCGTGAAGTCGGTAAACGTGCCGCCGACGTCTATCCCTATGCGATACATGCTTGTGCTTCCCAGAAAAAAATGAAAGGCGCCGCCGCGCTCAATCGAGATGGATGCCGGCCTGCTTGACCACGCCGCACCACTTGTTGATTTCGTCCTTGATCATGGCGCCGAAGGCCGGGCCGGACACGTCCGACACCTGCGCGCCCTGCTGTTCCAGATAGGTCTTCATGGCCGGCGCGTGCAACGTCTGCACCAGCGCGTCGGTCAGCTTCTGGCGCAGGGGCTCGGGCAGCTTGGCGGGCGCCAGCATGCCGAACCACACCATGGCTTCAAAGCCCGGATAGCCGGACTCGGCCACCGTGGGCACGTTGGGCAGCATGCTCGAGCGTTGCGGCGAGGTCACCGCCAGCGCCTTGATCTTGCCGTCCTTGATGTAGGGATAGGACGTCATCACCACGTCCATCATCATGTTGATCTGGCCGCTCACCAGGTCGATCAGCGCCGGGCCCGAGCCGCGATACGGCACATGCACCATCGACACGCCCGCCGTGCTCTTGAAGAGTTCAGCCGCCAGATGGTTGGATGTCCCCTGGCCGTTGGAGGCGAACGAATATTTCTCGGGCTCTTTCTTGAGCAGCGCCACGAACTCCTGCAGCGTGTTGGCCGGCACCGACTGATTGACGGACATCACATTGGGAATGGTGGCCACCACGGACAGCGGCGTGAAGTCCTTGACCGGGTCGTAGGGCAGCTTCGAATACACGCAGGGCGCACTGCCGTGGGTGCTGACGGACCCCATCAGGATGGTGTAGCCATCGGCCGGCTGCCGTGCCACGTAATCGGTGCCCACGGTACCACCGGCGCCGGGGCGGTTTTCAACGATGACATTGGCGGACAGGCGCTGGCCCAACCCTTCGGCGACCTTGCGCGCGATCAGGTCGGTCGAGCCGCCCGCCGCGAAAGGCACCACGATGCGGATCACCCGGTCCGGCCAGTCGGCCCTGGCCGGCAGGGCCGCGGCCGCCAGCGCGACGCTCCCGAATACAAGACAGCACTTGCGAATAAACGCTGCGTTCATGGCTTGGTTTCCCCTTGTTGATAGAACTTCCTTGCGGCCGGATCATGCGTGTCCAGCCTGAGAGGCATTGCCTCGGGTTCACTGCAACAACGGGGACATCCTAGGCTTGGCGCGCGCCGGCCAGCAGCCCTGGCGGTTTATATTGGTATAGATGCCATTTATAGGTGGGCAGTCGTGAAGAATCCGGACCTGAATCTGCTGCTGCATTTCGATGCGCTGATGGCCTGCCGCAATGTGTCGCGCGCGGCCGAGCAGCTGGGCATCAGCCAACCCGCCATGAGCGCCGCCATGAACCGGCTGCGCCAGTTGTTCGGCGATCCGCTGCTGGTGCGCGAAGGCGGCGCCTGGCAGCCCACGCTGCGGGCGCAGGAACTGCACCAGGGCTTTCAGCCGCTACTGGAGAGCTGGCGCCGCGCCACGCGCACGCGCGAGGTCTTCGATCCGGCGCACTCGTCGCGCAGCCTGTCGTTCTATGCCACCGACTACGTGCAGTACACGCTGCTGCCCAAGCTGATTCCCCGGCTGGCGGTGGATGCGCCGCACTTCCAGCTGCTGATCGTGCCGGCGCGGCCGCAGCATGGCCTGAGCATGCTGGACACCAATCATGTGGAGTTGATCGCGGGGTATTTCCCCGATCCGGCGCCGGACCTGCGCACACGCTTCCTGTACCAGGAGCCGGCCGTATGCATCGTGCGCGAAGGCCACCCCTGTCTGCGCAAGCGTTGGAATCTGGATGCCTACCTGAGCTACGGGCATCTGGACTTGGCGGCCCACACACGCTATTTCAGTACCGCGATCGACCGCATCCTCATGGGGCAGAACCGCAGCCGCCGGATCGTGGCGACGCTATCGAGCTACATGGTGTGCCCGTTCATCGTCGAGGCGTCGGACCTGATCGCGACGATGCCGGTGAGCATCGCCAAGGCCATGTCGGGCAGCGCGCGCATCGTGACGCTCAAGGCGCCGTTGAGCCTGCCGGCGATTACGGTGTCGCTGTACTGGCACGAGCGCTACCAGGATGACCCGGCACATGCCTGGCTGCGGCAGTATCTGGCGGGCGTGCTGGGTTAGGCGCTTCGGGGCAGCCGGCGCCAGCTGCCCCCGGTCATGCCTGCTTCAACGGCATGCAGATGCGCGTCTGCAGCTGGGCAGGCGGGGTGGTGCGCGGGTCGTTCAGGTATTGCTCGAACATCGGAAAATCCGCGGGAACCATGCCGCTGCCGGGCAGCCATTCCGAGAACATCCAGTTATAAGGCTTGTCCATTTCGTTGTACGGCCCGGTATAGGTCAGCATGGCGCAGCGTCCGGCCGGGATCTCGAAACGCTCGAGTTCATCGCCCAGGTCGGCGTCGGGCGCGACGGACATGCCGGCCAGGGAACGCAGCTGGCCGACGGGTACCTGCTCGGGGTCGTCGAAGTAGACGCCAAAGCCGATGGATTCGGGATTGGCCAGGCCGCGGCTGCCGGCCAGCATGAAGGCGCGGGTGAAGACGGGGCCGATCTCCTGATAGCTGCCACGGTGCCGCAAAGCGGCCAGAACGGCGCCAGGGAAGGTTTCGATGGTGATGGGGTACATGTCCAGCTCCTGAGGGTCAAAGGGACGGGAGCGGGCCGTGCGGTAACGCCCTGGCGATATGCCGAAGGTGGCGCCAAACGCCCGGTTGAACGCGGCGTCCGACTCATAGCCGGCTCGCTGCGCGATGTCACGCAAGGGCGCCCCGGTGCCGCCCAATGCGACGGCCGCGCGATGCATGCGGATGCGCTGCACGGTGGCGTTGACCGTTTCACCCATCATCGCGCGGTAGACGCGATGGAAGTGATACGGCGACAGGCAGGCGAGGTCGGCCAGGTAATACAGGTCCGGGTCGGCGTCGGGATTGCTTGCCAGCCAGCGCAGGACCGGGTCCATGCGCAGGGCATATTGGGCTTGGGTTTGGGGTTTCACTTGCGGGCTCCTTGGGGAGCAATGTAGGGCGTGTTCGTTTGCAGATTTTGCGGTTTTTTGCTGCTGGTGTGTAGGGTTCTTCAGACGCCCACGGCCCCGGCGCCCCAGGCTCTGCTCGTTTCAGCTTGGCGGGTGGCGCTGCGCGCTTGCGAGAAGGGGTATCAATACCCGCGTTTCGGGTCGTAGATGTTGGGGAGGTCTTCGCCGCGTTCGTTCGCCTCGATCAGCCAGGCGGTATGGCGGGCGCGTTCTTCGCGGTCGGGGATGGCGGCGCAGTGGGGGGTGATGATGATGCCGGGGTGGGTCCACAGAGGCGAATCCGGCGCCAGGGGTTCGGGGTCGAAGACGTCCAGGACGGCCTGGTGCAGGTGGCCGGCGTCCAGCGCGTCAAGGACGTCCTGGGTGACCATGTGGGTGCCGCGGCCGGCGTTGATCAGGCTGGCGCCGCGGGGAAGCTGGGCCAAGGTGTCGCGGTTGAGGATGCCGCGGGTGGCGTCGGTGGCGGGCAGCAGGCAGACCAGGAGGTCGGTGCGGGCGAGGAATTCGCCGAATTGGGCCTGGCCGGCGTAGGACGGCAGGCCGTCGGGCAGGGTGCTGGCGCCGCGTGACCAGCCGGCGACGGGAAAGCCGACGCGGGACAGCAGGCGGGCGGCGGCGATGCCCAGGTGGCCCAGGCCCATGATGCCGACGCGCATGTCGGCGGCCACGCGCAGGGAGTCGAACAGTTCCCAGTGGCGGCGGGCTTGCTGGTCGATGGCGCGTTTGACGTCACGGGTCAGCATCAGGGCGCTGGTCAGCACGAATTCGGCCATTTCCGTTTCGGTGCGCGGCGTGACCATGCGGGCGATGCGCAGATGGCGGGGCCAGTCCGGGTCGGAAACGATGTGGTCGACGCCGGCCCCGGCGCTGATGATGAGTTTCAGGTTGGGAAAGGTGGCCAGGCGGCCGGGAGGCGGGGCCCAGACCAGGGCGTAGTCGACGCTGGCAGGGTCGATATCGTCATGCCAGTCGACCACGTCCAGGCCGGGCGCATGGATGTTGAATTTTTCGCGCCATTCGTCGATGGCGCGAGGGCTGCCTGACCTGATGATGAGCCGCATGCCTGGCTTACTCCGTTGCGGGCGCAGTGGCACCCTGGGGGGATCAGCGCCGCGCCGCCCGCACGGGGCGGACGGCGCGACGCGCCTGACGTCAGCGTTCGACCGTGCGGTTCCAACGCGCGTTGAACGCCGGACGGGTAGCGTTGATCTGATCCCAGTCCAGGATCTTGGCGTTGGCCATGTAGCCCTGGAAGCGCTTGAGCACCTCTTCGTTGCCGGCCGACGGCTGAACGTTCTTATTGGACGGGAAATGCCCGCCCATTTCCAGTGCCTTGGCCTGGGCCTGCGCCGACAGCAGGTACAGCGCCAGTTTCTGCGACAGTTCCGGTTCGCTGTTCTTGGCGATGACGCATTCGCCCACCATGAGAATGACCGAGCCTTCCTTGGGCTGCACGTATTCCACCGGAATGTCGCGTTTTTTCAGGCGGGCGATGGCGGTGGGGGTCAGCGGGAAGATGGCGGCTTCGTTGGACTGGATCATCTCGGCCAGCTTGGCCGAATTGGGAATGTACTCCAGCACGTTGGGGCCGATGGTGGACGGCCATTGCTTGAAGCCCGGCTCGGTGTTCTGGTCGGTGCCGCCCTGGATGCGGTTGAACATCAAAAAGCCGTGCAGGCCGAAGGTGCTGCCCGAGGCGGACTGGAACACGACCTTGCCCTTGTACTTCGGGTCGGCCAGATCCATCCACGAGGTGGGCGGCGCCCAGCCCTTGTCGGCGAACAGCTTGGTGTTGTAGCCCAGGCCGGTCATGCCGATGTCGATACCCGCGGCCATGCGGTCTTTCATGACGGCGGTGGGATACAGCTCTTTGAGCACCGGATCGTCGTTGAGCTGTTCGCACAGGCCCATGGTGATGGCGCGCGCCATGATGCCGTCATCCAGGAACATGACGTGCATCTGCGGCTTGTCCTTGAAGGCCTGGGCCTTGGCCAGCACGTCGGTGGAGGTGCCGGGCACGACCACGATCTTGACGTTGTTGGCCTTCTCGAAGTCGGGGAACACGTACTGCGTGAAGGCGCGCTCCATGTCGCCGCCGTTCATGCCGACGTACAACGTCTTTTGCTGCGCCATGGCGCCGAGCGACACGGCGGCCAGCGCCGCACCCAGCAGCCACTTCCCCTTGTGCAGGCGGCGCGAACCGCCCTGTTTCTTGTCCATCATGGTGACTCCAGCGTTTGCTCACGAACAGGCCCCAACCGAGGCACGGCGCCGTGAGCGGCCCCCGTGTATCGTCCAATGCCGAAGGCATCGATGGGAATGGAAGACCGGCCGTGCACGACCAGTTCGGAAAGCACTTCGCCCACGGCCGGGCCGATCTGAAAGCCCGCGCCCGACAGGCCGAAGGCGTGGAACAGGCCCGGCACGGTCGCGCTGGGGCCCAGCACCGGGTTGTGGTCGGGCATGTTGCCTTCCACGCCGGTCCAGAAGCGGATGACCTGTGCGCCGCGCAAAGCCGGCAACAGGCGCTGCGCGTTGGCCAGGAGCGGACCGGTGGCATCGCGGCCCGGACGGGCGTAGTCGGGCCCGGAAGACACCGCGCGGCCGCCGCCGATGACGCAGTTGCCGCGTGCCACCTGACGCGCATAGATGCCGCCGCCCTGCATGCCCAGACTGACGTCCATGAACAGCGGCAGGGGTTCGGTCACCATCATCAGCGGATGGATGGAGGTCTCGGGCACGGTTTCGCCGAAGCCCTGGGCGAAGCGGCCGGCCCAGGCGCCCGCGCAGTTCAAGAGGTAGCGCGCGCGCACTTCCAGGCCGCCGGCACGCAGCACGAAGCGATCGCCGTCGTGAATGGCTTCGGTAACGACGGCGCCTTCGCGCACGTCCGCCCCCAGCGCGCGCGCCGCCCGGCCAAAGGCAGGCGACACCAGCCGCGGATTGGCATGCCCATCGTCGGGGCAAAGCGAGCCGCCCACGACCTGTTCGCCCAGCCAGCCGAAGCGGCGCGCCAGCGCAGGCCTGTCCAGCATCTGCAGGTTCATGCCAAAGCCGCGGGTCTGTTCGCGATAGGCGTGCAGGGCTTGCAGGTCGGCCTCGGAGCAGGCCAGCTTGAGATGGCCCGAGCGCACGTATTCGCCATCGATGCCGATCAGCTGCGGCAACTGGCCCCACAATTCGTGCGCGCGGCGGGCCAGCGGCATCTGTTCCAGCCCGCGGCCCTGGCGCCGCACGCCGCCATAGTTCACGCCGCTGGCGCGGGCGCCGCACAGCGCAGCTTCCAGCAGCACCACCGGCACGCCCAGGCGTCGCAGAAACAACGCGGCGCTGCCGCCGACGATGCCACCGCCGATGATGGCCACTTCCGTGTCGATGCGTTCGATCATGGCGCCGCCTTGCCGGAGCGATCCAGGCAGACGATGTCCACCGGTATCGGTTTGACGGGCGGCTGGTTGCGCAGGCGGCCGACAGCCTCGGGGCCCGCGCCGCAGGCATGCGCCAGCACTTCGGCAGCCCCGGCGCCGCACATGCGGCCCTGGCAGCGGCCCATGCCCACGCGCGTCAGCGCCTTGAGCCGGTTCAGTTCGCGCGCGCCGCAGGCCTGGACGGCGGCGCGCATCGTGCCGGCGGTCACTTCTTCGCAACGGCACACGACCGTATCGTCGGCGATGTCCGCCGCCCAATCCTCAGGAAACGGAAACGCGCGCTCCAACGCGTCACGCACACGGCGGTTGGCGGCCAGACGGGCCTGCAGTTCGCGCACTCGCGCCGCGGGCTGTGGATAACCGGCATCCTCCAGCAAGGCCAATGCCGCGCGCTCGCCGGCCAGCTCGGCCGCGTCCGCGCCCGCAATGCCCGCGCCGTCACCTGCCACATAGACACCGGCCACGCTGCTGCGCCCGGCCGAGTCCAGGCGCGGCGTCCAGTTGCGATCGCGCGGATGGAATTCAAACTGGCAACCGACCAGGCTGGCCAGCTGTGTTTCGGACCGCAGCGACAGGCCGTAGCCCAGCGCATCGCATTCGACACGGCGTTGCTGCCGCCCCAGCCGGTAGGTCAGCGCGGTGACGCGCGCATCGCCTTCCACCCGCACGGGCCGCACGCCGCTTGCCATGGGTATGCCGTGCGCGCGCAGCCACCCCATGTAGTACAGCCCCTTGGCCAGCAGGCCCGGCGCGCGCAGCATGCCGGGCAGCGCCGCCAGGCGGTCGGCAAAGCGGGCGGTGTCCAGCACCGCCGCCACCGTGGCGCCGGCCTTGGCGTATTGGTAAGCCACCAGATACAGCAGCGGGCCGGTGCCCAGGAAGGCAACCCGCGCACCGATGGCGCAACCTTGGTGTTTCAGCGCCACTTGCGATCCGCCCAACGTGTACACCCCTGGCGTCAGCCAACCCGGAAAGGGCAGCACACGGTCGGTGGCGCCGGTAGCCAGGATCAGGTGCGTGTACGGCACTGGCGCGCTGGCGCCGCCTTGCATCACGTCCAGGACCTTGCCCTCGGCGTTCCAGACCAGGCTGCCGGGCCGGTAGTCGATTTTCGGCAGCAGCTCGTCCATCTTGCGGTGCAGGGCGTCGGCTTTGCGGTGCTCGAAGCCGTAAAGCGCGGCTTTGGAACGCAAAAACCCCGGCGGCGGCTGGCGGTAGATCTGGCCGCCGGCGCGCGGGGCTTCGTCCAGCACCACGGGCCGCAGGCCCTGGGCCGCCAGCGCCTGGGCCGCGCGCACGCCGGCCGGGCCGGCGCCTACGATCACGGGCAGGATGATGCTCATGGCGCGTTGTCCTCGGGCCAGCTTGCTGCCAGCGTGCCGGGCAGCGTTGCGGGCTGCGCAGGCGTGCTGCGCAAGCGCATGCCGGGTTCGATATAGGTGGAGCATGCGCGCAGGCGCGTGCCGTCTTCGCGCTGCATCCAGCAATCCTGGCACGCGCCCATCATGCAGAACCCGGCGCGTGGCGCTGCGCTGAATTCCGACACGCGCAGGCGCTCGCCCTGGGTCAGTACCGCCGTCAGCACCGTGTCGCCGGCCAGCGCCGTGCACGGCGCGCCATCCAGCATGAAGGCCACGCAAGGCCGGTCGGTCTCGGCCAGCCGTTTCAATATCGCCATGATTCCCGGGCCTCCCGTCCCGCGTTCGGCGTGGATGTCATTTCTGCCCCACCAGCACCCGGTCCAGGCCATAGGCGCGGTCCAGCAGCAGCATGGTCACCGCGGTCAGGGCGATGACCAGCGCCGAAACGGCCGCCATCATCGGGTCGATCGATTCGGTGGCGTACATGTACATACGCACCGGCAGCGTGATGGTGGACGGCGCGGTGATGAACACCGACATGGTCAGCTCATCGAAGCTGTTAATAAACGCCAGCAGCCAGCCACCCGACACGCCGGGAATGATCAGCGGCAGCGTCACCTGGAAAAACACCGTGGCGCGGCTGGCCCCCAGCGACAGCGCTGCATGCTCGATCGAGCGGTCGAACCCCACCAGCGCGCCGATCACCAGCCGCATCACATAGGGCGTGATGACCACGACGTGGCTGAACACCAGCCACGGGAAACTGCCCGTCATGCCCAGCAGCGCGAAAAAGCGCAGCAGCGCCACGCCCAGCACCAGGTGCGGAATCATCAGCGGCGACAGGAACAGGCCGTTGAGCGCATCACGGCCCGGAAAGCGGTAGCGCGTGATGGCGATGGCCGCCGGCACCGCCAAGCACACGGCGATGCTGGCCGACAGGAACGCCAGCCACAGACTGTTCTGGAAGGCCTGCATGAAATTGGGGTGCTCGAACACCGCGCGGAACCAACGCAATGAGAACTGCGTGGTCGGCACCGTCAGCGTCGATTCGGGCGTGAACGCCACCAGGCACACGATGACCAGCGGCGCCAGCACAAATGCCACCACCAGGAAATTGAACGCCAGCGCGACAGGACCATTCTTCTGCATGATCGCCCCCCTCAACCCAGGCTGCGCCGGTAGGAACGTTCCACCACGCGGTTGTACGCCATCATGATGACCACGTTGACCACCAGCAGCACGATCGCGATGGCCGCGCCCAGCGGCCAGTTCAGCTCGGTCAGGAATTCGTCGTAGACCACGGTGGCCACCATCTTCAGGCGGCGTCCGCCCAGCAGCGCCGGAATCGCGAACGAGCTGGCCGACAGGCCGAACACGATCAGGCTGCCCGACAGAATGCCCGGCATGGCCTGCGGCAGCACGATGCGGAGCAGCGTCTGAAAGCGGGAGGCGTTCAGCGACAGCGCGGCGTGTTCAACGGCAGGGTCCAGCTTTTGCAGCGAAGTCCACACCGGTATCACCATGAACGGCAGCATCACATGCACCAGCCCGATGATGACGGCGGTGGGTGTGTACAACAGCGGCCCCAGACCCAGCGCCGCGGCCGCACGGCCGATGACGCCGCCCGGCCCCAGCAACATGCTCCAGCCGAAGGCGCGCACCACCAGCGAGATCAGCAGCGGCGACAGCACCACCAAAAGGAAGATCGAACGCCATGGCTTGCCCATGCGAGACAGGATGTAGGCTTCGGGCGCGCCGATCAGCACGCAGATCAGCGTGGTCGCGCCCGCGATCCAGAACGTGCGCCAGAAGATCTCAAGAAAGTAGCTGTCGGTCACCACCGCCAGGTAGTGCTCGAACGTGTGCCCGGGCAGGATACCCGCGCCGTAGTCGAACGGACGAAACGACAGCACGAAGGTCAGCGCCAGCGGTGTCAGCACCAGCGTCAGGAACACGATGGCCAGGGGAATCGAACCCAGAATGGCCAGAAGGCCGTCGGTGCGCGGCTTGGGCGCGCTGGCGGCGCCGGGTTGGGTCAGCGTTGCCATGTCAGGCCTCTTGAGCCACGGCCGGCGCGCGCAGCACGCGCAGCACGCCATCGGCCCAGTCCAGGCCGATGGCATCGCCGTCCTCGTGCGGGCGGCGGCCATCGTTGGGCGTCAGCACGGTCAGCGCCCCCACCGGCGAATCCAGGCCATACATCCATTGGCTGCCCAGGAAATAGCGCGTGCTGACCACACACGCCAGCTTGCCTTGGCCGGGCGGCACCGGCACCAGTTTCTCGGGCCGCAACGACAGCTGCACGCTGTCGCCGTGGCGCAGGCCCGAGCCATCGACCAGCACGCGCAGCGCGCCGGTTTCCACCTCGGCCTGCTCACCGCAGCGCGTCACGCGCCCGGACAGCAGATTGGTCTTGCCCACGAAGCGCGAAATGAACTCGGTCTGCGGATGCTCGTACATGCGGTAGGGCGCATCGACCTGCGTCGCGCGGCCGTCCTGCATCACCACCACCCGGTCGCTGATGGACAGGGCCTCTGCCTGGTCGTGCGTGACCATCACCGTGGTGGTGCCGATTCTCTTCTGGATGCTGCGCAACTCGAATTGCATATCTTCGCGCAGCTTGGCGTCCAGGTTGGACAGCGGTTCGTCCAGCAGCAGCACCGGCGGACGGATTACCAAGGCGCGCGCCAGGGCCACCCGCTGGCGTTGGCCACCCGAGAGTTCGCGCGGGAAGCGGTCGGCATGCTTGTCCAGCTTTACCAGCGCCAACGCCTCGCGCACCCGGGCCTGGCGCTCGGCGCGTTCGACCTTGCGCATCTTCAGGCCGAAGGCCACGTTGTCGGCCACGGTCAGGTGCGGAAACAGCGCATAGCTCTGGAACACGATACCCAGCCCGCGTGTGTTGGGCTTGGCATGCGTGATGTCGCGCCCGTCCAGCGTGATGGTCCCGCGCGTCACATCGGCAAAGCCCGCGATCATCTGCAGCGTCGTCGTCTTGCCGCAGCCGGACGGCCCCAGCAGCGACACGAATTCCCCTTTCTCGACCGCCAGGGTCAGGTCCGACACGACCCGCAGGTCGCCGTAATTCTTGGAGACGTTATCCAACCGCAAAAATGACATAGTCCAAACCCCGTGGCCCGATGAGGAGCGGTGTGCGCGCCTGCCAGCCACCTGGCCGCCCGCAGCGTGTTCGATGAGGCAGTCTAGGAGGCCCCAAAAAGGCCGGTCAATTAGGGTTTTCCGAAGAATCGAATTTTCTAGATATTATTTCCGTATAGCTGAATTTTTTGATAAAAAAGCATCTGCATATTTTGATTATCGGAATTGAACGATGAAGAAATCAGAAGCCGTAGAAGATTCCAGCGGTCAGGGCGTGCTGCAGCGCGCCTTTGCCGTGGTGCGCGCGCTGGCCGACGCCAAGGGCGAAAAACTGCGCCTGACCGACATCGCCGCCCGCACCGGCCAGGCCCAGGCCACCGTCCACCGCGTGCTGCAAGGGCTGGTGCAGGAAGGCATGGTCGAGCAGCCCGCGAACAGCAAGGGCTACCAGCTCAGCGTCGCCTTCTTTTCGCTGGCCGCCGCCGCCGGCAGCCACCAATCCACCCTGCGCTCGATCTACCGCCCCGCCATGCTGCGTCTGGCCGGCATGCTCAACGACACTGTCTTCCTGCTGGTGCGCAGCGGCTTTGACGCCGTCTGCCTGGACCGCGTCGACGGCGCCTTTCCGGTGCGTTCACACACCGGCGACATCGGTGGCCGCGTGCCCCTGGGCCTGGGCCAGGGCGGCCTGGTCCTCCTGGCCAACCTGCCGCCAGCCGAGCGCGAGGAAGTGCTGCGCTTCAATATCCCGCGCCTGCACCATCTGGGCTTCGTCGACGAAATCTCGATGCGTGTCGGCATCAAGGAATGCCTGGAACTGCAATACGCCCGCAGCAAAGGGCAGGGCGTGTTCCCCAACATCGCCGGCCTGGCCGTGCCCGTCCACGACGCCGGCGGCACGACCGTCGCCGCGCTCAGCATCGCCGCCCCCATCGAGCGCATCAGCGACGAACGCCTGCCCCTGATCGTAGAAATCCTGCGCCGCGAAGCCGCCGGCATCAGCGCCCGGATCAACCCCTTCGACCCCGCGCTGCGCCGCCCCAGCCAGTTCCTGGGCACGGGCAATCGCGAGGCCTAGGCTATTGACCGCCAGCACCACCAAGGCACCCGCCGTCTATGCCGCCTGCGTCCAGGAGGCCTGGATCAACCTTGAGCGGCTTCTCCATGGAAAAAGCCGCCCGCAAATGCCTGTGACGGCCGGGCGGCTTGTCTGGACAGGGCGGCGCGGCGCCGCCTTGTCACAACAGCATCACACGGGATAAGTCCCTGGCAGCAGGATGCTCCGATCCCCCACCTCGATACTGCGGCGGCCGCAAAGCGCCATCGTCGTGTCCATTTCCTTGTACAGGATCTCCAGCACGCGGCGCACGCCGTCCTGCCCATAGGCGCCCAGGCCATACAGGAAAGCGCGCCCGATCATCGCGCCACGCGCGCCCAACGCCACGGCCTTCAGGATGTCCTGGCCGGACCGCACGCCGCCGTCCATCCAGACTTCGATCTTCGAGCCCACCGCATCCGCGATGCCCGGCAGCGCCGCGATCGACGACATCGCGCCGTCCAGCTGGCGTCCGCCGTGGTTGCTGACGATCAGCGCATCCGCGCCGCTGTTGGCCGCCAACTGCGCATCCTCGACATCCAGGATGCCCTTGATGATCAGCTTGCCGCCCCAACGCTGCTTGATCCATTCCACGTCGTCCCAGCTCAGGCGCGGATCGAACTGCTCGGCCGTCCACGCCGACAGCGACGACAGGTCGCTCACGCCCTTGGCGTGGCCGACGATGTTGCCGAACGTGCGCCGCTTGGTGCCCAGCATGCCCATGCACCAGCGCGGCTTGGTCGCCAGGTTGATCAGGTTGCGAATCGTGGGCTTGGGCGGCGTCGACAGCCCGTTCTTGATGTCCTTGTGGCGCTGGCCCAGTATCTGCAGGTCCAGCGTCAGCACCAGCGCCGTGCAGCCGGCCGCCTTGGCGCGGTCGATCAGGTTGGCCACGAACTCGCGGTCGCGCATCACGTACAGCTGGAACCAGAACGGCTTGCCGGTGGCCGCGGCCACGTCTTCGAGCGAGCAGATGCTCATCGTGGACAGCGTGAACGGCACGCCGAATTCCGCCGCCGCCTTGGCCGCCAGGATCTCGCCGTCGGCATGCTGCATGCCCGTCAGGCCCGTGGGCGAAATAGCCAGCGGCATCACCACGTCGTGCCCCACCAGCGTCGTACGCAGCGAACGGCCTTCCATGTTCACCGCCACGCGCTGACGCAGCTTGATCTTCTGGAAATCACTTTCGTTGGCGCGATACGTGCCTTCCGTCCAGGCGCCCGAATCGGCGTAGTCGTAGAACATGCGTGGCACGCGCTTGCGCGCAATCACGCGCAGGTCTTCGATGCAGGTGATCGTGGAGAGATTAGCGGTCATGGTTATTTTTCTGGGAGAAGAGGGACGCATTCCCAGAGCGGCCAGCCTGCTGCGCGAACGCCCCGCGCGCCAATGCGCATTCGCCGTTCGCGCAAGGCGGCGACGCCCTGCGGCGCCGCCCAGTATACGCGCCGGGGCCGGCAAGCGCCCCTTGCCGGCCCCGGTTTTCCCCCGCGCGCGGGCCTTGCCAAGGCCCCGCGGCATGCCCGCCGTTAACGCGGCCAGACCTTGCTGACTGCGCGGATCGTGGCCCACGCCACCCAGCGCGGGCTGGTCAGGCGCACCGCCGGCAGCCGGCGCAGCACGTCCACCGCCAGGCCGCCGCGGCGGTGCCATTCCTTCTTGCGGGTCTGGCTGTCCGTCCAGCGCCCCTCCAGCCAGGGGAATTCGCGCCGCCCCGGCTTGTAGACCGGCGGGGTGTTGTAGATCAGGATGTACGCCAGCCGCGGCTGCGGCGAGGTATTGGCTCCCGTGAAATGCAGCGTGCGCGCATCGTGCACGGTGCAGCCGCCGGGTTGCAGCGGCTCGGCCACGGCCTGATCGCGCGGAAAATCCGCGCAGCATTCCAGCGGATGCAGCGTCTTGTCGCCGCCCGGCGACCGGTGCTCCAGCACCTCCCCCCGGTTCGATCCCGGAATGAACTGCATGCAGCCGTTTTCCAGCGTGGCCGGCTGCAGGGCCAGCCAGATGCTCAACTCGTTGTAGACGAAGTCAGGCGAGCGAAACGCTTCATCCTGATGCCACGGCGTCTCCGGTCCATTCAAGGCCGGCTTGAGCAGCGCGTGCTCGCCATACAGCGCCGCGTCCTCGCCCAGCAGCTGGCGCGCCAGCTCCAGCGTACGTTCGTGATAGGCGGTCTTGAGCAGGCCCGGGGCATAATGTCGCGGATCGTGCAAACTGGGAAACTTGGCCGGCTTGGATGGGTCGTCATGGCTGACGAAGTCGTATTGGGCGCCCTCGTTGTATCCGGTCTTGTTCGCGAACAGCTCGAGCAGCGTGCGCCGGATATACCCCACTTCGTCGGGCGGGCACATGTCCGGCAGGGCCAGATAACCCTGATTCCTGTACCGCGCTGTTTCTGCTTCCGACAACAAACTGGTCTCTTCCATAATGGCTTCTCCAAGCATTGCTTGCGGGTGTCCCCGTTGGCACGTTTTGACATGTGCTCTAACGTATCGCTTCGATGCCCAGAGGGCCTATCCACCATCCGCTGTAGTCGGCATCACCTAGATGCGCAAAGGCCCTAGTGCACCGGCGCGCTGCGGCGCATCATCCGAAGGAATTTTCATGCAAGACCCTCATTCCGACACCCATATCGAAACGGTCCACGTCACCGTCAGCGGCACCGTCCAAGGCGTGGGCTACCGCCACGCCGCCGTGCGGCGCGCCCACCTGCTGGGCGCCCGGGGCTGGGTGCAGAACATGCTGGATGGCACGGTGGAGGCCCTGGTGCAGGGCACACCCGACCAGGTGGATCACATGCTGGAATGGCTGCGGCGCGGCCCCCCGGGGGCCTATGTCGCCGAGATCACCACGCGTCGGGAGTACACCGACAAGCGCTACGCGCACTTCGAACAGCTGTAGGCGTCGCCCCGCATGGCGGGCGCAGGATTAAGCCTGTCATCCAAAAACGGGAAAGAGGAAAGGATGAGTTCGCCAGGCTGCGTCAGCATGCCGGCCGCGTGCCGCGTCAACGGCCCACGTCATCGGCCCCGCCGGGACCCACCTCGGGCCGCCCAACGGCAGCCGGCTTCAGCGGCTGCGCAGCCAGCGTCCGCCGACCTGGTTGATAATCAGGCCTGCCAGCACGCCGCCCGCCCCCAGCCATTGCAGCGGCTGCAGCTGCTCGCCGAAGGCCATGGAGGCGGCCCATAGCCCCACGACCGGCACCAGCAACGAGAACGGCGCGATCTTGGCGGCAGGGTGGCGGGTCAGCAGTTGGGTCCATAGCGTATAGGCCAGCAAAGTGGCCAGCACCGCCAGGTACAGCACCGACAGGGCCTCGCCCCAGCCGATGCCCGTGATCATGCCCACGACCGGTTCCCAGCCATCGGCCAACACCGCCAGCGCCAGGAATGGCAGCACCGGCGCGGCGCTGCTCCAGGCAATGAAGGCAAAGGGGTCATAGCCCGGCGACTTGCGGCTGGCCAGCCGCACGATCATGTTCGACACGGCCCACATGAACGCGCCGCCCAAGGTCAGCGTGAATCCCAGCATGGTCATCTGACCCGGGCCGTCGCCGCGGCCCGCGGCAATCACGGCCAGCCCCACCGCGGCCACGCCCAATCCGATCCAATGATGGCTGCGCGCGCGTTCGTGCAGCACGGGCGCGGCCAGCAACAACGTGAAGAATGCCTGGGTCTGGATCACCAGCGACGCCATGCCTGCGGGCATGCCGAATTTCAGTGCCGTGAAGAGCAGGCCGAACTGGCCCAAGCCCTGCACCAGCCCGTATGCCGCGATCCAGTGCCAAGGCAGGCGCGGCGGGCGCACGAACAGTACCAGGGGGAAAGCGGCCAGCGCGAATCGCAGCGCGCCCAGCATCATGGGAGACAGGCCTTTGAGGCCGATCTTCATGACAACGAAGTTCAGGCCCCAGATCACCACTACCGCCAAAGCGCAGAGATAATCTTTCCTGGAGAGGTGCGTCGCGGACATGCGCCATTATCGCATCGCCGGCCCTTGCGCGCAGGCAAAATCAGCGGCTCGCCAGCACCTTTTTGAAGGCCTCGATGGCGGTATCGATATCGTGGTCGTCAATGTGGCGATGCGTCACGCAGCGCAGGCGCGTGCGGCCCCACGGACGCGTCAACAGGCCCGCGGCTTCCAGCGCCGTCACCCAGTTCGCGTTGGTCATGCCGGTGTCGGCGGTCTCGACCTGCACGATATTGGTTTGCGGCACGGTCGCCGACAACGCGGGATCCAGTTGGTTCAGGCCGTCGCTCAGGCGCCGCGCACGCGCATGATCTTCAAGCAGGCGGCCGCCCATGGTCTGCACGCCTTCCAGCCCGGCCGCGGCCATGATGCCGGCCTGGCGTTGCGTGCCGCCCAGCATGCGACGCAGCATCCGCGCCCGCGTCATCACCTGACGCGGCCCCGACAGCACGGCGCCCACCGGCGCGCTCAGGCCCTTGGACAGGCACAGCGACACCGTATCGGCATGGCGGGCGATCTCGATCGGCTCCACCCCCAGCGCCACGGCGGCATTGAACAGGCGGGCGCCGTCCAGGTGCACCGCGACACCGCCGGCATGCGCCATCGCATATACCGCCTGCATGTGATCCAGCGGCAGCACCGTGCCGCCGGCATTGTTGTGCGAAGTTTCCACCGCCACCAGCGACGTCTTGAGCTTGTGACCGCCGGACTGCAATGCCTCTTCCAGGCGGTTCAGGTCCATGGCGCCGTCGGTGCCGGGCACGCCCTGGTAGAACAGGCCGGTGAAAGTCGCCGCGCCGCGCTCCGAGGTGTACATGTGCGCGGCCGACTCCAGCACCACCTGTTCGTTGCGTTGGGTCTGCGCCAGCACCGCCAGCAGGTTGGCCATGGTGCAGCTGGGCACGAACAGCCCGGCTTCCTTGCCCAGCCGCGCGGAGACGTGGGCTTCCAACGCCCGCACGCTCGGATCGCCGTCCAGCCCGTCGTCGCCGATGGGCGCCGTGCGCATGCGCTCGTACATGGCCGCGGTGGGCTGGGTCACCGTGTCGCTGCGCAGGTCGACAAGTGCGCGGGAATGGTCGACGGGGATCCGCTGGGTCATAACAATCAATGCTGCAAAATTTTGGAAAGGAATTGGCGCGTGCGCGCGGCCCGCGCGTCTACATTGCCGAAGAACTCTTCTTTGACGCAGTCTTCGACGATCTTGCCGCCGTCCATGAAAATCACACGGTCGGCCACGCGACGGGCAAAGCCCATTTCGTGGGTCACCACCATCATCGTCATGCCTTCGCCGGCCAGATCGGTCATCACATCCAGCACCTCGTTGACCATTTCCGGGTCCAGCGCCGAGGTCGGTTCGTCGAACAGCATCACCACCGGATCCATGGACAGGGCACGGGCGATCGCCACGCGCTGCTGCTGGCCGCCCGACAGTTCGCCGGGATGCTTGTCTTTGTGCGCCGACAGGCCGACCCGTTCGAGCAGCGACAACGCCCGCACACGGGCTTCGTCCTTGCTGCGCTTCAAAACCTTGACCTGGCCCAGGCACAGGTTTTCCGTCACCGTCAGGTGCGGGAACAATTCGAAGTGCTGGAACACCATGCCGGCCACCGAACGCAGCTTGGGCAGATTGGTGCGCGGGTCGCCCACCTGGATGCCGTTGACCGTGATCTCGCCCTTCTGGAAGGGCTCGAGCGCATTGACGGTCTTGATCAGGGTGGACTTGCCCGACCCGGACGGGCCGCACACCACCACGACCTCGCCGCGGCCGACCGTGGTGCTGCAATCATCCAGGACCTGGAAGTCGCCGTACCATTTGCTGACCTGCCGGATCTCGATCATCGGGGGGTTCGAAGAGAGTTGCATCGTTGGACCTGTGGATAACCTGGGGCGCCTAGCGCAGCACCCGGACGCGCTTTTCCAGCCGTTTGACCAGACGGGATGCCGTGAAGCAGATCACGAAATACACCACCGCCACGAAGAGATAGAGCTCCACCAGCCTGCCGTCGCGCTGGCCGATCTTGGAAGCGGCTCCCAGGAAGTCCGTCAGCGACAACACATACACCAGCGAGGTGTCCTGGAACAGAATGATGACCCGCGTCAGCAATGCCGGCACCATGTTGCGCACGGCCTGCGGCAGGATCACGTAGCGCATGCCTTGCCAATGGTTCAGACCCAGCGCCATGCTGGCCGACACCTGGCCGCGCGCGATCGACTGGATGCCGGCGCGCATGATCTCGCAGAAGTAGGCCGCCTCGAACAGCGTGAACGTGACCACCGCCGAATTGAACGCCCCCACGCGCAGCGGCGTGGGCGAGCCGACGATCCAGGCCGCGATGTACGGCACCAGGAAGTAGAACCAGAAGATCACCAGCAGCAGCGGCACCGAGCGCATCACGTTCACGTAGATGCCCGCCGGCACCGACAGGAACTTGTAGCGCGACAACCGCATCATCGCCAGCAAGGTGCCCAGCGCCAGCCCCATCACCGCCGCCAGCAGCGTCAGGGTCAATGTGAACGTCATGCCGGTCTGGAACAGGTACGGCAGCGCGCTGCCGATGACGTCGAAATCGAATTTGCCCATGACTGCCCCTAGCGTCCGTTCTTGGCCGCCGCGCCGATCAGGCCGGGGACCGCCACGTGGCGTTCAAGCATGCGCATGCCGAGCACGACGATGCCGT
>NZ_JAELTJ010000346.1 GCF_016428805.1 Achromobacter sp. ASV32
AAATAATCCCGTGTGTCAAGTAGACAAAACAGTCGACAGCCCCAGCCCTTTCTAATAAGCAATCTCTCGGCCTACTCGGTAAGTCACCCACTCTAGACACAAATGACGTAGTAGCTGTTCACGCCGGCGCACGTTTTGCCTCTTTTCATCCACCACCCCCGACAAAAAAACATCAGCGCAGTGTCCCCTTTTGCTCCTACTTTTTTTTTTGCCCTCCAGGACTGTTGTGTGGGATGGCGTCTTGGCACCGGCAAATGCGGATTTTGCCAGTGCAACTGCCCGCCTTCCATGTGCGCGCGCGCCTTGGCCTGTCGCGGGGAAAAAAAAAAAAAAAGGACAGGATCGTGTTATGATGCTACATTCTGTAATTGTCCGTCACATCGTATGCACATTCGTTGTCGCGCCACGGTAGGCTGCTTCGCGTGAGTCGGTGTACTATAGTAAGATGAGTTGGAGACCTAAAAATAATCACAAGTTATTACCGACGGGTCCATCGTCTCTTGTCCTC
>NZ_JAELTJ010000347.1 GCF_016428805.1 Achromobacter sp. ASV32
CCCCCCCCCCCCCCCCCCCCCCCCCCCCCCCCCCCCCCCCCCCCCCCCCCCCCCCCCCCCCCCCCCCCCCCCCCCCCCCCCCCCCCCCCCCCCCCCCCCCCCACCCCCCCCCCCCCCCCCCCCACCCACACAACCGCATCGTCGTCGGCAGCGTCAGATGTGTATAAGAGACAGGATGGAGGGAATTCAGTAATTGTTGTTGCTTTTCGAACGAAACGAACGATTGATTGTGCGAGTCGAGATCGACACAGATACGATGATATATGCGACTTTTTTTGGGAACATATGGGATGGCGTTACGGCGATATTTTACTTTATTGGCATACTGTCTCTTATACACATCTCCGAGCCCACGAGACCTAATAACCGATCTCGTATTCCGTCTTATGCTTGAAAAAGGGGGGGGGGGGGGGGGGGGGGGGGGGGGGGGGGGGGGGGGGGGGGGGGGGGGGGGGGGGGGGGGGGGGGGGGGGGGGGGGGGGGGGGGGGGGGGGGGGGGGGGGGGG
>NZ_JAELTJ010000348.1 GCF_016428805.1 Achromobacter sp. ASV32
TTAGCTCCGCCCGTTTACTATCGACAGCGGTCCCAGACATGATAAAGCCTAAGCACGAGTACGACACACATGAACAGTTTCAATCCAAAATAATCTTCCCTTGTATAGTGTAAAGAAGCTGATATAATGTTTTCTTTTTTGAAATAATATCTAGCTTTTGATATCACACTGTTACCTGTAGACCTGCCTCTTAACAGCTACCGGTAGTTTCGAATGTCAGCCAAGGGATTTACTTGTTTTCTGTATACGAGTGGGACATTCTTTTACAGCAATGGAGCTCAAAATAAGACTTCAACTGTACTGTTGCACTAAATGCGCAATGTCTTGGATTTTCATTTTCATGTCTTTAATTACTAGTCCCAATCGTCGTCTTCATCGTCGTCATTAAACCGTCCAGCGGTACCAGTGCGGATGCCCTTTCCAGCCAACCGCTCCTCTTCAGCATCTTCAGCCTCTCGCCGTCTCTTGACGACGCGCATATCAGACTCCGGAACAGCTCCAACC
>NZ_JAELTJ010000349.1 GCF_016428805.1 Achromobacter sp. ASV32
AACCGCATCGTCGTCGGCAGCGTCAGATGTGTATAAGAGACAGCAATAATTGTTTTAATTTGTGACGCATAAAGGCGTAATTATGAACCAACAGCAAAACGGTCATAGAGTCGACGTCTACCAATTCCGACGGGACTAGTCAATGACACAGCAAGCGTGAGCGATAGAGACGGAACCAGGGCCGAGCACGTGTTCGGCGTCATGGAAGAAGGCCACGAATCATGAAGAGGTATCTGCACCATGCCTTGTACTTTGTATTGCCTGCAGTACTGGTGGGGATAAAAGTACACCAGTGTACAGGGTACCGAGTAAGTAGGGTACCGGGTTAGTAGGGTTTCGATATGATTACGTTCCTCCGTCGTCGGTACCCGATTTTCTGCCCCTCCACCTCTGATGGGCCGGAGATAAGGAACGGCAGTGTAGCCTCGAGCCCTCATTGGTTGACGGGGGACGCATACGGCGTTATCATTGGTTTATATCTCATTTAGTCCCGCTTTTAAACTC
>NZ_JAELTJ010000350.1 GCF_016428805.1 Achromobacter sp. ASV32
TATATTAGCAAGCCATGATTCCATCTCATTCTTTTCGTCAGGAGCTAGTGTTGTCACAGCCAACTGATGCTTCATGAGCGTATACTCGAGTAAGCTCTGGTATATCCACTTCACGTCCTTGTAGTCTTGCAGGAGGTCTTTGATATTTTCAATTTCTTGGGCCATACAATCTGTCCTTTCATCGACAGTCATATCCGGAGCGATTGCACGGCCGGAATGGTTTTCGGCAATATTTAGCATCAAATACTGGTGATAATACCAAAGAGATTGGTCTTCAGGGCCAACATTGAGGCCCCCTCCAACTAAGCAAAGCTCTATAAAAAAGGGTCAGCGTCGGTTTGGATTAGTAGCAGTAGTTAGGAACGTGACGCTCTTACCATTTTCAAGAAAGGCTTTGCGGGCAGTGGCGCTCGCATTCCGTTCTTGGAGAAGACGTGGGATCAATTGGCTACGATTATGCCATGCGGAAAAGTTGGAGAGATCATTATTGATCATTTTTGTCG
>NZ_JAELTJ010000351.1 GCF_016428805.1 Achromobacter sp. ASV32
CTTCGCGCCAGAAGCAATTTGTGCTTCAATTGGCTTCTCATTCTTTCGAGAACCAACCTTTGCAGCTCCCCATCCAACAATTCCAGCAGCAGCAGCAACGCCGACCACCGCTCCCCCAGACCAAGAGCGGGGAGATGTCCGGCCGGCCGAGGACTCGCTTAGACGCGTTACGGATTGTGAGAAGCGCCGGCGGAACAGTCCAGCTCCTATGAACCGGCGAGCTGCAATGCGATTCATGACTGGATCAATATGCGTGTCAAAGAATGCAAGAATATAGGGAATGCACACGTCAAGAAACCTGGGGTCGGAGGGTTGTAACAGCCATATATGAAGCTGTACCCCCACGATGTGGTACTGAAGACCCACCACATCGACATCCCCGCGCACGCAACGTCGTCAAGACAGGATAAACAGCAGAGTTCAAGCATTGACGTGACAGAAATACGATTCAGCGACTAATATCAGAAGTAAACTACTTTGAGACGTCCAGAGAAATACAAACT
>NZ_JAELTJ010000352.1 GCF_016428805.1 Achromobacter sp. ASV32
TGTCTCAAGTGACACAACCTCGAAGCCTCTTGCGCATGCTACGCACAGCTTCGACTTCAAGAAATGCACAGAGGATGACTCTGTGGGTATATAAAACTCCTTAAAAGGCCGCAACTCATCATGCCCGCTACTCATAAACTTGCCGAGGCCCTTCTGCTTCTTTCCTTTAGTCATGGCATCATTCGGCTCGAAAACCTTAATTGTAGTGGACAATGCCGAAGACTTGACGCAACAGACGAGATGTCTGCCCAAATAAATTCCGGTCTTAAAGAAGCTGCAGTGATTTTGAATCTTCTTAGGTCGCTTGGAAAGAGCTGGCTCGTCAGGATTAAGCGCAGATAAAGCGTATGATTGCAGCGTCTTGTTGGACAACACCAGTAGTAACTGATACTCTTCCAGTATGTCAATTTGTGTAACACTGGCAGTTTCAAGTACTCTGCGTGGTATTTGCTCTCGATTTTTCCTGTCGGAAACATATATGCCGTTATCCGTACCATAAAGG
>NZ_JAELTJ010000353.1 GCF_016428805.1 Achromobacter sp. ASV32
CCCCCCCCCCCCCCCCCCCCCCCCCCCCCCCCACCCCCACACCCCCGCATCGTCGTCGGCAGCGTCAGCTGTGTATAAGAGACCGCTATTACTCTGGGTTATGATGCCGCAGTCGCGTTGTTCAGGCAGACCACGTTAATCGGGCGATGGGGATTCGAATGCCGAGCCGAGGCTTCTCGACAAGGGCATCGGCCCCACTTTGAACCACTTTATCGTTTTTTCGCTAATCGGCAGCCTATTCATATTTACGTCGGACGCTCTTACGACGTACCTTAGCTCGAGGAGGTCTAGTCGTGAGCCAAGTCTAGCGTACCTAAGGGGCAGCATTCTACATTCTAGCTGCTCTTGCAGTATCTGTCGTCGTAGGCTGTACCTGATTCGCGTCATGATGAGCCTACATAATTCTACTTATGCTATCATAAGTGTCCTTATATAATGCCGTACACTTATTTTTATGCTTCAGCTGCTAATGTACAGTAAACCTTCATATTCATGTACATAT
>NZ_JAELTJ010000354.1 GCF_016428805.1 Achromobacter sp. ASV32
AGGCGTATACTGTGGGTATGTTTTACATGTAAATATGAAGAAAGGAAAAAAAAAAGATTACTATACTGCGTGGGATACTCTACTAAAAAGGATGGCTTTTACTTGGCTAGTGGCACTTTACGGTTCAGGTAGGCCGCTAAGACACGAATAGCTGGGCCTCATTTTGATAGCTCACAACTCCAGCTGTCAATAAAGCTACTGAATTCATTCTTTCTACAGGCGATAGTATATGGCAAGCGTAACAATGTTACTAAACGCTATGATCAATCCCAATACTTCACAAGTCGCCACCCTCATTCAAGTCTGCGTTGAACAAGATATATCTACTCTGACAGCTTGGTATTATATACCAATACTACGGTGTTACGTTTCTACATATCTCATCGCTTACACATATTTGCGCAACGCTCCAATGGGAGGGCGTACTTTCTTCTTTTGTGCAATCGCCTAATGCAGTTTAGCCAGTTTTGGTTAACTCTAAATCTAAAAATAGAAGTGTCA
>NZ_JAELTJ010000355.1 GCF_016428805.1 Achromobacter sp. ASV32
GCGTTATTGTTATCCGCAACCATCTTGATAAAATTTCGAACAACATCGCGAGGAATTTGGTCCCAGAGCAATGACCGCGTATACACATCTGCTGTACCCGTCTGCTTGTTTGTCGCACGAATCTCTGACAGTGCCGCTGCCAACGTCTTTCGATCCTGGCTCTGGCCACCCGTTCTGTCTGCTACGGCGTTTTGAATAAAGCCTTGATCGCTCACGCCGTTGTATTGAGCAGCAGACAAGGAGAAGAGCTGCTCGTTACTTTGCTGCTGAGACGGCTGTAGGAAATTGCCAAGCTCTCCCAGCATGGGTTGAGCGACATCATCGGAACTCATGCCCGTCATATGGGCATTATTTTCCATGTTTTGCCAGTGAACTGAAGACGGCTGGGGAGCAGCAGGCTGTAGCTGTGTTGCTGCAGAATTCACACCCGCCTCCTTGAGAACGTTGTTCAAAAGGGCAGCAGAGGCAACTCTTACGTCCTCTGAAGCGCGGGGTAGCGT
>NZ_JAELTJ010000035.1 GCF_016428805.1 Achromobacter sp. ASV32
GATCGCGCAGTTCGACATGGGCGGCGTGGCGGCCCAGCTGACCGCGCCGGTGCACCTGGCGCGCGGCACCGAACTGAAGTCCCATGCGGTGCGCGGCGTGGCCTGCCGCTTTCGCACGGCCTATGACGTGACCCTGGCGCCGGTGGCCATACGCCGCGCCGGCTTCGCCTCCACCGCCAATGCCCCGTCCTCCACGCAACTGCCGCCGGGCGTGACCGGCCGCCTGTCGCTGACGCTGGCCTGCCTGGCCGAAACCCAGAGCTTCGCGACGCTGGCCACGGACCGGCTGCGCGTCTACCTGCACGGCGAGCCGTCGTTCGTGGCGGCGCTGCGCGATTGCCTGTTCCTGCGCACGGCGGCCGCCTATGTCGAGACGCAGCCCGGCCGCTGGAACCGGCTGCCGGAGGTACCGGTGGCGCAGGTTGGCCTGGCCGAGGAAGACGCGCTGATCGACTTTCCTGCCAGTTCGCATCCGGCCTACCGGTTGCTGGCGGAATACTTCGTCTTTTCAGAGAAATTCAACTTCGTCGATATCGACCTGGCAGCGCTGCGGCGCGCCGTGGGGCCGGTGCGCGAATTCACGTTGCACTTGCCGGTCAAGGGGCTGCGCGCCGACTCGAATACGGCCCGCCTGCTGGAATCGGCGTCGGTGGACAATTTCCGCCTGGGCTGCACGCCGGTCATCAACTTGTTCGCCCAGCGGGCGGACCCGATCCGCGTGACCCACGCCGCGGCGTCGTATCCGGTGGTGGCGGACGCCCGCCGGGCCTATGGCTACGAGGTCTATTCCATCGACCGGGTGCGTCTGGTGCGCCAGAACGCGCAGGGCGATTCGGTGGTGGAATTCCGGCCGTTCTATTCCCTGCACCATGGCGAGACGCCGGAGGGCGCCAGCCACTACTGGACGGCGCGGCGCGACCCCATGGTGGCCGAGCGCAGCCCGGGCTACGAGATGGAGATGTCCATTGTGGACATCGACTTCAATCCGGCCCTGCCGCAAACCGAAACCCTGAGCCTGGAGCTGACCTGCACCAACCGCGACCTGCCGTCGCACCTGGCGGTGGGCCAGCCCGGGGGCGACCTGTTCCTGGAAGGCGGTTCGGTTGCGCGCGAGATCCGCATGTTGCGCCGCCCGACCCACACGCACCGTTTCCAGCAGGGGCGCGCGGCGCACTGGCGCCTGATTTCGCACCTGGCGCTGAACCACCTGTCGCTGGTGCAGAGCGGCTTGCCCGCCCTGAAAGAGACGCTGCGTCTGTACGACCTGTCGCATGCGGCGGTGGCGGCGCGCCAGATCGAAGGGCTGGTGGGGCTGGATTACAAGCCGGCCACGCACTGGATGCCGGGCGAGCCGTTCGCGACCTTCGTGCGCGGCATCGAAATCCGGCTGACGATCAATGAGGACAATTTCGTGGGCACCAGCCTGCATGCCTTCGTTGCGGTGATCAACCGCTTTTTCGGTCTATACGTGCATGCCAACAGCTTCGTGCAGCTGGTCGTGCTGTCGCGCCGCGGCGCGGAAGAAATCCTACGGTGCCCCCCATGCAACGGCGACGCGATTCTAGCGTAATCGAATCGCTGCTGGCCGAGCCGCAGCGCTTCAAGTTCTTCCAGGCCGTGCGGGTGCTGGAACTCTGGTTCGCGCGCCAGGAAGGCACGCGCGTCGGCAGTGCCGTCCCGGCGCGCCTGCGCTTCGTCAATTCCTCATCGCTGGGCTTTCCTGCCAGCGAGATCGCGGGGCTGACGGCTTATGACAAGGACGGCCAGGCCCTGCACGACGCCGAATCGCGGCTGCAGGCGCTGGCGGCCGGTACGCTGGGGCGGGTGGAGATCGAGCCGGCCTTCTTCGGCTTGCTGGGCGGGCAGGGCGCCTTGCCGCTGCACTACTCCGAGATGCTGAGCCATCGCGAAAGCGCGACGCGCGATCGCGGCGCACGCGCGTTCTTCGACATTTTCTCGAACCGTGCCGCCGCCTTGTTCTACGCGGCCTGGAAGAAATACCGCATGCCGTTGCGGCACGAAACCGAGCAGGATCATCACTACCTGCCGCTGTTGCTGGCGCTGGGCGGCGTCGGCCATCCGGCCCTGCGTGACCGCCTGCACGCCGGCCAGGGCAAGGTGTTTGACGAATCGCTGGCGCACTACGCCGCGGCGGCGCGCCAGCGGCCGGTGTCCGCCGCGTATCTGCAGCGGGTGCTGGCCGATTACTTCCAGGTGGCCCTGCGCGTCGAGCAGTTCGTCGGCCGCTGGTACCACGTGCCGCCCGAAAACCGCACGCAATTGGGCCGGCCCGGCGCGGTGCTGGGGGTGTCCGCCATGGCAGGCGAGCGCATCTGGCAGCGCGACCTGCGCATCCGGCTCTGGATCGGCCCGCTGTCCGGCGCCGCGTTCGCCGACTTCCTGCCCGGCGGCGCCCGCGCGCAGGCGCTGGAAAAACTGCTGACGATGTTCGGCGGGCTGAGCTTCGAGTACGAGGTGCGTCTGGTGATGGCCAAGGAGGACGTCGCCGGCAGCGCGCTGGGCGGCGGCGCGCGCCTGGGCTGGAATTCCTTTCTCTGCACCGAACCCTCGACGTCGGACCGCGACGACGCCAGCTACGAACTGCACACCATCCACTAAGAACAAGACATCCCAGAATATGGCCACTCCCCTGAAAACCCTCATCGGGAAACTGAACCAGACCTGCCGCCAGGCTGCCGAGCGCGCCGCCAGCCTGTGCATGGCGCAAGGCCACTATGAGGTGGACCTGGAACATCTGTTCCTGGCGCTCTTGGAAAAGCCGGCCAGCGACTTCAGCCTGGTGGCGCGCCGCAGCGGCATCGAGGCGGCCGTGCTGGAAGCCGACCTGAACGCCGAGATCCGCGGCTTCAAGAACGGCAACACCCGTACGCCGGTGTTTTCGCCGCACCTGCCGCGCCTGTTCGAACATGCCTGGCTGATCGCGTCGCTGGATACGCAGACCACCCGCATCCGCTCGGGGCATCTGTTGCTGGCACTGTTGACCGAGCCGGATCTGGCCGCGCTGGCGCGGCGCGGGTCGCGCCTGTTCGAATCGTTCCGGCTGGAAGAACTGAAGCACGATTTCGCCGCGTTGACGGCGGGTTCGGAAGAGGCGGGGCAGTCGGTGGCGCTGGGCGACGGCGCCGCGCAGGGCGAGGCCGCGGCCCCCGCCGCGGGATTGTCCAAGACCCCGGCGCTGGACCAATACACCACCAACCTGACCGAGCGGGCCCGCGAGGGCAAGATCGATCCGGTGATCGGCCGCGATGCGGAAATCCGGCAGATGATCGACATCCTGATGCGGCGGCGCCAGAACAACCCCATCCTGACCGGTGAGGCCGGCGTGGGCAAGACCGCGGTGGTCGAGGGCCTGGCGCTGCGCATCGTGGCCGGCGACGTGCCCCCGGCCCTGGCCGGCGTGGCGCTGCGCACGCTGGACATGGGCTTGCTGCAGGCCGGCGCCAGCGTCAAGGGCGAGTTCGAAAACCGGTTAAAGAGCGTGATCGACGAGGTCAAGCAAAGCCCCACGCCCATCATCCTGTTCATCGACGAAGCCCACACCATGATCGGCGCGGGCGGGCAGGCGGGGCAGAACGATGCGGCCAATCTGCTCAAGCCGGCGCTGGCGCGCGGTGAATTGCGCACCATCGCGGCCACGACGTGGAGCGAGTACAAAAAGTACTTCGAGAAAGATGCGGCCCTGGCGCGGCGCTTTCAGGTGGTGAAGGTGGAAGAGCCCAGCGAAACCCTGGCCGCCAGCATGCTGCGCGGCATGGCGCCGCTGATGGAACAACATTTCGGCGTGCGCATCCTGGACGAGGCCATCGTGGCCGCGGCCCGGCTGTCGCACCGCTACATCAGCGGGCGGCAGTTGCCCGACAAGGCGGTTGGCGTGCTGGATACCGCCTGCGCCCGAGTGGCGCTGGGCCGCAGCGCCACGCCTGCCCTGATCGATGACGCGCGCCATCGTCTGGCCCGCCAGGAAACGGAGCGCGCGGCGCTGCGCCGTGAGGCCGCAACGGGCGCCGCGCAGTCGGCCCGCCTGCGCGAACTGGACGAGGAAATGGACGCCACGCGCCAGGAACTGACGGCTGCCGAGGCGCGCCTGGCGCAGGAAAGCGAGCTGGTGCGCCAGATCCACGCGCTGCGCGAAGAACTGGAAGCCGCGGGCCAGGAAACCGAGCCCGAGACAGCCGGCAAGCGCCGCAGTGGCAAGGCCGCGGAACTGACGCCCGCGCAGGCCCAGCTGGCCGAATTGCAGCAGCAGTTGCGCGCCTTGCAGGGCGAGGCGCCGCTGGTGCCCGCGTATGTGGATGCGCAGGTGATCGCCGAGATTGTCTCGGCCTGGACCGGCATTCCGCTGGGCCGCATGGTCAACGACGAGATCCGCACCGTGCTGGAACTGCAGCCCTTGCTGGCCGAACGCGTGATCGGCCAGGACCATGCCCTGCACGCCATTGCCCAACGCGTGCGCACGGCGCGCGCCGGCCTGGAAGACCCCAACAAGCCCAAGGGCGTGTTCCTGTTCGTCGGCCCGTCCGGCGTGGGCAAGACCGAGACCGCGCTGGCGGTGGCCGACATTCTGTATGGCGGCGAGCGCAAGCTGGTCACCATCAACATGAGCGAATACCAGGAGGCCCACAGCGTGTCGGGCCTGAAAGGGTCGCCGCCCGGCTATGTGGGGTACGGCGAAGGCGGCGTGCTGACCGAGGCCGTGCGGCGCCAACCGTACAGCGTGGTGTTGCTGGACGAAATCGAAAAGGCGCACCCGGACGTGCTGGAGCTGTTCTTCCAGGTGTTCGACAAGGGCGTGATGGACGATGCCGAAGGGCGCGAGATCGACTTTCGCAATACGCTCATCATCCTGACGTCCAACGTCGGGTCGTCGGCCATCATGCAGGCCTGCCTGAACAAGGCCGCGGAAGAACGCCCGGACCCCGAGGCCTTGCAGGAACTGCTGGCCCCGCAGCTGTACAAGGCCTTCAAGCCCGCTTTCCTGGGCCGCATGAAGACCATCGCCTACTACCCGGTGGACGACGACGCGCTGGCGCGCATCATCGGCCTGAAGCTGGCGCGCATTGCCGAGCGCGTGCAGGCCAATCACCGCGCGGTGTTCGATTGGGACGAGGCGCTGGTCGAGGCGGTGTTGGCCCGTTGCACGGAGGTCGATACCGGGGCCCGCAATGTCGACCACATCCTGAACGGCACGCTGTTGCCGCAGATTGCCGAGCAGGTGCTGGGGCGGATGGCGCAAGGCGAAGCGATCGCGCGCATCCGTGTGACCGCCGGCAAGAACGGCGACTTCCGCTACCGTCTGACTTGAGCCCGGAGCCGTAACCATGCCTCAGGATGCTTCCGGACTGTCCCGCCTGTCGACCGCCGGTCTCGCGCAGGCCAACCGCCTGCTGGACCTGCGCACGCCGCTGGGCGAGAACCGCCTGGTGGCCGAGACCTTGTCGGCCACCGAACAGCTGAGCGGCGGCGCCTGCCGGCTGGAAATCACCGCGCTGTCGGACGACGCGCATATTCCGCTGAAGGCCTTGCTGGGCCAGCCGGTCACGCTGCGATTGCAGACCGCGCTGGACCGCGAGCAGCCGCGCCGGTGGCACGGCCATGCCACCGGCGTGCGTTTTCTTGGCGCCAATGGCGGCCTGGCGCGCTACGGCCTGACGGTGGAACCGTGGCTGGCATTCCTGCGCGCGCGGCGCGACAGCTTTGCCTACCAGGACAAGACGGTCATCGACATCGTGGAGAGCATTTTCGGCGACTACAAGGGCCAGGGGACGCTGGCGCCGCAGTGGCGTTGGGACGTGCAGGACCGCGCCGCCTACGCCAAGCGGAGCCTGACCATTCAGTACCGCGAGAGCGACTACGCCTTCGTCGAGCGCCTGCTGGCCGAAGAAGGGCTGTTCTATTGGGTCGAGCATGCGGACGATGGCCATACCCTGGTCATTGCCGACCACAACGATGCCTTCAAGCCCGGCCCGCAGGCCAGCGTGCGGTTCGCGCGCGCCGACGTGACCGAAACCGAAGACAGCATCCAGCGTTGGAGCCCCCGCCAGCGTTGGCAGACCAATGCCGTGCGCATGGCCAGTTGGGACTACCGCAGCGCCCAGTCGCGGCCCGTGTCGGCCCAGGCCGACGCCGGCAAGCTGGCGAACGCGGTGGAACTGACCAGCGATGATTATCCCGGTCAATATGCCTACGAAGACAGCGCGCAGGGCGAGCGGCTGGCGCACAACGCGCTGGCCGCGTTGCGCGTGCGCCAGCATTGCGTCGAGGGCGCGGGCACCGTGCGCACGCTGGCGCCCGGCCAGCGCTTCGCGCTGACGGACCATTATCAGCAAGGCGGCCCCTCCACCTTTGTGGTGATCGCGATGACGCATCAGGCGCGCAACAACTTCGATGCGGACCTGGGGCGCGCGGTGCGCGAAGCCTTGGGCGGCGGCGATGAGGAAGAGGCCGATTTCTACCGCAACACCTTTACCTGCATCGGCAGCGATACCGAGTTCCGCCCCGCGACGCGGGACGGCCACGGCGTGCGCATACATCCGCGTCCCACCGTGTTCGGCGCCCAGACGGCGTTGGTGGTGGGGGCCGAGGCGCCGGTGCACACCGATCGCGACCACCGCATCAAGGTGCAGTTCCACTGGCAGCGCGGCAAGGCGTCGAGCAGCCGGCTGGCGCATCCGTCTGGCGAGGAGAACGCGCCGGCCAAGGATGAACTGGGTACCTGGGTGCGCGTGGCCGAGCCGGTTGCCGGCGGCGATTGGGGCGGCCATTTCGTGCCGCGCGTCGGACAGGAAGTGCTGGTGGAATTCCTGCATGGCGACATCGACCGCCCGGTAGTGGTGGGTGCGCTGTACAACGGCGCGGGCGCCGAAGATGCCTCGCACAACCAGGTGCAGGCGGGTGGGGCCAACGCCACCGGCAACGCACCGGCCTGGTTCGCGGGCAGCAGCGAGGGCCATGCCCACAACGCGGTGATGTCCGGCTTCAAGACCCAGGCGCTGTCGACCAGCGGGGCGGGCACGGGCGGCTACAACCAGCTGGTGCAGGACGACACGCCCGGCCAATCGCGCCTGACCGCGTCGACCACGCAGGCCGATTCCCGCCTGAACCTGGGGCACGTCAAGCAACAGCGCGACAACGAACGCCTGCAAGACCTGGGCCATGGCGCCGAGCTGTCGACCAAGGAGGCCGTGGCGCTGCGCGCAGGGCAGGGCCTGCTGATCAGCGCCGACCTGCGCGAGAACGCCGACGGCGCGCTGCTGGATAGCGCCGAGGCTGCCAAGCAGATCGATGCGGCGCTGGAATCGGCCAGGGAACTGGGCGACGTCGCCATCAAGCAGAAAGCCATTCTGGATGGCGATCCGCAGGCGCTGCCGGTGCATGAAGGCCTGAAGCACGTGCGCGACGTGGTCCAGGCCACGCAGGACGATACGGCCGCGCAGGGTGGCGCGGTCAAGGTGGCGGCCTACAGCGAGCCGCACATCCAGGTCAGCGCGCCCAGCGGCATCGGGCAATACACGCCCGGCAATGCATTCCTGGTGGCCGGCGGCACCCTGGCGCAGGTGGCGCCGGACGTGAACTGGGTCAGCAGCGCGCATCTGGCGGTGGGCGTGGCGGGTGGCGCCGTGCTGTTCACGGCGGGGCAGGCGGCTGGTGACGGCCGCGCCGTGCAGGACCGGGGCCTGCGGCTGCACGCCGCCGCGGGCAAGCTGCGCCTGCACAGCCAGGACGCCAAAATGACCTTGACGGCCGAGAAGACCGTGACATTCGCCTCGGCCAGCGCGGCGGTGCTGGTAGAGGCCAAACAGCGGGTGCTGGCAACCGCGGGCGGTGCTTATGTGCGACTGGAAGGCGGCGGTATCCAGCTGCACGCGCCGGGCAAGGTCGAACTGAAGGCCGGCGCGCACAGCTGGGTGGGGCCGCAGCAGGCCCCCCTGCCGGCACTGTTGCCGGCCGGTGATTTCAAGGGATGCCAGTTGAAAATGCAGAGCGCCGCGGCATCCGGCGCCGCCGCTGTCGAACTCTAGGGCCGGTGCGAGGCTCCTTTTTGTATTAACAGGCCCATAGCTTCTGGAGGGACGTCAACACATGGACTCTTACTCGTCGGGCATTGCCTTGGCGGAGGCGTTGCAGCAATTGGCCGCGGCCCGCGGCGAGCCGCGGTGCCTGTTGCTGGTCGACCCCTTGCTGCGCGATCCCGCCGAAGACGAGGACTGGGCGGGCCTGGCCGACGCCCTGGCGGCGCGCCAGACACCGGTGCGGCTGGCGCATCCCGACATCGATCCGCGGGTCTGGCCACGGCTGATCTCGCTGGATCTGACACAACCCCGCGATGCGGACATCAGCCGGGCGGCGGCAGCGATGGCAATCGCCGATTGGCAGCCTGCGCAACTGGCGCAAGGCAAGGGGCGCCGCATCGGCGGCTGGTTCTTCGACGCGCCGGATGCCGCCGCGCTGGCGCATCATCTGGGTCGCTGCCTGTTGCAGGTTCGTAGCGATGGCAGCCGCCATCTGCTGCGGCTGCATGACCCGGCCGTGCTGGACCTGGTCTGGCGCCTGTGCAGCCGCGGCCAGCAGGCGGACCTGCTGGGGCCGGCGGGCCTGTGGTTGAACCTTGACCGCTGGTCGAACCTGGCGCGCTACGCCAGCGATGCCCCGGGCCCCCGGTCCGCGCTGCGGCTGGACGACGAGCAGTGGCGCACGATCGCCGTCGTGGCGGCGGTCAACCGCGCATGGCGCACGGTGGCCGGGCGGCCGCGCGATGTCTCGCCCGACACGTTGGCGCAGGTGCTGGCCTGCGCGCGCCGTGGCGTGGCGGGCGGGCTGCGCGACGCCCGCGATTGGGAGGCCATGGCCGTGCGTGCGCTGTCGGTCCATCCGGAATTCGACCGGCATCCGCAGATGGCCGCACTGCTGGCCGAGCGGCCCGCGGATGTCGGCTTCGCCCGACTCGTCATGGACCTGACCGACGCGGACTGGGCGCGGATCGGGCGCGACTGCCGGTCGCCGCAGACCGCCGTCATTGAAGATTGGAACTAGGGAATGAGCAAAGCTTGCAATGTATGCCAGGCCGGCGGCCTGCCGATCCTGCCGACGCGCTACGCGGTGGTGCCAGCGAGTTTTCCGCAGGCCGAGCTGGGCGTCTTCAGTGGCGAACGGGTAACCGACGTCAAGCTGGATGCAGCCCGCTACAAGTACGCCGTGCGGACCCTGCGCCAGGGCTTTCTGTACCTGTTCTACGAACAAGGCCCGCAGGGCGCGAACTATTGGGAGGTCTACGCGGTCACGGCCGAGGGTACGCTGTGGCGCTGCGACGATACCGACAGCGCGCGGCTGGAGCCGTCGATGAAGTGCGCCAACCAGGGGCACAACCCGCTGCGCATGCATTACATCGTCATCGAAAAGCCCGAGCAGTGCGGCAAGGTCTGGCTGGCCTATAGCGAACACAAATGGAGCCCGCAGACATTAGCGCGCTATGCCAAGGCAGGGCCGCGCGCCACGCGCATGCAGGCCATCGAGCCGGCCGTCTGGGCGCAAGGCAAGTGCGAGGCCAAGAACCATCAGTCGATTCTGGCGGTGGAGTCCAATTTCAAGAACATCCTGGAATATGGCGACCACGGCTTCAGCACGCTGACCGGCGAGCCGCCGGCGCTGCCCTATACCGGCTTTGACCGGGTGCGCAAGCTGAGCCAGGTGGACGGTTCGTACGACGAGGCCACACTGACCGAACAGTTCACCAAGACGCCATGGTACCCGCGCAACCGCCCGGTGGGCGACCGCAAGGACCTGGTGCTGCAACAGTTGCTGGCGCAGATGCTGGACAAGTGCGGCGATCCGTCCATGGGGGTGAGCTACTGGCCAATGGCATTGGCGCTTTGGGATGCGATCGGCATCGCGGACGAACTGAACGGCTATTGCAACGACGCCCTGGGCAAGATCGCGTGGTATGGTGAAGAGCGGGCATTGCAGGTCACCGCGGCCAGCAATATCGAAGGCGCCAAGGCGGCGCTGGAGAACAAGGCGGACGAGACCGCCACGCGCACGGCCCAGGCGGTGGAGATGGGTCAGCGCAGCGGCAACCGCCACTACAACGTGATGCGCCGCAACCAGATCATCAACGAGCACGTGCCCGACATCAAGGGCAAGCAAGCGCTGGCCGCGCTGGACACCGAGTATTTCGACGGCAAGATGCCGAATGCGGAGTACCAGCGCCGCCGCGGCGCGCTGCTGGACCAGTACGTGCCGCCCGCCCAGCGCACCCAGGCGCAACGGGACTTCGCCGCCTACGACGCCGAGCTCGCTCAGGCGGACCGGGTGCGCGCCGAGAACCTGGAGAACTACCGCAAGAAAAAGGTGGACGAGGCCTGGGAGCGCTACAACGACAATGTCGATTGGGACAAGTTCACGCGGTTCAAGAATAACTACAGCCGCTTCCAGGACGCCGCGACCACATTGGCGAACAGCCGGACGGTGGAGCTGATCAAGTGGCTGGAATGGGAGCTGTTGTTCGATACGCTGGAGGACTACAGCGAAGAAGTTGAAGTAGATGGCCACGAGTTCATCGAGGTGGTCGGCGACCTGACCGAAGGCATCGGCGGCAGTGCGGCCGGGCGCGCCTATCTGAAGACCCTGGTCGAAACCCGGCGCAATGCCGGTGACCGCAAGTCCCTGTTCTGGCGCGCGATCGCCGCCAACCAGAAAGAACTGAAGCCGGCGGTGGCCAATGCGGTCGACGATGCGCATAAGGCCAAGGACACGCCGCTGGCCACCGGCATGGCCATCGTTGAACGCGCAATCAGCAACCTGAAGACCTTCTCGGGCTATTACAAGCGGGCGGTGTCGCTGGTGGGGGAATCCAAGGTCGAGAAGCTGGGCCCTTTGCCGCGTGCGATGAAGAACGCGGGCATCGACAAATTGATGATGACCGCCGGCGAAACCGCGTTTCGCTGGCTGGGCATGAACCGCCTGGGCGACTTCGTGGGCGAGAAGATCATTCAGAACATATTCCTGATGTCCACGGGGATCACGGACGCCGACGCCCTGGCGCTGGTGCGCGAACAGGCACGCTCGGATGGCGTGGCCCGCAGCGTCGCATTGCAGCGGCTGCGCACGGCGCGCACCTTCCTGGAGGCGAACCAGGCGATTGCCAACGAGCCCAGCCACAAGGTGCTGCGCGACATGTGGGGCAAGATGCGGCCGGTGACGGGTCGCAACGGCGCGGCGACGATGCGCATTACCGTGGTGGTCGGCCTGATCGAGGTCTGGAATTTCAGGAAACTGATATCCGCGTCGGACAAGACGACCAAGACGTATGCGCAACTGGTGGCCTCGACCGCCACGCTCAGCGCCGCGGTCATCGATATCGGCATCGTGCCGTATCAGTTGGCCGGCAAGAAGGCGTTTGGTTTCCAGAAGTGGAAACTGATGGGCGGGGCGCTCGGATCGATCGCCTCGTTCATCGGGGCGTCGCTGGACCTGAACGAAGCCGCCGACCGCAGGGAAAAGAAGCAATATGCGCTGGTGGCGCTGTTGCTGGTGAAATCGGCGCTGGGCTTCGTGGCCACGGGTGCGGCGGTGATCACGGCCATCGCGACGTCCGCGCCGCTGCTCAAGATCGTGGGGCGGCGCATGGGCCTGCAGGTGATGGTGGTGGCGGTGGACGGCATTGCCACGCGCGTGGCCATCGCGTCCTTTGCCCGGGTACTGGGGCTGCTGGTGGGCTGGGAAGTCGCGGTGGTGTTGATCGCCATCCAGTTGCTGGTATGGTATTTCACGCCTGACACGCTGGAAGAGTGGTGCGAAACCAGCGCGTTTGGCCGACGCACCTTTGGCAAACCGCAAGACGACGCCAAAAAGCAGGAAGAGGGATTTATCGCCGCCCTGGCGGATGTGATGTAAGGATACGAATGACAAAAGAACCGAATGGCAATATCCGCAGGCTGGGCGGCCGAATCGTCGGACTGTCCCGGTCCCGCCAAAGCCGCGATTTCGTGCTGGGCCAGATCGGCGGCGGCGTCGGTGCCTCCGCCGTGGCGGCCGGCCTGTCGGGCATGGGCGGCGCGGCTATCGCGATCGCCACCTTGGACAGTGCCGAAAAGGCGGATTTTGTCGAATTCACGATTGACGGCGAAACGGTGCGCGGCTGGTTCTGGCGGTTTCCCTTTGACGACGGTGATCAGATCGAGCTGGTCGCCGAGCGCGGCGAGCAGGGCTGGGTGGCCTACGGCGCGCGGCGCGAGGCCGACGGATTGGTGGCGGTGTATCCCCATTGCTTCGAGGGCCGGCAGGCGCATTACGTCTCGACGTTCCGGTTCTGGGGCATCGTGGTGGGCGCGATCTTCCTGTTCATGATGTGCCTGGACACGATTTTTGCGATGTTCCGCGGCACGTTCAGCGTGGCCGGCCAGGTGGCGGCGGTGGGGGAATACCTGCTCTACGGCTTGCCGGCGCTGGTGGTGGTGTTCGGCTTTCTGGCTTGGCGCGCGGCGCGCAAGACCGAAGGGTTTGCCCGGATCGCGGAGACGATCTTCAGCGGCTTCGGCTGGGGCAACGCGGGCCGCATCAATCTGCGCAAGACGTCCAAGGCGCTGCGCCGCGATGGCGATGGACGGGACTACGGCCTGCGGTATTTTCGTTATTGAGGTGACCCGGCACGTCATTCGGTGCGCAGCGTGCGGCACGCGCCGCAGCATGTATGCGCACAAATTTATACCCGGGTAATATTGACTGATAATTAAATCCGGGTAAAAATTCATCCTCCGAGAATTCTCAACAGAGGATGCAAGCATGAGTCCATTTGACCTGAACGCCGGCGCCACGGCGGCGCTGGCCACCGAAACCGACCTGCTGGACCTGCCCGTGGACGGCGTGTTGCCGCCCCGGCTGGACGGTGTACTGGTCCGCAATGGCCCCAATCCGCTGGGCGGGCGCTTCGAGGGCAACGACGTGCTGTCGTGGTGGCCCCAGCCGGCGATGCTGCACGCCATTGAATTGCGCGATGGCCGGGCGATCGGCTACCGCAACCGCTGGGCCCGTACCCGGATCTGGGCGCGCGTGCATGCGCCGCAAGCGGCGGACGCCTTGCCGGACACCAATCCCAACGTCAACGTGCTGCGCCATGCCGGTGAAACCCTGGCGCTGGCCGAGGGCGGCATGCCGCTGGCGATGACGGCCGGGTTGGACTTTCTGGGCGCCAGCCAGCGGCATCCCGGGCTGGTCGGCGGCATGACCGCGCATCCGAAGGTGGACCCCGCCACCGGCGAATTGATGAGCTTTCGCGCCCATTGGGAACGCCCGTGGTTGCGCTATGGCGTGACGGGCACCGACGGCCAGCCCCTGGTGGACCAGCTGATCGAGGTGCCGGGGCCGTCGATGATGCACGATATGGCGATCACGGCGCGCTACAGCATCCTGCTGGACCTGAACGTGGCGTACGACTTTTCCATGCTGCAACGCGGCTACCGCATGCCGCTGCGCTGGCATGACGAACGCCAGTCGCGGCTGGGCGTGATCCCGCGTCACGGCGGACCGGTGCGCTGGTTCGAGGTGGCGCCGTGTTTCATTCAGCACGTGGTGAATGCGTACGAGGCGGACGACACGACGGTGGTGCTGGACGTGGTGCGCTATCCGGAGTACCTGCGGCTGTCGGGCAGCGGTGCGGGCTTTGAAGACAATCCGTTGGGCGTGCTGTGGCGCTACGAGATCGATCTGGCGCGCGGCGCGGTCAGCGAGCGCGCACTGGACGAGGCCGGCATCGAGCTGCCGCGCATCAACGAGGGCCGGACCGGGCGGCCCTACCGCTACGCCTACGCGGTGCAGCAGCCGACCAACGTGGAAATGCGCGGAGTGCTGCGGTACGACCTGGCCACCGGCGCCAAGCAGCAGTACCGCGTGCCGCCCGGTGACCAGAACAGCGAACCGGTGTTCGTGCCGCGCCCGGGGGCGGTGGACGAAGACGATGGCTGGGTGCTGGTGTGTGTGTACCGCCAGGCCAGCGACACCAGCGATGTGGTGGTGCTGGACGGGCGTGATATCGCGGCCGGGCCCTTGGCGACGGTGCGTCTGCCACAGCGGATTCCCGCCGGGTTTCATGGGGCGTGGTTGCCCAGGGAAGACGTCTGAAGGGCGGTTCAGTTCAGGTCGATCGACGCGATGTCCGCGGCGGCCATGGGCCAGTCGGGCCCGGCGTGGCTCAGCGCGCCTTGGCCCGGCTGGTCTTCCTGGCGGCGCGGGGCGCGTCCTTGGCGGGCGCCGGGGCGGCCGCGGCCGTGACCTGTTCCATCCAGGCCAGCGTTTCGGTGTAGGCCACGAACTGCTGCAGATAACCGGGCGAGAGCTCGCGCATCAGGGACAGGGCGCGGTGCACCAACTGGTTGGAATTGAGCGGTCCGGCGTTCTTGTGCACCTGTTCCTGCGACTGGCGCACTTGCCGGTCGGCGCTCAGGCCCGACCAGACTTCGCGGAAGTAATCCAGCACGGGCAGGTCGGGGTAGGCGTCGCGGCGCGCTTGTGCGGCGGCGGCATCGGGGTCGTCGCCGGGCTCGCCGGGGTAGGCCAGCAAGGCGGCCAGCTCGGCCAGGGGACCGCGGGGCCGGGCAGGGGGCGCGGCCCGGGTAACGACGCGGCCGGCCGGATGCGGCGGTTGCGGATCCCGCGGTGGCTTGTCCTGGCACGGACCAACGCCGGCAAGGGCGGGCGCGTCGTCAAGGGGGCGCGCCATCGCGCCGGCTTCTGCCGTGGCTGCGTGGGCGGCCAGGCGGTCCGCGTACGCCTGCATCAACTGCGCCACCCGTTCGTCCAGCCGCTGCCGCACGGCGCCGTGCTGGCCGGCCGCGCGGCCCGCCAGCGCCTCAATGAGGTGAAACGCGACCGGGTCCAGGCGGTCGTCGCCGCGCTCGCGCCAGGCTTGCAGAGTGGCGTTCGGCTCCGGCAGCGCGCCGATGTCCGTGGCCAGGTCTGGCGCCGGGCCCACGCTGCCGTCACTGGCCACGCGGGGGCTCCGTGCCGTTGGACGGCTTGGGGATGGGCGTGATCTCGACCCGGCGGTTCTTGGCGCGGCCGTCTTCGTCGGCGTTGGATGCCACGGGCTGTTCCGAACCGAAGGCCGCGGCAAACACCGCGGCCGAGGGCACGCCTTCGTCGATCAGCGCACGCGTGACCGTCAGCGCGCGCTGGGCCGACAGGTCCCAGTTGTCCGCAAAGCGGCGGTTGCCTTCGCGCACCTGCTGGTCGTCGGTATAGCCGCTGACCATCAGGATTTCGTTGTTGGCCTTCAGGTAGGCGGACAGCGGCTCGATCAGGCTTTTCAGGACCTCGCGGCCTTCCGGCTGCAATTGATCGGAATTCAGCGCGAACAGCACGCTGCCGCTGATGCCGATGCGGCCATTGATGAGCGTCACGCGGCCGGCGGCCAGCGGTGCGGCCAGGGCCTGTTCAAGCGTCTGGCGGCGCAGGGTTTCTTCCTGGCGCTGCTTGACCTCTTGTTCGAGCTGGGTGGACAGCTCGAGTTGCACGGCCACCACGCTGACCAGGATCAGCACGAAAGCGCCCAGCAGCACCGACATCAGATCGCCGAACACGGCCCAGGTGGGAACGGCGGGTTCGACGCCGCCATCGATGTCCTCGCCCGCGCTCATGCGGTTTCTGCTCCGGCGGCGGCCCGCTGGCTGGCCAGCTGGCGCAGGTTTTCAACGATCTGCTTCTGCGATTGCGTGCTCAGGTCCACGACTTCGCGGGCTTGGGCCACGTAGTAGGCCAGCTGCTCGTCGCCGCGGGCAATGGACTTGTCCAACGCGGCTTCGATGCGTTGCAGGTGCGCGACCAATGAGTCGTTGGACTCGCCGAACAGGCGCACGGCAGCGCCGAACGCATCGCCTAGGCTGGCCACTTCGATGGCGCTGCTGGCGACCTGGTCGGCCACGTCGGTCAGGCGCCCGGCCTGGGCATCGACCTTGTCGGTGAACTGCGCACCCACCCGGTCCAGCAGGTCGGCGGACGACGACACCAGCGCGTCCACGGCCGTGCGCTGTTCGCTGGACGCGTGGTTGACGGCGTCCAGCAGCGTGGCCAGCGTGTCCAGCAGGCGGTTGCGTTCTTCCAGCATGGCGTTGTCGTAGGCCAGGCTGTCCGACAGTTTCTGGCGCAGTTCGCCGATGACGTCGGCGGCGGCGCGCGGGGCCTCGGAGGCGGCTTGCACCAACTGGCTGATTTCGGCGATGGTGCCGTTGGCGTGCGCTTCGGTCTGGGCGGCGATGCTGTCGGCGGTCTGGGCCAGCGTGGCGCAGATCTCCTGCTGCAGGCTGGCGCTGCGGGCGCCGGCCTGTTCCCATTCCTGGCGCAGGGCGTCGGCCATCGCGCCCAGCTTGTCGGTCCAGGCGGCCAGGCGCGCCTGGTCCTGCGCGGCCAGCTCGGCTTGCAGACCGGCCTGCGATTGGCCCAGCGTTTGCAGCAGCGCGGCCGAGTGCTGTTCGAACGCGGCCGACGCGGTGGTCAGGGCTTGCTGATTGTCGCTGGCCAGCTTTTCGTTGGTCAGTTCCTGGCGCACCTGCGCCTCGGTCCAGGCGTCGGTCACGCTGCCGGCCGCCGTTTCCAGGCGGGCCGACACGTCTTGCAGCAGGGCGGCCTGGGCCTGGGTCTGCGCGGTCAGGTCTTGCGCCGTCCGGGTCAGCAACTGGCCCAGTTCCTGATGGCGGGCGGCGGTCTGTGCGCCGGCCTCGCGCCATTCGTCGCCCAGCTTGGCGGCCAGTTCACGCAGCGCGTCGTTCCAGGCAGCCAGGCGCTGTTCGTCGCGCGCGGCCAGGGCGGCCTGCAAGTCGGCCTGCGACTGGTCCAGCGTGCGCAGAAGCGATGCCGAATGCGTTTCAAAGGCGGCCGCGGCGGTGGCCAGGGCCTGCTGGTTGTCGCTGGCCAGTTTTTCGCTGGTCAGTTCCTGGCGCATCTGCGCGTCGGTCCAGGCTTGTGTCACGCCGCTGGCGGCTGACTCGATGCGGGCGGCCACGGTGTCCAGCAAGTCGACTTGCGCCTGGTTGCGCGACGCCAGGTCCTGGGCGGTCTGCGCCAGCGTCTGGCTGATTTCCTGCTGGCGCGCGGCGGCTTGTGTGCCGGCCTGTTCCCATTCGCGGCCCAGTTTGTCGGCCACGGCGCCGAGCGTGCCGGCCCAGGCGGCCAGGCGCTGTTCGTCGCGCGCGGCCAGGGCGGCCTGCAGCTCGGCATGCGATTGGTCCAGCGTGCGCAGCAGCGATGCGGAATGCATTTCAAACGTGGCGGCGGCCGCAGCCAGGGCGTCGCGGTTGTCGCCGGCCAGCTTGTCGCTGACCTCGGCCTGCCGGGCCAGCGCCTCGTGCCATTGGGCCGAGACATTGCCGGCGGCGGTTTCCAGGCGGGCGGACACGTTGTCCAGCAGGCCGGCCTGGGTCTGTGCGTGGGCGGTCAGGTCTTGCGCGGTGCGGGCCAGGGCCAGGCCGATCTCTGCCTGGCGCTCGGCCGCCTGCGCGCCGGCGGCCTGCCATTCCTGGCGCAGCGTGGCGGACATGGCGCCCAGCGATTCGGTCCAGGCGGCCAGGCGCTGCTGATCGCGCGAGGCCAGCTCGGATTGCAGGGCGGCGTGCGACTGGTTCAGCGTGCGCAGCAGCGATGCGGAATGTTGCTCGAAGCTGGCCGCGGCGGCCGTCAGGGCCTGCAGGTTTTCACCGGCCAGTTTTTCGCTGGCCTGTTCCTGGCGGGCCAGCGCGGTGTGCCAGGCATCGGACATCGTGCCCGACGACGCTTCCAGGCGCTTGGAGACGCCGTCCAGCAGGGCGGCCGAGCGTTGTTCAAAGGTCTGGGCAAAGCGGTCCAGCGAATCGCGCAGGTCCCGTGCCAGGGTCTCGCTGGCGGCTTGCTGACCGGCCAGCGCCTGGTTCCAGATGCCGGCCACATTGGTGGTGGCCGCTTGCAGGCCGGCGGTCAGGCTGTCCAGCTGGCGCTGCATCGCGTCGGTCACCGTGCCATGCAGCGTGGCGGTTTCGCGCGACAGGCCGGCCAGGGTCGCCTGCACCGCGGGTTGCAGCGCTTCGCCCGCCGAGCGGGCGCTTTCGGCCACGCTTTCCTTCATCGACTGTTCCATCACGGCAGCCAGGCGCGCATAGGCGGCCTCGGCCTTGCCCTGGAACGCGTCCTGGCTGGCCATCTGGCGTTCGTTCAGTGACTGGCTCTGCTGCTCCATGTTGCGCATCATGGCGTCCAGGCGGTCGACCAGCGTGGGCATGGCCTCGGCCTGCCGTTGCAGCACTTCGGCCTGGCGTTGCAGCAGCTTGAAGCTTTCTTCGCGCTGGTGGTGCTGCGTGTAGATGCGCAGCGTGGTGGCGGCCTTGGTGTCCAGCAGTTGCGCGGCCTGGATGCGGTCGCGCCGGCTCAAGGCGGCCAGCAGGCCCAGCATGGCGGACGTGGCCACGCCGGCGATCGACGTGCCGAAGGCAAAGCCCAGGCCCTTTACGGGGGCGGCCAGCGATGCGCGGATGGCGGCCAGGTCGGTGGCGCTTTCCAGCGCCGTGCCGGTGCCGCGCAGGGTGACGACCATGCCCAGGAACGTGCCCAGCATGCCCAGCAACACCAGCAGGCCGACCAGATAGGGCGCCAGCGCCGGGCCGGGCAGGCCCACGCGTTCGCCTTCGATGCGCAGGCGCGCGGCGTTGCGCAGGCTGGGGTGCAGCGTGTCCAGCCACGCGCCCAGGCTGGCGGGGGCTTGCGTCAGGCCGTTGGCCGCGCGTCTGAGGGACGCGGTGGCCTGCTGGTAGCGCAGCAGTTCAAGCGCGCCGGCCAGGTAACAGGCGCAGATCAGCAGGGTGACCGCCAGCGCCAGGGGATTGGTGCCCGCATAGCCCGCGCCGATCCAGCCGGCCACGGCCAGGCCGCTGAGGAAAACAACGATATTGATCAGATACTTGGACATAGTGTCCCGGTTAGCTGGCACGAAGGGCCGCAAGCAGCCCTTCCACCGGTTGTAAACGAACATCCAATTCGGCCAGCAGCACGCTGCGCATGTCTTTGCGGAACGTCTCCAGCCAGGCGCCCGGCGTGGGCGCCGTCAATGCGGTTTGCGGGGCAGGCCCCGCGGGTCTGGCGCCGGCCGCCGGGGCGTCCGCTTGCGCGTCGGCCCGTGCGCTCGCCGGTGCATCCACTTGTGCTTCGGCCTGTGCGTCGGCCTGGAGAGCCGTCTCGGCCCGGGCTTCAATTCCCGTCTCGGCGCCGGTTTGCGCCGGGGCGTCGGTGTCCGCTGCGGACGCGCCTTGGGCTTGGGCCTCGGCCTGCGCTGCCGCGTCTTCCAGCGCCGCTTTCTCGGCCAGCCGCAGCCGGTCGAAATGCCCTTGCAGCAGCTTCGGAATCGCGCCCAGCAGCGCGCGTTCGCGCGGCAGCAGGGCGCGGTCCATGATGGCATCCACCACCGCCAGACGCGTCATTTCGGGCGTCTTGGCCGCGACCATGCCACGCAGGCGGCTGCGCAGATTGCCGATGCTGGTTTCCATCGTGTGCTGCAACGATAGATAACGCTGACGGAAATTCGAGTAATCGGCGTCGTCGGCTTGCAGGGCAGCGGCCGCTTTGGCCGGCATCTGCCCGGAACGCATCCCGGGGCTTACCCGTTTGGCCGCCGTCGCGGCGGTATCGCTGGCGATGGCATCGGCCAGCGTGGTCCGGACGCGCTCGCACTCGCGCTCTTGCTCGCTGCTGAACTGGCGCGCGCCGGGCGCGATCGCCGGCGGACGGTTATTCAGGGCGGCAGACAGCGCAATCGCGTCGGTCCAGCCGAGCCATTGGCTCAGATGATCCGAAAGCGGTTGCCTGGATTGCGCGGCGTCGACATCCGTCAGGCGAGTCAGCAAGCGAATGAGCGTCGGGCCGCTTAAACCTGTGCGCTGTGGGGCTTGCAACATACCACCAGAGTCAAAAAGGGGGGAGTTTACACGCTGGCGGGGGCCTGCTGGGGCCGTAAGGGGGGCGCTGCGGTGAGGCCTGCAACAATTTGTCAGTATGGCTGAGGCCATGTGCGTTTCATGCAGCGGTCAAAGCTGCTCTGCGGCTAGAGGTGGTCAATGCGGATGCGCAGTTTAAGTTTTACGGTTGCATGCCGTACTGATGAGAGGTCCTGCGTTTAATCCGAAATTGTGCCTGCGGGCACAATTTGGTTCTATAAGCGGCTGTTTCAATCCAAAAAAGCAGCATGCACTGAAACTTCTTTGAGAATTAAGAATGACAGAGTCCGATCTCGATAAATTTATGGCCGATCCCGATCTCGCGCACATGCTCGAGCAAGCCAAGGTTTCAGATGACATTTTTGATGTGGTTGATTTGCGGGAGAATCAGCACTCCGACATGCTCGCTTGGTGTCTGAATCCGAATGAGGGGCATGGGCAGGGCGATGCTGTTATCAAAGACTTCTTGCTCGCGGCATGGGAGGCGAGCGGTGAAGCGAAGTTCGCGAATAAGCCATTTTTTGAAGAATGGAGGCCCGCTACTATTCGCACAGCCAGTTTTGGAGCTGCATTCCTCACGAGGGAATTGGGTGTTGACTTGGGTGGGGATTTAAGAAGAGGCCGGTTGGATTTGTTTTTGGTGGATCCTGTTAACAAAATCGTTATTACGATTGAGAACAAGGCTGGTCGTAAATTGTCAGAACAACAACTGACGGAATATTGGGGGGCGGTGCGGGAGCAGGTATCTAGGAGGCGAGCATTTGATGGCTATCAGTTTGCCTTCATCGTGGTCGACCGCGAGGCAAACGACAATACTGATCTGGGTGCTGTCGGAAGTAAATGGATATTTCTGGATTATTCATGGCTAAAAATGTCGGCGGCGCGTGCCCAGCATCACATTGCCCGATCTAATAATGCCGCCCGATTGTTGATGGCCTATTGCCAAAGACAAACTGACGATTGGCAATCCGAAAATGAACGTCGCCTGATCGATCGAGCGGGTACGCTAGCAGTCCGACATACGCGGGTTATTGACAAGCTACGCAGCCTGCGGCGCGGGCAGATCACGTCCTGGACGCCGTCATTGGTCAATAGTACTGACGGGGTTTTACTGCGCTTCTATCACCAGAACACAGTTGCATGCCAGGCCCTGCTTCAGGGCCGTGGTATTGCTGCGGTCGCTTCGATATTGAAGCGGCAGCGTCCGGATCTGCCTGGGAATCTTATTGATATGTATCGGCAGCGTTTGGCTCTTGGCTCTGTCGCAGCTGAGTTGTGTAGAGACGAAGACGCGGAAGAGCCCGAGTGGCCGGTTTACGTTGCCGTGCGTCGATGCACCGCAGAAGAAAGTGAAGAAGCGAGGTTTCAAGTAAGGCTGATTTGGGTAACATCCGCATTTGCATCCCATATAGATATTGAAAAATTGCGCTCTCAGTTCGAGCTTGCGTTCAACGAATTGAAAACACATCGAACGCGCAACTATCGCAGAATTACGCTAAAGAAGAACGTCACCGCGGATAAGGCGGCAGAACACGCATTGGTGATAAGCGATCAGATCGAGGGCTTGCTTAAAGACTATCTGGAGGGAGCTCGAGCAGAGTAAATTTTCTTGAAAATCCGCGGCGTTTGACCTATCTCGAGGTGAAATTCCGCGGAGTTGACAATAAATGCGGTTGGCGTGCAGTTTTTGCGTGCAGATTGGATTTTCAATTGAATCGAATCCTGGCCCAACGCTGCACCACGCTTTAGCGAATTGTTGATGGCCTGCGCACCGCGCGCACTTTGCCGCTGGTCGCGCCGCCGCAATAGAACACGTCGTCGCCGTCGGACTCCAGGCCGGACACGACCACGCCCGCGGGCAACGCCAGGCTTGCCAGGACCTCGCCGCTACGCGGGTCGACCTGTCTTAATTCGCTGGCGTCGTCTTCCCAGGTGCCGTGCCATAGGCCGCCGTCCACCCAGGTCACGCCGGTCACGTAGCGGTCCGACGCGATGGTACGGACGACGGCGCCGGTGGCGGGGTCGACCTGGTGGATCTTGCGGTCTTTGTAGCGGCCGACCCAGAGCATGCCTTCAGCCCAGGCCATGCCGGAATTGCCTTCGCCTTCCGGCGCGGGGATGGTGCCCAGTACTTTGCCCGAGGCGGGATCGATCTTCTGGATGACGTCGCCGGCGATCTGGTACAGGTGCTTGCCGTCGAATGCCGTGCCGGCCTGCGCGGCCACGTCGATGGACTGCACCACGGCGCCGCTGGCCGGGTCCAGGGCGTGCAGTTTCTCGCCCACGGCGATCCACACGCGGCTGCCGTCGTAGGACACCCCGTGCACTTGGCTCACGCCAGGGAAGGGGCCGTATTCACGGATGATTTCTGCGGGGTTGGATTTCATGTCGATGTCCTGTTCAAGAGGTTGACGTGTCCATCCTAGGCATTCGGCAGCGGCAGCGGGAGTAACAATGTCGTCGCGAAACCCGGCAGCGGCGGCGTCATCCAGCGCCGCGCCCGGCCCCGGCCGAGCGGCTGGACGCGGCCCGCCGCGGCCAGGGCGTCCAGCGCCCGTTGCACGTTGCGCTGGCTGGCGCCCAAGGCCAACGCCAGCGCCGAGCTGGACCAGGCCTGGCCATCGGCCAGCAAGGCCAGCACCGCCGCGTGCTTGTCCTTTACGGGCGGGGTCAGCACCGCAACGGCCTGTCCGGGGGGGGGCGTCAGCGCAAAGCCGCTGCGTGTGGCGCGCAGCGTCGCCAGGGCGCCGAGCGCGCCGCGAAGGCGGCCGATTTCGACGCGCAGCCGGGCGCGATGGGTGTCGTCGGGGTGGCGGGTACGAAAGGCCTGCTCGATCAAGGCCTCGCGCGAGGCGTCGCCGGGCCAGGCTTGGGCCAGGATTTGCGCCAGCGTGAACAGGACGGGGCGGGTGGCCAGGGCAACCGTGCGGCCGGCGCCGTGCACCGCGTAGCGGCAGGCGTCCACCACCAGGGTGTCCGATGCCAGCAGGGCTTCGACCTCGTCCAGGCGCAGCAGCTGGGGGGCAAGCGGCGGGGCGATCAGGCTGGCAGCGGGCGCGTCCAGCAAGCTTGACGCATGCCGCACTTCGGCCTGCAACGCGGGAATGCCGGCGGCTTGGGCGGCCGTTGCCGCGCGTGTCAGGGCGGCGCGCGCCTGGCGCGCTTGCAGACGCCGCACGGCGATGCCCGCCACCACCAGTTCATGAACGGTCCGCAGCGCCGGGGCAAACGCGGCGGCGTCCAGCGCCGCCAAGGTCTGTTCGGCCTGCTCCAGACGGCCGATCAACAGCAGGCGGCGGCCTTCGAGATAGCGCGCATAGGCTGCGTTGCGCGCATCGCCATGCTGTTCGAGCACCTGGCGCGCCGTCTGCAGCGCGGGCGTCGGCCAGGCCAGGTCGCGCGCAGCCAGGGCGATCTCGGCTTCGGCCACCACGCAGCGGGCGCGCGCCACCGGATCCTGAGCCCCAAACGCGCGGGCGGCCCGGCGCACCAGCCCCCGCGCCCGTTCGAAATCGCCCAGCTGCGCCAGCGCGATACCGCGCAGCGCCAGCGCGGGCGCATCGTCGCGCAGCGCCACGCGGCCCAGCGCGCCCAGCGGGTCGCCCGCCGCCAACGCGTGTGCCGCCGCGGTGATCAGCAAATCCATGAAGGTCCGCCCTGAGGGTCGTTTCGGCCTGTCGAGGGTGTCAATCTACCACTGGCATCCCGGTGGCGGGGCGCGTCAGGGGTCGGCAGGCCTGCGTGCGATTCGATGAGCGACGCCGGGGGCGTCGGGCACGCATAAAAGTAGGCAATACTTCAGTGGGCAACACTTGAACACGGTGTTCAAAAAAATCCGACTTGGCTCAGACCTTTTTCGACGCGGCAAGCGAGCATCCACACCCATGAAAATAACCGCCATCTTCCCAGGCCTTCCCGACGCCGAAAGCGCAGACCTTTCGGACTACTCCAAGTACTTCCTGTCCTACAAAAGGGAAGACTGGGGGGTCGATGGGTGTGAAGGCCGTTTTGAATACCCGTTCGACGGCGGTGAAGTCGTTCTCTTCTTTGTCGATTATTTTGGCAAAGGCATTTCCCTGCGCTATGACTACAACGTGCCAAATGCCAAGGCAGGGTCCTGCTGGTACAGCGTCGGGCAAGCCCACGCAATGCACGACATCGTGGATGCGGACACTGATCTCTACATTCCCCTGGGCTCGTGCCTGCCGCCGGCGTTGGCCTTCGCGGTGCTGAAGGACTTCTTCGCGAACCCCTTGGAAAAGTCCCGGAAGATCGCCTGGGTGAATGCGGACGATCTGGATTGGTCATCCATCGATTAAGCAGGCACCCTGCCACATCCAACCAGGCGCGACGTCACTTTTCACCGCCACTGGGCCTGGCTCGACCCCAGCGCGCTCGCCGGGTAGTCCCACGCCTTGGGCACATCGCCCACATGCAGCGGCACCTTCACCCGCCGTGCCGGGCCCCAGGACGTCTGTTCGATCGCCGTCGTCAGATCCTGCGGTGTTTCGGGTGCCAGTCCGGGCCCGTCTTGCAGCTGACCCGCATGCGCCACCAGCAATCGCGCCGTTCTGGCCAGCGACGCCCGCGCGCTGCTGCCCGCACCCGTGGCGACCCGCTCGGTCAGTCCGCGCAGGGCTGCTGCGGCCATCAGATAGCCCGTTGCGTGGTCAATGCCCTGGCTGGGCAGCGGCACGGGCCGGTCGGCGCCGGCAGCGCGCATGCCGGCCTCGGCAATGCCGCTGCTCATCTGCACCAGACTGTCGAAGCCGCGGCGCGCGCGCCAGGGACCGGTCCAGCCGTAGGCGTCCAGCGAGACGTCGATCAGGGTGGGATTGAGCTGGCGGCGGCGGGCGGCGTCCAGGCCCAGCCGCGCCAGGGCATCGGGGCGGTAGCCGTGGATCATGACGTCGGCCTGGCTCAGCAGCTGTTCGAGAACGGCGCGGCCGGCGGGGTCTTTCAGATCGAGGCGGGCGCAGCGTTTGCCCAGCACGACTTCGGGGACCGTGCCGGGTTCTTCCCAGCCGATGGGGTCGATGCGCAGCACCTCGGCGCCGTAGCCCGCGAGAAAGCGCGTGGCGACGGGGCCGGCCAGGATGCGGGTCAGGTCCAGCACGCGGATGCCTTGCAGCGGGCGCTGGCGCGGGATGCGCCAATCAGGGCGGGCGGCCGCGGCGCCGGCGGTGCGATGCAACAGGGGTTCGGCGGCGACGCTGCGGCCTTGGGGATGGTCCGCCCAGGCGTCCAGGCTGCGCATGGCCGCGGCGCAGCCGTTGCGTTCGACCACGGCCGCTTCCAGGTCGTCGGCGCGCCAGCGGGCGACCGCCTGGGCAACGGCGTCGCGGTTGGCGGCCACGCCCAGGACGGCCAGGGCGGCGTCGCGATGGTGGGGCGCGTTGGTGTGCAGGCGGATCCAGCCGTCGGACGCCAGATAGTCGCCCGCGACGGCATCCCAGAGCGGTGGCGAGGCCCAGCCGACCGGCCGCAGGCTGGTGCCGAACCAGAGGGATGCCAGGCGCCGGTCGACCTGGACGGGTGCGAGGTCGCCGGACCCGGCGGCGGCGAATTCAGCCAGGGCCAGACCGGCGGCGCCGATGGCGGCGGTGGCGAAATCGGTGAAGGCGAACGCGCACGCAAGCGCGCCTTGCCCGGTGACCGTCACGCGGGACAGATGGGCGGGGGCGCCGCCGGCGGCCAGCCAGAATTGCCGCAGGTAGTCGGTGACGGCGGGGGACGGGGAATCTTGGGTATCAGGCATGGCACTTCCTCGGTTCGTCAAACAATGCCGACAGACTATTCTTCTCGTTTTTATTGTCAATATTGATTAATCTAATCAACTTATTGATCCCCGAGCCCCCGCCACGATGCCCCACTACCTGTCCTCCGCCGACGCCGCGGCCCGCCTGGGCGTGTCGCGCCAGACGCTTTACGCCTATGTCAGCCGGGGGCTGCTGCATGCCGAGGCAGGCGACAGCCACCGCGAAAGCCGTTATCTGGCGGACGAGGTCGAGCGCCTGGCCGGGCAGCGCACGCGCGGACGCAAGCCCAAAGAAGTGGCCAAGGCCACGCTCAGTTGGGGATTGCCGGTGCTGGAGTCGGCCATCACGTTGATCGAAGACGGCCAGATGTACTACCGGGGAGTGAACGCGGTGACGTTGGCGCAATCCGCCTCGGTGGAGACGGTGGCCGCGCACCTGTGGCAGTGCGAGGCGGACGCGGCGTTCGCGGGGCCGGCGCCACGTCTGGCGGACGGGGTGGCAGGGTTGCTCGCGCGGCATCGCGGGCAGCGCGCGGAAGCGTCGCTGCTGCCGTTGTTCACGGCGGCCAGCGACGACGACGCCACGGCATTGTGGCAGCGCTCGCCCGAGCGGCAGGCGCGAGGCTGTGGCGATCTGGTGCGCACGCTGGCGGCCTGCCTGTTGCAGGCGCCGCCGGCCAGCGCGCCGATTCATGAACAGTGCGCGCGGGCCTGGGGCCTGGATGCGGACGGCGCAGACCTGATCAGGATGGCGCTGGTGCTGTGCGCCGACCACGAGCTGAACGCGTCGAGCTTCACGGCACGCTGCATTGCGTCGACGGGGGCAAGCCTGCGCGCCGGCATCGTCGGCGGCCTGGCGGCGTTGACGGGCGGGCGGCATGGCGGCACCACGGCGCGCGGCGAGGCGTTGTGGGACGAACTGGACCGGGGCGAAGCGGCTGGCGCCGCGCTGCGCGAGCGGCTGGCGCGCGGCGAAGACCTGCCTGGCTTTGGCCATCATCTGTATCCGGGGGGCGATCCGCGCGCGATCGCCTTGCTGGGCCGCATCCTGCCGCGGCGGCCGGCCTGGCGCCAGCGCATCGAGCAGGCGTTTGCGCTGGTCGGCCAGCGGCCGTCGGTGGATTTCGCGCTGGTGGCGGTGCGGCGCCACCTGGGGCTGCCGGTGGGCGCGGCGTTCGGCCTGTTCGCGCTGGGCCGCTCGATCGGCTGGCTGGCGCATGGGCTGGAGCAGCGCGGCAGCCGGAACGTGATCCGGCCGCGCGCGGCCTATACCGGCATCCGGCCGCATGGCGGCTGAGCGGCGATGTCGGCGTGTGCGTGCGCCGGTGGCCCGGCGGGATAGCGCGCACAGGCACGTGGGCGCCGCCTGCTAACGTATTGTTACGATAAGGGTGGCTGTCCGCGAAGGGCAGCAAGTTGATACGCCCACCAACAATGGCGGCAACCGCCAGGAATCAAGCGAATATGTCATGCTGAAAATCCTCTGGAACGTCATTGCGGGTATCGCGGTGCTGTCCGGCATCTACCAGGGATACGTCGCCTACAAGACCCCCCGGCCCGTTCTCTCGCTGGTGCAAGCCACCACGTCGTTCGAGATGCCCAGCGACCTGGATCCCGTGTTCGACCAACTGGATGATGAGGAAAAGTCGGCACTGGCGCGCAACCAGGCCTATGTGGCGAAGAACTCGCCCCTGCGGTCCATTACCCATGCCGGGCTTCACAACACGGGTGAAAAGACCGCCACGGATATCAGGGTGACCTTTCCCAATGCGCGTGTCATCTCCGTTCGTGCCGACGGCAAGAAAAATGAGTCGCTGAGAGGCCAGACGCAGGTAACCATCGACAAGCTGCCGCCTTCGTCATCCGTCTATTTCGTCGTATGGGGACGGCAAGAGGACCGGTCTGGCGCGGAGCAGTCGATTTCGGCGGTGCATTCCGAGGGATTGATCGAGATATCCGACCCGTCCTCGGGGCGCTTCATCGACGAAGGACTGAAGGGGGTCCTATTCGTGCTGATCGGCATGCTGGTCTCGTGCGGCCTGTTTGTCGGCTATCTGCACTTGCGTCCGAAAGACGCCGCTCCGGCCCAGCAAGTTGCCTCGCGCTAGATCGCGTCCGCTTGCGACAGCGTCACCTGCCCAAACGTCATCCACACATACGCCGTGTCCGACGCCTGCGCCCGGTATGCGCCGCTGGCTTCGCCCAGCCGCATGGCGACCGCGGTGAACGTCCAGGCCTGGTCGTCGTCGCAGGGGACCTGACGGGTCGTGTAGGCCGGTAGCCCATGGGCCTGGCCGAAGGCCTGCGCCAGTTGGGCGTGCTCGGCCAGCTCGGCGGGCACGGACGGGTGGTCCCAGCCCCACAGAAAGGTGCCGTCGGCGCTGTTGGTGGTGCCGACGATCTGCACCGGCGCGCGGGCGGTCATGCCGCCGGGCAGCTGGAACACGATCAGGCCGCTGTCCATGTCCACGGACCATTGCTCGGCTTCATCCAGATGCCAGGTGCCGCAGTGCGCGGCGGTGACGGCGCGCAGGCCTTCCAGGCTTTGGGCGATGTAGGTGGCGGCGTCAATGGGTTGGGCGTTGTCGGACATGCCGGGCTCGGAAAGATGATCGGACCCGCAATGATAGATCAGCTCGGTGGCCGGGCGAGCGCATACACGCAGGTCGTGCGGCCATAGTGTGTTTCCTGGCCGCATAACGTGAAGCCCAATTTTTGCAGTACGCGCTGCGAGCCTTGGTTGTCGGGCCAGGTCACGGCGACCAATTCCTGCGCATTCAGCGTGCGCCACGCGTAGGCGCATAGCTGTTGCGCGGCCTGAGTGGCGTAGCCCCGGCCCCAGGCGGCCTGGCAGAGGCGGTAGGCCAGTTGCAGTTGGCCAGTGCCTTCCAGCCAGGTCAGGCTGATCCAGCCGATGGCAGCGCCTTCCGGATCCACCACGGCCCAGTGGCCGATGTTGTCCACGGGCGCTTGCAGCCAGGCCAGCAGCTCCTGGCGGCGGGCTTCGGTGGCGGGTTTGATTCCGGTGCTGTACCGCATGACCTCGGGGTCGGACTCCAGGGCCAGGATCATGGGTACGTCGTCTTCGCGCAGACGGCGCAACGTCACGTTTGGAAGGGATGGCATAGGGTTCGAGAAGAGGGGGCGATGAAGGGAATGATAAGGGTCGAACCAGCGCCTGTTTGCAATAACTAATTAGCCGCCATATTATATGGCACCATACCTTATGCCATGGCCTATGTCGAAACACGTCACTTCCATGCTCGAACCCAAGCACCACGCCTTGCTGAACGAGGCCGCGCGGCGCGGTTTGCCGTCGTGCGATGGCATCCAGCTTTGCTTTCAGGTGCTTGCATTGGCCAGCGCGATCGACCGCGATTGCGCCGCGCGATTGGCGCCCAGGCAGTTGTCCGAAGGCAAGTTCGTACTGTTGTTCCTGCTGCACGGGCAGACGGGCGGCTTGGCGCCGCATGAATTGGCGGTACGCGCCGGTGTCACGCGGGCCACGGTGACGGGGTTGCTCGACGGACTGGAACGTGACGGTTTTGTCCAGCGTCGGCCGGGGCAGCAAGATCGGCGCACGATCACCGTGGCGCTCACGTCCAAGGGCAAGACGGCGGCTGCCAGGCTGTTCAAGGAGCACGCGCAATGGATCGGGTCGCTTTTTGACGGCCTGTCGCAGGCAGACAGGCAGCAGCTGGGCGAGCTGTTGGGCAAAGTATGGCGCGGCACCGATACCGGCCGCACCGCGCAGCCAGGCAAGGCGCAATGAAGGCCCCCAAACCCGCCGGCCGCGGCGTGAAGGACATCAGCCCGGAGCGCTTGGCGCAGTTGAATGCGGGCGCGCCAGCGTCGCATCTGACAGAATGCCTGGCCGTGGATTTTGCGCGACTGCTGCAGGCGCTGGCGCCCGAGGTAGACAAAGACGGGCTGGACCAGATGCGCGCCGCAGAGGGAACTGGCATCTCCAAGCGCATGGCGCTGGCGGCGCAGATATTGGATCAGCAATTAGGCCCGCAGGCCTTTGAGCGCATGGCGGCGCATACGTCCGACTCCGCGCGCGGCTGGGCTTGCTTCATGGCGGGTACGGCGCCGGGCCTGTCGCTGTCGCAGCGGCTGGCGCGGATTCGGCCGTTGGCCGATGATGCGCATTTTGGCGTGCGCGAATGGGCTTGGCTGGCGGTGCGTCCTGCGCTGGTGGCGGAACTCGACGCGGCGATTGCGCTATTGCTTCCGTGGACTAAGCAATCGTCTGAGCGTTTGCGCCGCTACGCCAGTGAATCGCTGCGGCCGCGCGGGGTATGGTGTGCCCATATCGCGGCGCTCAAGGCTGATCCCGGCCGGGCGTTGCCGCTGCTGGAACCGTTGCGCGCCGATGCCGCCGTGTACGTGCAGGATTCCGTGGCGAACTGGCTGAACGACGCCAGCAAGGACCAGCCGGCGTGGGTCCGGGCAGTTTGCGCGCGCTGGTCCGCGGACAGCCCGGCTACCGCGACCCAGCGCATCTGCGCACGTGCGCTGCGTACGATCGGCGCATAGCCGGCGTAAGCCCTGCGCGCTGGCGCAGATGCATCGGCCGGAGCCAGTCGGCGCGCGAACGCAGCGCCGCCCGATACGCTGCCAAGCGACTGCTCAATACGTCAGCGCCGCACCCGTCACGACCTCGTACAGGAACCGGTCCAGCCTTTCTGTCTGGCCATCGGGCCGGTCGAAAAAGGGGGCTTTTTCCAGGGCCTGCAGGGTGGTTTCCAGGTAGGCGTGGATCAGCGGAAAGCGCGGACCGTGTTCGGCCTCGCCGGCCTGCATCTTGATGGTCAGCAACTGGTTGATCTCGTCGCGCAGCGCCGGGTCGGTGACCATGGCGTCGGCCAGGTCGGCAAAGCGCATCGGCGGGATGCCGCGGCCGCTGTCGATCCATTGCGCGGCCAGCACGGGGCGCAGCACGTACAGGTATTTTTTCAGGCGCACGGTGTCGCCTTGCAGCGATTCGCGGAAGTTGCGCCCGGCCATGGCCACGTAGTGCCAGCGGCCCTTCATGTGCGAAAAATACTCGCTGCGAAAATGCCGCAGCCAGGCGCTGGAGGCGTCGTCCTGGCGGTACAGCACCGGTGAATCCAGCCATTCGAACAGGGTGGGGTTGGAGCCACGCAGCAGTTGCAGGGCCTTGCGCAATTCCCAGCCCGACACGTCCAGTTCGTCGTCGATGGGCAGCTCGATCACGTCGCGCTGGGGCGACACGCGCAGGTACCAGTCCAGCTTGTGCACGTACAGGAAGCGCACGTCGTAGTCGCTGTCGGGCGAGGCGAAGCCCCAGCCGCGGCTGCCGGACTCGCAGGCGAGCAGGACGCGGACGTCGTGGCGCTGTTCGATGTGTTCCAGGGTAGCCATGACGCGTTCGCGGATGGCCGGATCGATGGGGTGGGCGTGCAGGATCGAGGTCATGCACAAAATGCTAGCACCGTGTTCACGATGACGCTTGGCTACGGGGTGACAGGGGGTCCGATTCCGTACCCGAACTGCCCGCGCATCGCGCCGGCTTCAATCGGCCGCTTCCGCCGCCAGCGCGGCCTGCACCGCGGACCGCGCCTCGATGCGGCGCTGGTACTCGGGCAGACCGGGCCAGCGCGCCAGGTCGATCTGGAACTGCGCGGCCCAACGCAGCACCGTGTACAGATAGGCATCCGCCACACCGTAGCGGTCCTCGACCAGCGCCTGGCGCCCGCGTAACGCGGCGGCCAGATAGTCCAGCCGTTTCTCCAGGCGCGCCTGCCACCAGGTGCGCGCCTCCCCGGGCAGGGCGCGGTTGAACAGCGGGCCGAAGCCGCCGTGGATTTCCGTGGAAATGAAATTCAGCCACTCGTGCAGGTGGCTGCGGGCCCAACTGCCGGCGGGCGGCGCCAGGCCCGCGTCGGGGCGCAGGTCGGCCAGGTACTGCACGAGGGCCGGGCCTTCGGTCAGCACCCGTCCGTCGTCCAGCTGCAACGCCGCCACATAACCCTTGGGATTGACGGCCAGGAAGTCGCCGCCCTCGGCGGTGCGCTTGGTCTGGTTGTTCACCCGGACCAGTTCAAACGGCAGGGCCAGTTCGCGCAGCACGATATGCGGCGCCAGCGAGCAGGCGTTGGGGGCGTAATAGAGCTTCATCGGGACATCCTGGGCGATTGCACGCGGGTTTCGAAGGCGCCAGAATGAGGCCATGACAGAAATCCGTAAAATTACTCTTTCAAAAATAAGAAATAAGTTGAGCTAATGTCATGATGAACCTGATCCATTGGCGGCTGCTGCTGGCGGTGGCGGACGCCGGCAATATCACCCATGCCGCGCGCCAGGTAGGCATGACGCAGTCCGGCGCCAGCCAGGCCATCGCCCAGCTTGAACATCAATTGGGCGCGCCGCTGTTCACGCGTGAACGTCGCCAGAGCGTGCCCACGGCGCTGGGCCTGCGGGTGGCCCACGAGGCCCGCGCCATGCTGGAATCACTGGGCCGCATCCAGGCGCTGGCGCGCGAGGCCGCGGGCACGGCGGGCGGTGTCTTGCGGCTGGCCAGCTTTCCCATGGTGTTCTCCACCGTGCTGCCTCCGGTACTGCGGCGCTTCCGGCAATTGCACCCCGGCATCGAGGTGCTGCCGCTGGAAGCCAGCGACAGCGAAATCGAAGACCTGCTGGCGGCCGGCACGGTGGATGTGGGCGTGGTGTTGAACCCGCCGGCCAAGCGGCGCACCTGTCCGCTGGGCGAAGACGATTGGGTGGCGGTGCTGCCGGCCGCGCACCCGCTGGCGCTGGGCGCATCGGTGTCCTTGGCGCAGTTGGCGGCGCAGCCTTTCGTGCTGGCTACCGGCGGGTGCACCGCGCATGCGGGCAGCGTGGCCGCCGATGCGGGCTTGACGTTGACGGACGTGCGCGCCCGGGTCATGGAATGGTCCAGCGCGTTCGCCTTGGTGCGAGACAACGTCGGTGTGGCGCTGGTGCCGGCCCTGACCTTGCCCGAAAACCGGCGCGGCCTGCGCGTGCTGCCCCTGGCGTCGCCGGTGCGCCGGCGCTTTGCCCTGGCGGCGTCGGCCCAAGCCGCCGGGTCGCCGGCGGTGCAGGCGCTGTTCGGGATGCTGCGGGGCGACACGACAGGGGCGGCCGGATGAGACGCCGTGATGTTGCACCGTCATGACCGCCGCACGCTTGCACCGGACGCCGCGCCCCTGCGCGGTCATCGCGCCGACATCGCGCGGCGCTAGCATCGACCTTTTCCGCGAGGCGACATGATCATCCGCAATGCAGACGTCGGCGACAGCGCCGATATCGTCGATCTGCTGGCCCAGTTGGGCTACCCCGGCACGCAGGCCTTCGTGCCGGAAAAAATCGAACGCCTGCTCGGGCACCGCGACGCCGAACTGCTGGTGGCCGAAGACGGCGGCCGGCTGCTGGGTTTCATCGGCCTGCACTTCATGGTGCAGCTGGCCTTGCCGGGCGACTTCTGCCGCATCACGTATTTCTGCGTCAGCGACTCGGCGCGCGGCAGCGGCGTGGGCCGGGCGCTGGAAGAGGCCGCTGCCTCGCTCGCCGCGGCCCGCGGCTGCGATCGCATCGAAGTGCATTGCCACGAGCGGCGCACGGACGCGCATCGCTTCTATTACCGCCAGGGCTACGAGGAATCGCCCAAGTACCTGATGAAGCGCTGCCAGCGCTGAGCGGCGGCCGGGCGCGTGTCAGGCCGGGGCCAGGGCGGCGGCCAGCGTGCGCGCTGCCGGGCCCAGCGGCTGGTCGATGCGGTGCGCCAGATAGACCTCGGTGGCGACCTGGCTGCCGCGCCCCAGGCTGCCCGTGGGCAGGCGCAGCAAGCGGCCGTCGGTCAGGTCGCGTTCCACCAGCCATAGCGGCAGGCGGCCCCAGCCGACGCCTGCCAGGATCAGCGCATGCTTGGTGTCCTGGCCGCTGACCCGGCAGGTCTGCGGCGACAGCACGGCAAAGTCGCGGCCATCGCTGAGCGTGGACGCGTCGGTCTGCACCACCTGCACGTGGTCGGCCAGGTCGGGCGCGGCCAGCGGCGGGCCGTCAGCCACGCGGGCGGCCAGCGGGTGGCTGGCGCCCACCACCGCCACCATCTGCACCGACGACAACGCCTGCAGCGCGATGCGTGGATGGCGGAAATGCTCGCCCGCCACGATGCCCAACTGATGCGTGCCGGCCAGCAGCGCGGCGATAGGCCCGCCCAGCGGCAGCACGGCAACGCGCGTGGCCACCGACGGATACGCCGCGCGCAGGCGGTTGAGCGCCGCGCCCACCTGGTCGATGGGATACAGCGTGTCCACCACCAACGATAATTCCAGTTCCACCCCTTCGCCCAACCCCAGGGCGCGTGCCCGCATCGCGTCCACGCGCAGGAGGATGTCGCGCGCGTTGGCCAGCAGCGCCTGGCCTTCGGGGGTCATGACGGGGCGGTGGCCGCCGCGGTCGAACAGCGTCACGCCCAGCTGCGTCTCCATGTTGGCGATGGCATGGCTGACGGCCGACTGCACGCGCGACAGGTGCTTGGCGGCGGCGCGGAAGCTGCCGGTGTCGGCAACGGCGGCGAACACGCGTAGCTGGTCCAGGGTCAGGGCGTCTATCATCGGGCGGCTTGATCTGTTTTATAGATCGGTTCCATCGAAAGATTATCACTTATCAGAATCAGCTCCGCCGGGCATGCTGGCGGCTTCAAGCGGTCAGGAGAGGCACGGATGGACAAGGCAGAAGGCGCGGCGCAGGCCGGCCAGCCGGCGGGAACCCGGTGGGGCGCGGTGCTGGCAATCGTGGGGGCGGGCGTGGTGGCATCGTTGCAGGTGGGCAAGGTGATCATCGCGGCGCCGCTCTTGCGCCGCGACCTGGGCCTGGACCTGGCGTCCATCGGCACGCTGACGGCGGTGTTTTCGATTCTGGGCGTGCTCGGCGGCATCGCGGCCGGCGGCGTCATCGCCCGCTATGGCGCGCGCCGCATGCTGCTGTGGGGCCTGGCGGCCACGGCGCTGGGCACGGCCGCGGGCGCGCTGGCGCCGGGCTATGGGGCCTTGCTGGCTTCGCGGGTGGTGGAAGGCCTGGGTTTTCTGCTGATCACGGTGGCGGGCCCCGCCGCGCTGCAACGGCTGGTGCTGCCGTCCAGCCGCGACCTGGCCTTTGCCCTCTGGAGCTGCTACATGCCCACCGGCATGGCGGTGGCCATGCTGGCCTCGCAGGCGTTCGGCGACTGGCACGCCTACTGGTGGTGCGCCGGTGCCGCGGTGCTGGTGGCGTTGGCCTGCGTGGCCGCGCTGGCGCCCGCCAACCCGGGCGGCGCGGGCCTGTCGTGGGCGGGTTTGCGCCGTGACACGGCCGATACCCTGGGCGCGGCCGGGCCGCTGCTGCTGGCCGCGTCGTTCACGCTCTACAGCCTGATGTTCTTCGCGCTGTTCACCTTCCTGCCCGTGTTGCTGATGGACAAGCTGGGCCTGCCGTTGGCTACCGCCGGCCTGTACACCGCCGCGGCCACCGCCGCCAATATCATCGGCAACCTCGGCGCGGGCGTGCTGTTGTCGCGCGGCTGGCGCCGCTCGACGCTCATCGCCTGCGCCAGCGCGGCGATGGGCGTGGTGGCGCTGTTGATCTTCCGCTCGGTGCTGCCGGCGATGCCCACGTTCCTGCTGTGTGTGCTGTTTTCGGCGGTGGGCGGCTTGATTCCCGCGACGCTGCTGGGCACCGCACCCCTGGTGGCGCCGCGGCCCGCGCTGACGGCGTCGGCCGTGGGGTTGGTCATGATGGGCAGCAACCTGGGCCAGGTGATCGGCCCGGTCACCGTCGGCGGGGTCATCGACCGCTATGGCTGGGCGCAGGCCGCGCTGATCGTGGCGGGGGCGGCGCTGGGCGGGGTGTTCGTCGCCTGGCGGCTGCGGCGCTTGAATGGCGCGCGCCTGTAACGCAGCAGGCCTATCATGCAAGCTCGTCCTTCCTGGAGCTGCTATGTCTACGCCTGTCCCGCGCCTGGTCATCTTCGATTGCGACGGTGTCCTGATCGATAGCGAAATCATCGCCGCGCGCGCCCAGTCGCGCGCGCTGGCCGAACACGGCATTGCGATCACGCCGCAAGAGGCCGCCCGGCGTTTCGCCGGCATTCCGGATGCCGATATGTGGCAGACCTTGCAGGACGAAAACGCCCGCGTGCTGCCCGAGGATTTCCCGCGCCAGTACGCCGACCGCCTGCAGGACACCTTCCGCCAGGAACTGCGTGCGCTGCCCGGCGTGCGTGAGACCCTGGCCGCCTTGCGCCTGCGCGGCATCGAATACTGCGTCGCCTCCAGCAGCACGCCGCCCAAACTGGAAGCGGCGCTGAAACTGGTGGGCCTGTGGGACGCGTTCGCGCCCCATGTGTTCAGCACCGCGCAGGTGGCGCACGGCAAGCCGGCGCCGGACGTCTTCCTGTTCGCCGCGCGCCAGATGCGTACCGCCATCCTGGAATGCGTGGTGGTCGAAGATAGCGTGCCCGGCGTGCGCGCCGCCCGGGCCGCGCGTATGCGGGCCGTGGGCTACGTGGGCGCCTCGCATAACGGGCCGGATCAGCGCAAGCGTCTGCTGGACGAGGGCGCGTTCGCGGTCATCGACGATTTGCAGCGCCTGACGGAAATCATCTAGCGCGCCGCTTCACGCCGCCGGCGCCGGCACCGGCTCGGGCTTGACCCGCACCGCGCGCAGCACGCCGATCATCAGCAGGCCGATGCCCGCCAGCGTCAGCGGCTGCGGCATGCTGCCGCGCAGAATGAAGGCATAGGCCAGCGCCGCCAGCGTTTCAAATACGATCAGTTGGCCGGCCAGGGCGGTGGGCAGGCGCTGGCTGGCTTCGTTCCAGCACAGGGTGCCCAGCCACGACGAGAACAAGCCGATGATGATCATCAACCCCAGGAACACTTCCGGACGCGGCCCCAGCGGCATATCGAAAGCGCTGCCCGTGGCGGCCATGCCTCCCCACAGCAGGCCATAGCCGGCCAGCGCCAGCGGCAGCGTGGCCACGCCCTGGGCGGTGGCCCAGGTGCGCGGGCTGCGGCCGGGGTGGTCGCGCAGCCAGTCGGCGTTGCGCAAGGGATACCAGGTCCAGCAGGCCACCGCGCCCAGCGCCAGCACCGCGCCGATGGCGTAGCGCGCCAGATCCGCATCGGCCTCCTGGCGCAATGCCTGCAATTCCACCTGGTTGACGCAGCCGATGCCCAGCGCGATCAAGGCCAGCGAAGGCGCCAGCCGCTTCCACGGCAGCCGGCCGTCGCGGCGCGCGTTACGCAGGTTGGCGCAGATGGCGATCACCACGGGCAGGGTGCCGATGATCATCGTGGGCACCGGGCCGCCGGCGCGCTGGATGGCGCTGGCCAGGCACAGGTAGTAGAGCAGGTTGCCGATGGCGGCCAGCTTCAGCGCTTCGATCCAGTCGGCACGGGTCAACTGGCGCAGCGCCTTGCGGTCCAGCCAGGCCAGCGGCAGCGCGATCAGGCCGAACGCGAGGTAGCGCGCCACCGATTGCAGGGCAGCGGGATACTCGGGCAGCAGCAGCGGGCCGACGAACACCAGCCCCCACATCAGGCCGGCCGCCAGGGCGTACAAGGTTCCTGCCCACATAAAGACTCCCATCGCGATTGAACAGACGGGCCAGTCTAGGCGGCGGGGGCGGGGCGGGTCTTGTACCAGATTGCTGCGCCGCGTGAGCCCTGCGGCACGGCAGCGTGTGGCCCTACGCGCGCACTTGCTTCTGATACCGCGCCGGCGTGACGCCATAGCGGCGGGTGAAGGCGCGGGTCAGATGGGCCTGGTCGGTCAGGCCGGCGGCCAGCGCGGTCTGCGCGGGGCTCTCGCCGGCGGCCAGCAGGCGCTTGGCCTCGAACAGACGCAGCGCCATCAGCATCTGTTGGGGCGTGGCGTGATGCTGCGCCTGGAAGCTACGCAGGAAATGGAACGGGCTCAGCCCGGCCACGTCGGCCAGTTCTTCCAGTGACAGACGGCGCGACAGGTTGGCGCGCAGGTAGTCGATGACCCGGGCGAAGCGCGGCGCGCCTTCGGCCCGTAGCGGCCGCGGCACGCGGGCATGGCGGCGAAATTGCGCCAACAGCGCATACAGGGCGCTGTCGAAGGCCAGAGGGTCGCGCGCTTGCCACAGTGTCTCCAGCAGGGCGGTGACGCGCTGCGCGCTGGCGGCGTCGTGGCCGACTGCGCAGTCGAACCACCAGCCGCTTTCGCCCGTGACCCGCTCGACCACCTCGGGGTCGATATAGGCCATGCGGTAGCGCCAGCCGCCTTCGGTTTCGGCGCGGCCGGTGTGCAGTTCGTCCGGATTCATCAGTACCACCGAGCCGGACGGCGCCAGATGCTCGGCGCCCCGATAGCGGAAGCGTTCCGCGCCGGTTTCGATCGCGCCCAGCCCGAAGGCTTCGTGCGTATGCGGCTCGAAGGCGTGGCGGATGATGTGGGCGCGGTACAGCTCGATGCCGGGCCGGTGCGCCTGGCGGCGGAATTCGGCGCGGTCGTTCGGATGGTCGAAGGCCTGCGGCACGCCCGCGAGGGGGGCTGCGGCGGGCGCGGCAGGGGCGCCGCGGGCGGAAGGCAGAGGGGAAGCCATGACGGAATTTAAGCACGTCCGGGCGCATCCGCACGAACCGCAACATGCCGGATCGCCGTCGCCCTGGGCGGGTTGACGCAATGTGAGCCGCCGCGCGTCCCGGTAGCGCCTACTCGCCCAGGGGGCCGTCACGCATGTCGTTCATCCGCGCCAGCAGCATTTCCCTTTCCCGCGCATTGCGCGTCATGCCGGCCGCGCGTTCGAATTCCGTCATGGCTTCGGCGCGCCGGCCCAGCTTGGCCAGCAGATCGCCGCGCACACTGGGCAGCCAGTGGTAGTTGGCCAGCGCCGGATCTTGCGCCAGTTCGTCGGCCAGATCCAGTCCCGCCTGCGGGCCAAAGGCCATGCCCACGGCGACGGCGCGGTTCAGTTCCACCACCGGCGACGGCATGGCCTGTGCCAGTGCGTCGTACAGCGCCACGATGTGTTGCCAATCGGTGTCCTCGGCCCGCCGCGCCCGGGCATGGCAGGCCGCCAGGCCGGCCTGCAGCGCATACGGACCGCTGGCGCCGCCCAGCGCTTCGGCGCGCGCCAGGGCGTCCAGCCCGCGGCGGATCAGCAGCGTGTCCCAGCGGCTGCGGTCCTGTTCCAGCAGCAGCACCGGGCGGCCCTGGGCATCGCTGCGGGCGTGCAGCCGCGAGGCCTGCAGTTCCATCAGCGCCACCAGCCCGTGCACTTCGCTGTCGTCCGGCGCCAGCTGCGCCAGGATGCGGCCCAGCCGCAGCGCTTCATCGCACAACGCCGGGCGCGTCCAGTCCGTGCCCGCGGTGGCGGAATAGCCTTCGTTGAAGATCAGGTAGATCACTTCCAGCACGGACGCCAGCCGCGCCGCGCGTTCCTGGGGGCCCGGCACCTCAAAGGGGACGCGGGCCGCGGACAGGCTGCGCTTGGCCCGCACGATGCGCTGGGCGATGGTGGATTCCGAGGCCAGGAAGGCGCGCGCGATCTCGGCGGTGGACAGCCCGCCCAACAGGCGCAGCGTCAGCGCCACGCGCGCCTCGGTGGACAGCAGCGGGTGGCAGGCGGTGAACACCAGGCGCAGCAGGTCGTCGCCGATGTCGTCCTGGCGCGCGGCGTCCAGCGCCTCGACGAAGTCGGGTTCCACGTCGGCCTGCAACGCTTCCAGTTCATGCCCGATCTGCTCGTGCTTGCGGCGGTGGATGGCGTCGAGCCGCAGGCGGTCACGGGCGCGGTTTTTTGCGGTGGTCATGAGCCACGCTCCCGGGTTGTCCGGCACGCCGCTGACCGGCCAGTGTTCCAGCGCGGCCACCAGCGCGTCCTGGGCCAGCTCTTCGGCCAGCCCGACGTCGCGCACCAGGCGCGCGACGCCGGCGATGACGCTGGCGGCTTCGATCCGCCAGACGGCCTCGATCGCGCGATGCGTAGCGGCGGCGTCCGGCAAGGTCATGCCTGCGGGGTCTCGCCCGGCGCCATGTAGAACACCTCCCAGATGTGGCCGTCCAGGTCGTCAAAGCCGTGGCTGTACATGAAACCGCCGTGTTCCTGCGGTGGGCGCGGCACGGTGCCGCCGGCGGCCTTGGCGCGGGCGACCAGGTCGTCGACCTCGGCGCGGCTTTCGCACGACAGGGCGATCAGCACTTCGGTGCTTTTCGTGGCATCCGCGATGGGCTTGCCGGTAAAGCCCTGGAAGAACGGCTTGACCAGCAGCATGACGTAGATGTCGTCGCTGACGACCATGCAGGCGCCCTGGTCATTGGTGAACTGCGGATTGAAGGTAAAGCCCAGGCGCTTGAAGAAGGCCTGCGACTTCTGCATGTCGCTGATGGGGAGATTGACGAAGATCTGTTTGTGCATGGCGGGTCTCGGGTTGGGCGGGTGGCAGCGGGGGCTTAACGGCCCTTGCCGGGCAGGGCGCGGAAACGTTCGATTTCCTCGCCGGCGCCCAGGTCGTCCAGTTCGTACAGCTGGCGCACTTCGATTTCGCAGGGCTGGTCGGGGAAGGGATCGGGAAAGCGCAGCGTCCATTGCAGAGCTTCCTCGCGCGAGCGCACCTGGATCAGGCTGTAGCCGGCGATCAGTTCCTTGGTGTCGGCGAAGGGGCCGTCCACGACGCTGCGCTGGCCCTTGCTGTCATAGCGCACCCGCCAGCCGGCGGACGTGGGCCGCAGGCCGTTGGCGTCGAGTAAAACGCCGGCCTTGGCCAGGGCTTCGTGATAGGTGCTCATGGCGGCAAGCAGGCTGGCTTCCGGCAGCTTGCCGGCTTCGCTGTCGGGCGTGGCCCGGACGATGATCATGAATCGCATCGAAATCTCCTGGTGTCGGTGGCAAGGCCCCGGTGTTCGGGGCTTGTACCGGCACGACGCATGGCAAGGGCGGACATCGACATGGATATCGGGAACCTAGGGTAAACCCCTAATCGATGGCTCGTCTGCGGCCCGCGGCCGGGGCCGGCGCCCGCGCCCACCCACGACGGGCCAGCCAGGGCATCACAGGAAACAGGGCCCCAATTCGCGCACCTCGACCGTGGCCCACTGCGCGGCCGGGCACTCGGCGGCCAGCGCCAGCGCTTCGTCGCGGCTGTCGGTGGTCAAGAGGAAAAAGCCGCCGATCATTTCCTTGGCTTCGGCAAAGGGGCCGTCGACCAGCGTGCGCTGGCCGTCGCGCACGCGCAGCCGCACGCCTTCGGCATCGGATTTCAGGGATTCGGCCGCCGCCAGCAGGCCGCGCGCTTGCAGGCCTTCGGCGTAGCGCAGCATTTGCGCGTAGGCGTCCTGGCCTTCTTCGGGCGTGCGCTCGGCGCGCTGGCCCCTGGGTTCGACTATCAGCATCAGGTACGGCATGGGATCTTCCCGGGATCGACAGGCCGCCAGATTACTGCGGTTTGCAATGGTTCGGGAGGGGTAGCGCCGTGCGTGGCGCGCAAAGAAAAACCGGCCGAAGCCGGTTGTGCCGACGGGCGCTCAGGAATTGCCGGGCGGGGTGGTGGCGGCGGTCGCCTTGCCGTCGGCCGCCTTGGCCTGGCCTTGTGCCGGCTTGTCCTGGCCGGGCTTTTGCGCCGCCGTGATGTCCATGATCAGCTCGACCCGGCGATTCGCGGCGCGGCCCGCGGGGGTGTCGTTCGATTCGATCGGGCGGGTTTCGGCGTAGCCCACCGCGCGCAGGCGGCTGCTGGCCACGCCATCGCGCACCAGCTCGCGCAGCACGCTGGTGGCGCGGCTGCTGGACAGTTCCCAGTTGGAAGCGAACTGGCGCGTCTGGATCGGCACGGGGTCGCTATGGCCTTCCACCGACACCTGGTACGCGTTCTTGTTCAGGATCACGGCCAGGCGCTTGATCACGTCCAGCCCGGCGGGGCTGAGCGTGGCCTGGCCCGACGGGAACAGCAGTTCGTTGCTGATGCGGAAACTGACCGACTGCTCGTTGATGATGACGTCGACCGACTTGCCCAGGTCGCCCAGGCCCAGCGATTCCTTGGACGGCGCCTTCAGCGGCTTGGCGGCGTCCGCCACCACCACGCCATCGGCCGGCGTTTCGGCGTCAGCCGCGGGGGCCGCCGCGACGGGCGCGGGCGGTTCGGCCCAACTGGCCGGAATCGCCACGGTATCGAATTCGGAATACTCGCCGTCATAGGCGGGCAGACCCTTGACCGCCACACTGCCCACCAGGTCCACCGGCTTGTCGCCGGCTTCGTAAAAGCCGCCGTGCAGGCGCGACACGGCCAGCATCACCACCAGCATGGCCAGCAGCAGCGTGATCAGGTCCAGGTAGCTCAGCAGCCAGTTTTCGGCGTCCTGCTCGACCGTTTCCTCGACGTGCCAGCGGGCATAGCGATCCTTGCGGTCGCTTTTGCTCGGGCGCCAGCCGCTGTTGGCTGCCGCTTTTTGCGCGCGCATCTGGGCCTGGCGGGCCTGCTCGATCCGCTGCGCCAGGGAAGGAGAAATCAGGCTCATTGACGCGCGGCGGCAGGGCGGGTGATGGACACGGGCTTGGTGGCCGAGGCGACCTGCCCCTCGGTCTTGGCGCGCGGGGCCGACGCGCCGCCGTCGTAGATTTCGTCTTCGACGTGCATCACGAACGAATTCAGGGTTTCGCGCACCACGGCCGGACCGCGCTTCTCGCACATCATGGCGATGCCCTGCAGCACCATGTTCATGGATTCCACGCGGCGGGCGGTGCGGCGCTCCAGCTTCACGGCGATGGGCTTGCACACCAGGTTGGCCAGCAGGATGCCGTAGAACGTGGTCATCAGGCCGATGGCCAGCTGCTGGCCGATCATGGTCATGCTGCCGTCGCCCAGCACCGCCATCAGGTTGATCAGCCCGACCAGCGTGCCCAGCATGCCGAAGGCCGGCGCGAAGGTGGCCATGACGCGGAACATCTGCGCCTCGGCCATTTCACGGGCCCGCAGCCGCGACACGCGCCACTGCAGCAGCTCGATGATCTGGTCTTCCGGGGTGTTGTCGATGATCAACTGCACGCCGGTGCGCAGGAACGGGTTGGTGACCTTCTTGAGTTCCTGCTCGACCTTGTGCACGTCCGTGTTCATCCACAGCTGCGCCATGGACACGAGTTCCTCGATGTCGCGCTGCTGATCGTGCTGGTCGTTACGGAACACCGTCACCACCAGCTTGAAGACCCGCATCACTTCGGACAGCGGGTAGGCGATGAACAGCGCGGCGCAGGTGCCGCCCAGCACGATGGCCAGGCCCGGCAGGTTGAAGTACAGGCCCGGGTCGGTGGCGGCCAGCGCCACGACGATAACCAGGGTAAGCAGGCCGACGACGGCGCCGATGACGGTAGACGGATTCATGGATCTTGCCCGATAGCGATGGCATTGCGTTCACGGAATGCCGGATGGTGGCAAATTCTAGCCAGGGTCCGGGCGAACCAATCGGGAAGAAAACGGGGCGAAAGGGGCGGTAAGCGCCGGCTTAAACCGCTATTCAGCTGACGCGCCGGGGGGCGGCAGGGAAAAAAAAGGGGGCGGATCAAGCGCATCTGGCCGGGGACGGCGCCGGGGAATCGGCGGCGTCCACGCAGGCTGGGGGGACGCCGGCCCCGCTTCAGTCCGGCTTGGCTGACCCGGCCGAGTGACCTTGGCGCTGCGCCCGCCATTCGTCGCGGGTGATCGCCCACACCTCGGCCTGCTGCCGGCCCGAGACGAAGCCACGCTCCTCGGTTGCCACCAGCCGCATGCCGGCACGCTGGGACAGCCTGCGCGACCCCTCATTGGCCACCGCCTTGGGCGCCCGCAGCACCGGCTGGTCCAGCACGTCGAACCAATATGCGGTCACGGCTTCGCTGGCCTCGGTCATGTAACCGCGGCGGTGGAATTGCGGATCCAGCCAGAAGCCGCGGTTGTTGCCGGGGTCGTCCTGCATCAGGCTGATGATGCCGATCAGGCGGTCCGGCTCGGCGCGGGTGCGCAGCGACCAGTGCCATTGCACGCCACGCCGCATTGCCGGCAGCGCCACCTGTTCCACATAGGTGCGCGCACCGTCAGGCGGGTAGGGCCAGGGCACCTGGTCGGCCAGGTAGCGCACCACTTCCCACTGCGCAAAGATGCGCTGGATGGCGGGCGCGTCGTCCAGGCTCAGGGGCGGCAGGATCAGGCGTTCGGTGGCAAGCGTGGGCAGCACGGGGGCGTCGGGCATTGGGGCGGGGCGTCGGTGTCCGGGGTTGGGCAGGCGGATATGTATATCATGAGCGACATATCGCGGCTGAACGTCGTGGGTCCTCATCCTGTATTGACCGCCCCTCGGCCGCCGCAGCAACGGAGAAGAATATGAATGCCAACGAAAACGTCAGCATGGCGCTTTTTTGCGACTTCGAGAACGTGGCGCTTGGCGTGCGCGACACGAAATACCAGAAGTTCGACATCCGGCCGGTGCTCGAACGCCTGCTGCTCAAGGGCAGCATCGTGGTCAAGAAGGCCTATTGCGACTGGGAGCGCTACAAGGAATTCAAGGCCCCCATGCACGAGGCCAATTTCGAGCTGATCGAAATCCCGCACGTGCGCCAGTCGGGCAAGAATTCGGCCGACATCCGCTTGGTGGTGGACGCGCTGGACTTCTGCTACACCAAATCGCACGTCAACACCTTTGTGATCATCAGCGGCGACTCCGATTTCTCGCCCCTGGTGTCCAAGCTGCGCGAGAACAACAAAAAGGTGATCGGGGTGGGCGTCAAGCAATCCACCTCCGACCTGCTGATCGCCAACTGCGACGAATTCATCTTCTATGACGACCTGGCCCGCGAAGGCCAGCGCGCCGCCGACGCCCGCCGCGACAACCGCGGCGCCGCCAACACCGCGCAGCGCCGCTCGCCGGACGAAGAGCGCCGCCGCAAGGAAGAGCTGGAGGCCCGCAAGACGCAGGCGGTCGACATGGTGGTCGAGACCTTTGAAGCCCTGATGGCCGAACGCGGCGACAGCGGCAAGGTCTGGGCCTCCGCCCTGAAAGACGCGCTCAAGCGCCGCCGTCCGGATTTCAACGAGTCGTATTACGGCTTTCGCGCCTTCGGCAACCTGCTGGACGAGGCCCAGTCGCGCGGCTTCCTGGAGGTGGGCCGCGAGGAAAAGTCGGGCACCTACGTGTATCGCGACAGCGCTGGCGCGGCACCTGCCCGAGCCGGCGCCAAACCCGCGCTGCGTGCCATGGCGTCCACGGCGCAGGGTCACGAGGGCCAGGCGGATGCCGGGGGCGTCAACGACGAAGCCGAGGCCCGGCCGGGGCGCAACGCCCGAGGCGGCCGCAAGCATCCGGACGCGTCGGGCGGCCGAGGCGGCCGCGCGGGGTCGGGCCGCAATGGGGGGCGCAGCGACGCGGGACGTGACGGCGACGAATCTGCCGCGCTGCCGCTGTGGGGCGAGGAGCCCGCCGCCGACACGGCGCAGCCATTCGAGCCGGCGCAGTCCGCGCCGCAGGTGGCGGATGCGTCACTGGGCGACGCGGCATCGTCGGCGCCTGACACAACCCATCCTGCCGAGGGCAAGAACCGGCGCGGTTCGCGCGGCGGCCGCGGCGCGGCCAAGAGCGCACGCAACGCCGCGGCGCCAGCCGGGGACCCGGGCGACGCGCACGGCGCGCCGTCGCAAGCCGTAGCCGCCCGTTCCGAGGCAGCGCAGCCTGAAGCGGCTCGGTCAGGCGCGGCGCACACCACGGACTCGGACCCTGTGGCGCGGTCCACGGCATTCGCCGAAAGCGATGCTTCGCGAACCGAGGTGGAACCGGCCGAGTCGACGTCCCCGTCCAGCGCCACCGGCCGCAAGCCGCGCGCAGCCAAGTCCGGCCGGCGCACGTCCGCCGCACCGGCCAAGCCGGCCGACACGCCCGCTCCGCAAGCCGAGGCCGAGGCCAAGCCGGCGCGCAAGACCGCTACCCGCGCACGCCGTCCGCGCAAGGCTGCCGACGCCGAATAGGGCCGGGTAACACTGAAAGCCGGGCTGGCCGATGACCTGTCAGTGCGAGGCTGCTTTTGG
>NZ_JAELTJ010000356.1 GCF_016428805.1 Achromobacter sp. ASV32
ATCCCGTACAGAAAAGGCTACCTACTATACGGACCTCCTGGAACTGGAAAATCCAGTCTGAGCTTGTCAATTGCTGGCCACTTTGGGCTGGACGTTTATATGCTCAACATATCCTGCGTTACAGGTGAATCTCTGAGGGACCTATTAGCTGAGTTACCTCCTCGATGCATCCTCCTCTTGGAAGACGTCGACACAGTTCATATGACACAATCTCGTCATAAAGAGGCAGAAAAGGATGTTCATAAACACTCTACTAAGAGCATGGAATCTAGAGCAAAGCTATCTTTGTCGGAGCTCCTTAATGCTCTGGATGGAGTCTCAGCCCAGGAAGGTAGACTTCTCATCATGACTACTAACCACAAGGAGCATTAGGACGATGCGCTTATACGAGCTGGCCGCGCGGACGTCAAAGTCGAACTTCCCAATGCTGATAAATAAGTCATAGCTCGGATTTTCTGTATGGTCTTCAAGAGCGTGATGGATGACAAGCCTGGCACCT
>NZ_JAELTJ010000357.1 GCF_016428805.1 Achromobacter sp. ASV32
CCCCCCCCCCCCCCCCCCCCCCCCCCCCCCCCCCCCCCCCCCCCCCCCCCCCCCCCCCCCCCCATCTTCATCACCCCCCCACCCCCCAGATCCACACAACCGCATCGTCGTCGGCAGCGTCAGATGTGTATAAGAGACAGATATTATACTGAACCGTGTTGTCAAGATTGATTCGCAAATGCAGCTGGATCTAGAAGATCTGGATGATGATGTCACTGCGGCAGTCCTGTTCGCGCTGGGCGAACGCGCACAGCAAAACGACGGCTGGGAAGGTGACATGCTCGACGATGACGACGCGGAATCTGTGAATAGCGAAGACTTTGACTTTGACGAAGAAGCGACCAGGGTCAAGACGGTCAAGGAAAACGTGGAGAAGATGGACGCAGTACTGGACACGCTTTTCAGATTCTACACGCCATACTTTATCAATCCTGGATCGGACAAGGCTTTTGACGCGTTTACCATTATTCTCCGCGAGTTTGATCACATGGTTCTGCCG
>NZ_JAELTJ010000358.1 GCF_016428805.1 Achromobacter sp. ASV32
ACATCTACACAACCGCATCGTCGTCGGCAGCGTCAGATGTGTATAAGAGACAGTAGCCACATTGTCCGGCCGCCACGTCTGTTGCGCCGATACATCAGAGCGAAGTCACATTTGATTTTACTAGGAGTACCTTCCCTCCGTTACGGGTACCCATCACGCCACCGAAAATAACACATATTATTTGTAACGATGGATAGGAAGTTCGTACCTATACGCTCTGCTGCTCCAGCACCCAGCCGTGGCTCAGAAGGTTTGGGCCTTTATGAGCCTCTGGAGACCAAGAAACGACGAGTTGGTGTTTCTGTCGCCTGTAATGCCTGCCGGCGGAAGAAAATTAGGGTAAGTGCCTTCACTGATCCAAGTCTTCTACCAGTGCTTTGCATTGCCCTGGGGCTCTGCGTCATAACCATGTCATCTAACTCTAGCTCACAGTGCGATGGCTTACGACCCGCGTGCTCCAACTGCCACGAGCAGACTGCTCGATGTACCTACAGAGA
>NZ_JAELTJ010000359.1 GCF_016428805.1 Achromobacter sp. ASV32
CGGTTTATACTGTAAATTCGCTGGTCGCAGTGGTACTTTGCTTTTAATCACCTGGCACATGCAAGACACCGATCGCGTCAAGTAGGGTACTCATCGGCAATGAAGGCCGGAGCACCGGGCCAATTAAGAACGGCGTCCCAGTTCGGCTACGTGCGCGAGAAAAAGTAGATGTTGCTAAGATGTGCATTACAACGACAATTTTCACGCGAGACAACAAGACGAAAAACGCCAACTAATCTCCCAGCTACCAAATTAGGTTCCTTCCGAAGTCTTTTCTTTTCCCCGTATCTTGTACGAATTAATCCTCCTGTTGGATTTGACAGCACCAACGTGAACAGTCATGACGGCCGGGACTCTAAGTTGGCCCACAGGACCGAACGCCACCTTGACACGGGCAGGTGCCCTCTATCCCGTCTCCGCGTCTGATATGTTAATCACACAATCTGCTCCCTTTTTCTTATACACATCTCCGAGCCCACGCTGTCTCTTATACAC
>NZ_JAELTJ010000360.1 GCF_016428805.1 Achromobacter sp. ASV32
GTCCTGACCCGTGGCAAGGAACATGGCAGCCACAATATTCGCAGCGTGGGCGTTGAATCCTCCCATAGCGCCAGCCATGGCAGAACCAATCAGATTCTTGCTAATGTTGAGCTCAACCAGAGTATCGACGTCGCACTTCAAGACGCTCTTGACCACGTCGCCGGGAATAATCGCTTCCGCAACCACACTCTTACCACGGCCTTCGATCCAGTTAATGGCAGCCGGCTTTTTGTCCATGCAGTAGTTGCCCGAGACGGAAACAATCGTCATGTCCTCAAAACCTCCCTCGGTCGACATGACGCTCAGGGCGTGTTCGACACCCTTGGAAATCATATTCATACCCATGGCGTCACCAGTAGTGGTTCGAAAACGAATGTACAGGTTGGTACCTGCCAGAGCAGTCTTCATGGCTTGCAATCTGGCAAAGCGACTGGTAGAGTTGAAAGCTTTCTTCATTACGTTCTGGCCCTCCTCAGAGTCCAGCCAGAGCTTAGC
>NZ_JAELTJ010000361.1 GCF_016428805.1 Achromobacter sp. ASV32
ACGAGATCGGTTATTAGGTCTCGTGGGCTCGGAGATGTGTATAAGAGACAGCCATTGAGGAGGTTCTTAACGCCATGTTGGAACACAGCGAGACATCCATCAGAACTGAAGAGAGATCCTATATGTCAAGCAGGCTTACCAGAGGCCAGCTGTATGAGAATGGGCCCCGAGTAAAAGAGGCTCTTGTCATTTGGGAAGAAGTCCGTGACGAGACTGCAAAACTGGTCGAGGAAGCACGAGCACGATTAACGAATGCGATTCGCGAGGGAAAGGAAACAGATGAGCACAAGACGGAGGGCCGCTATGACAATGAGAAATCAGATATTGATGATACGTCTGACGTAGATGGTGAGGTTGAGAGCATCGAAACCAGAGGCAGACTCTCAGAACTACGCAGACGGTTGCGTTCAGCCTTGGAGATGCATCATAAAGCAGTATTTTTCTGTGCCAATGCGCACTTTCAAATGAGGGACAATGCGGAAACGACAGAGCC
>NZ_JAELTJ010000362.1 GCF_016428805.1 Achromobacter sp. ASV32
ATATCGTCCGTCAGTTTCCATCGAGGTTCAGGGCGGCAGGGGTGTGTACCAAGCCGGCTGAGCAACGCCATGCACAGCACCACCTGCAAAACGAAGAGATGTGAGTACCTGTCAAGCGCGAATCTTGAACGTGATAGACCGATGAGGGTCAAGATGCGATGCAATTTGGACAATGGGGATGCTCCAAGTCCATCATCCGGCATTGCACGCAAGACGTGCCGTTGTTGTTCGGAAGTATGGTCCACTTGGATTGCTACGAAAAAAGGTTGCCCAGTTGTCTCCCATCATTCTCCCGTACATACGTGATATCGAATGCGTTGTGATCTGGCGCACGCAGTTAAACCGCCTGTGATGTCAAGTACCCCAGGCAGCATGAACGAGTACACTTAAAAGAGTACAACGACTAACGACTGTGACGGCGTGAGACAGCCACACAACCACCTCCTATATCTAGATCGAGTTGCATACGAGAACCTCGTACGACAGGCACAGT
>NZ_JAELTJ010000036.1 GCF_016428805.1 Achromobacter sp. ASV32
GGCCAGCAGCACCCGGCCCATCGACGTGACCCACGCCGGCAGCCGGCTGCCCACCGCCAGGTTGATGGTCATGACCTTGTGCGTCGACAACCGCAGAATGTAGACGATGTCCGCGCCTTCCAGCACCGACACGGAACACGACTCGCGCGTCAGCTCGGCCACTTCTTCCATGTAGGGCAGCGCCAGGTTCCACAAGGGCGTACCCGACAGATAGGCGTAGCCCAGTTCCAGGATGCGCGGCGTCAGCGCGAACTTGCGGTCCTCGACCGTGACGTAGCCCAGGTGCTCAAGCGTCAGCAGGATGCGGCGCGCGCCCGCGCGGGTCAGCCCGGTGACCGCGGCGACCTCGGACAAGGTCATCTGCGAACGCTGCGGGCCGAACGCCCGGATCACGGACAGGCCACGCGCAAAGGATTGAACGTAACTGTCGCTGGGTTGCTGGGTTGCTTGCTCGGCCATCCGTCTACCGCAAAAAGAAGCGTTGCCGTTGCCGGCAACCCTGAACCGGGGAGATTGCGCCGCGCCAGCTTGCCTTGACGGTCGACACTCCCCATGAAACGATGTTCTTCAGAAGAACGAAAGTTCTAATTAAGAACAAATTATGACACGCCACCTATGAGCGAACACCATGATTTCTAAGCTTGTTGCAAGCGCGGCGGCCGCCCTCGCCGACGTCCCCGACGGCGCCACCGTCATGATCGGCGGCTTCGGCACCGCCGGCCAGCCCATGGAACTGATCGACGCCCTGCTCGAACAAGGCGCGAAGGACCTGGTCATCATCAACAACAACGCCGGCAACGGCACCACCGGCCTGGCCGCCCTGTTGGGCGCCAACCGCGTGCGCAAGATCATCTGCTCGTTCCCGCGCCAGGTGGACTCGCAGATCTTCGACGGCCTGTACCGCAGCGGCAAGATCGAGCTTGAACTGGTGCCCCAAGGCAATCTGGCCGAGCGCATCCGCGCCGCCGGCGCCGGCATCGGCGCGTTCTTCTCGCCCACCGGCTACGGCACCCCGCTGGCCGATGGCAAGGAAACCCGCGAAATCAACGGCCGCCACTATGTGCTGGAATATCCGCTGCACGCCGACTACGCGCTCATCAAGGCCGAGCGCGGTGACCGCTGGGGCAACCTGGTGTACCGCAAGACGGCCCGTAACTTCGGCCCCATCATGGCCAGCGCCGCGCGCGTGGCCGTGGCCCAGGTGCGTGAAGTCGTCGAACTGGGCACGCTGGACCCGGAAACCGTCGTCACCCCCGGCATCTTCGTGCAGCGCGTCGTGCAGATCGACGCCACCCCGGCCGCCAAGGAGCAGCAATGAGCACCAAACTGACCCGCGACCAGATCGCCGCCCGCGTCGCCCAGGACATCCCTGAAGGCGCCTACGTCAACCTCGGCATCGGCCTGCCCACCCTGGTGGCCAATCATCTGCCGGCCGACCGCGAAGTCATCCTGCACACCGAAAACGGCATGCTGGGCATGGGCCCGGCGCCGGCCAAGGGCGAAGAAGACTACGACCTGATCAACGCCGGCAAGCAGCCCGTCACGGAACTGCCTGGCTGCTCGTTCTTTCATCACGCCGATTCTTTCGCCATGATGCGCGGCGGCCACCTGGACATCTGCGTGCTGGGCGCCTTCCAGGTGTCGCAGCACGGCGACCTGGCCAACTGGCACACGGGCGCGCCCGACGCGATCCCCGCCGTGGGCGGCGCGATGGACCTGGCCATCGGCGCCAAGGACGTGTTCGTCATGATGGAACTGACGACCCGCGAAGGCCAGAGCAAACTGGTCGATGTCTGCACCTATCCGCTGACCGGCGTGCGCTGCGTGTCGCGCGTGTACACCGACGTGGCCGTGTTCGACATCCGCGCCGACGGCGTGACCGTCATCGACATGTTCGGCGAGGTCACCGCCGACGAGCTGCTGCGCCTGACCGGCCTGCCGCTGAAGTTTTCCCAATAACCGGAGATAAGCAATGCTGTTCATGGTTCAAATGCAAGTCAACCTGCCCGTCGACATGCCCGCCGAGCGCGCCGACAAACTCAAGGCCGACGAAAAGGCCCTGGCCCAGCAACTGCAACGCGACGGCAAATGGAAGAGCCTGTGGCGCGTGGTCGGCCGCTACGCCAACGTCAGCATCTTCGACGTCGAAAGCAATGACGAGCTGCACACGCTGCTGTCGTCGCTGCCGCTGTTCCCGTACATGGACATCAACGTCACGGCGCTGGCGCGCCATCCGTCCGCCATCTGACCGGAGCCGGCCATGCCCTACATCATCGAAACCTTCGACAAGCCCGGCCACCAGGCCGTGCGCCAGCAGCATCGCGCCACGCACCTGGAATACCTGGACGCCAACAAGCACCTGCTGCTGGCCTGCGGCGCCAAGCTGCAGGACGACGGCTCGGATGCGGGCGGCGGCCTGTACATCGTCGATCTGGACACGCGCGAGGCCGCGCAACAGTTCATCGACGCCGACCCGTTCGCCCAGGCCCAGCTGTTCGAGCGCGTGACCATCACCCGCTGGCGCAAAGCCTACGTCGACGGCACCTGCCATCTGTAATCGCGACGCGGCCGCCCCCGGGCGGCCGCTGCCACACCCCAAGGATTCCCCCATGTCTTACGCCGATCTCAGCCAGGCACGGCTGTTCTACGTCATCGATGGTCCTGCCGACGCGCCGGTGCTGGTGCTGTCCAACTCGCTGGGCACCTGCGCCGACATGTGGGCGCGCCAGATACCCGAGCTGACCCGGCACTTCCGGGTGCTGCGCTATGACACCCGCGGCCATGGCAAATCCTCGGTGCCGGACGGCGAATACACCTTCGCGCAGCTGGGCAACGACGTCGCCGAGCTGCTGGCGCATCTGGACATCAAGCAAGCACACTTCTGCGGCCTGTCGATGGGCGGCCCCACCGGCCTGTGGCTGGCGCTGAACCGCCCCGAACTGATCAACAAGCTGATCCTGTGCAATACCGCCGCGCGCATCGGCTCGGCCGAAGGCTGGAGCACCCGCATCGCTGCCGTGGCCGAACAGACACTGGAAAAAATGGCGCCCACGCTGGTCCAGCGCTGGCTGACCGACGACTACCGCGCCGCCGAACCGGGCCTGACGCAAGTGCTGATCGACATGCTGCGCCGCACGCCCGACGCCGGCTATTGCGGCAACTGCGCCGCGCTGCGCGACGCCGACTTCCGTGAACAGGTGGCCGCCATCACCGCGCCCACCCTGGTCATCAGCAGCACCCACGACCTGGCCGCCACGGCCGCCCAGGGCCGCGAACTGGCCGGCGCCATCCGCGGCGCGCAATACCTGGAATTGAACACCTCCCACATCTCGAACTGGGAGCAACCGGAAGCCTTCACCCGCGCGGTCGTCGACTTCCTGACGGAGTAAACCGCATGCAGCGCTGGACCCACCGGCCCGAAGGCTCCAACTGGGGCGACTTCGGACCCGACGACCAACTCGGCCGCCTGAACCTCATCACCGAAGCGCAAGTCCTGAAAGGCGCGCGTGAAATCCGCGCCGGCAAGACCTTCTGCCTGTCCCTGCCGCTGGACCTGCCCGGCGGCAACGTGCTCAACCCGCGCCGCCATCCGCCGCGCTTGAGCCCGACGACGCTGCAGGACACGCCGTACCTGAACTTTCCCCTGCGCAACGTCAACCCGGATGCGGTGGACGTGCTCAGCGACGACCAGGTACTGCTGTCCATGCAGTACTCGACCCAATGGGACGCACTGGCGCACGTGGGCGCCCTGTTCGACGCGGACGGCGACGGCAAGCCCGAGCTGCGCTACTACAACGGCTTCCAGGCCGGCGTGGACGTGCTGGGTCCGGCCGACGGCGATCACACCGGCTGCGGCTGCAACAGCGGCGGCCCCTCGGCCGCGCTGAAGCTGGGCGTCGAAAACCTGGCGCAGAAAGGCATGCAGGGACGCGGCGTGCTGGTGGACCTGCTTCGCCACTATGGCCCCGGCCGCACCCTGATCGGCCACGCCGAACTGATGCACGTGCTGGCCACGGACCACATCGAGGTTGAACCCGGCGACATGCTGGTGCTGCGCACCGGATACGCCGAAGCGGTTGTGGCCATGAACGGCACGCCCGACGCCCAGGTGCTGCACACCTACGGCGCCGCGCTCGATGGCACCGACGCCGCGCTGCTGCAGTGGATCACCGACAGCGGCATCGCCGCCATCTGCGCCGACAACTACGCGGTCGAGGCCTACCCCGCCCGCGAAAAGACCGGCCCGCGCGCCATGCTGCCGCTGCATCACCACTGCCTGTTCAAACTGGGCCTGCCCCTGGCCGAGCTGTGGTACCTGAAAGACCTGGCCGACTGGCTGCACGCCAACGGCCGCCATCGCTTCATGCTGACCGCGCCGCCGCTGCGCCTGCCGCACGCCATCGGCTCGCCGGTCACGCCCATCGCCACGGTGTAAACCGCGCGCGCTGCGCGGCCCAATGAACGTGCCGGTCGACGGGGCCCGCCTGACCGCGCGATCCCGTGCGGCACCCGTCTGCCACGGCTTGTGCCTTCCTGGTATCAGCCAAAGAAAAAACGCCGACCGTTGAAGAACGGGTCGGCGCTTTTCTTGCGTGAAGCGGCGTTCAGCCCTTCAGGCAAGTGCTCATGAACGTCTTGCGCTTGTCGCCTGTCAGCTTCTGTTCGCCGGCCTTGGCGTTGCAGTCCTTCATCTTCTGCTGCTGCGGCGTCAGTTGCTTGGCGGGCGCCGGGGCCTCGCCCTTCAGGCACGCGCTCATGTAGGTCTTGCGATCGTCGCCCTTCTTGCCTTCGGCCGACTTATTGCAATCGGCCATGCGCTGCTGCTGCGCGGTCGGCGTCTTGGCGGGAGCGGGCGTCGTCGCGGCGGGCGTCTGAGCATGGACGGCACCCAGGAAACTGGCGGACAACACAATGGCCGAAGCCAACTGGCTAGTACGGGAAAGCATGGGTTCCTCCCTTGAGCGCCCGCCGACGCCATTCACGCGCACAACCGGGCCGCACGTTTCGCCGGCCAAGGTGCCGGCCCGGTCATCATCGGACAAAGCAGACCGCTTCGCAAGCGCCGAAAGGACAACAAATGCTAACGCCGCCGCGGTCATTCAGCTTGCGGAAAGGCACGGGGATCGCGCCCCCCGGAATCGCCCACATCCGTCCGAAAAACGCCACACGGCAGGCTGGCAACACGCTGACGATTTCATCGAAAAGCCCCCGAAAATACGGCCAACCCTCCCCAACTTGGAGACATTCCGATGCACTTGTGGCATCCGCAGATGAATCTGCGGCAATCCCGCGCAACCTGTTACCCATTCATCCTTTCAGCCCGTTGTGCCGGGCTGCCGAAAGGTGTGAGATAGGCGCATACCCGCGGCAACGCCCGTACAAGACCGCGGCCCAGGCAGCCCGGCCCCCCGCCGCGCCGGCCTCACAGGAGACCGCCATGAAAACCGTCCTTGCCTTCGCCGCCCTGCTCGCCGGCCTGACCGGCGCCGCCCACGCCCAGAGCTTCTTCTACGGTGTCACCCTGGGCAACATCCAGGCCGTCCGCGACACCAACGAGAACGTCTCCACCATCACCGGCTCGCTCGCCAACCAATCCAGCCGCGCCGTCAACAACGTCATGCTCACCTTCGTCCTGTACGACGATCAGGGCCGCGAAGTCGGCCGCGTGCGCGACGACGACATCGGCCCCCTGGCCCCCGGCCAGATCAAGATGATCCGCGCCATCACCCCGCTGCAATTCGCCAAGGTAACGGCCCTGGATATCCGGGCAAGGTAGATCACGTGCCCCTGCGCCGCGCGCGCTTTGCACGCTTGCCGCACGTCCCCAAAGGGGGCGCTGGCATTCGGGCGATCGCGATGGCTGCCCTTGCAGGGAACACGAAAAACCCTGGAGGCGTCAGGGTTTAGTCAAACAAGTCCGGGTCCAAGTATGGGAAAATTCGGTATGCCGACTCGACAAAAGGGGCTTCCACACGAAGCCCCTTGTTGCGTCCGCGGCGCGCCAGCACGCCTGGCATCGTTACCAAGGAAGTGAAGATCATGTTTCCCAAAAGACTCACCGAAGGCTATCAATCGTTTCTCGAAGGCCGTTTCCATTCCGAACGCAGCCGCTACGAAAAACTGGCCGAAACTGGGCAAAGCCCGGAAATCCTGATCATCGGCTGCTGTGACTCCCGCGTCTCGCCCGAAGCGATCTTCGATGCCGGCCCCGGCGAAATGTTCGTCGTGCGCAACGTCGCCAATCTGGTCCCGCCCTGTGACCCCGACTCCGAATCCTCGTACCACGGCACCAGCGCCGCCATCGAATTCGCCGTCAATGGCCTGAACGTCAAACACATCGTCGTCCTGGGCCACGCCTCCTGCGGCGGCATCCGCGCCTTCTTCGATGACGCCAAGCCCCTGACCAAGGGCGACTTCATCGGCAAATGGATGTCCCAGATCGCCCCCGTCGCCGACGCAATCGGCCCCGGCACCGACGACCGCGCCGCCAACCTCAAGCGCCTGGAACTCGCCGTCATCGGCCACAGCCTGAACAACCTGATGACCTTCCCCTCCATCCGCCGCCGCGTGGAAAAGGGCGAACTCGAACTGCACGGCACCTACTTCGGCGTCGCCACCGGCGTCCTCTTCCTGCGCGACCCCGCCACCGGCGAATTCCACCCCTGCCTGGAAACCGGCCTGCCCGCGTAACCCCAACGCCGCCGTAGCAACACGGCGGCCCAGCCTCCCGCCGCCGCAAGCGAATGCTGGCGCGCACGCCCCAAGCGTGCGCGCCCACCGCCCCAGGGTCCATGACTAATCCGCATCAAGAGCGCGTGAGGGAGCAGGCGCGTTAGGGCGGAGCGTGCAGATGCGCCCAAGGGAATCGCAAGGCAGTCGCCGAAGGCGACAACGACACCGCCTACGCCACACAGTGCCCCCCCCACCGCAAGCGCGCAGCGCCATCCCATGACGCAAGCCCCCACGTAAGCCGAGCAAGGCCGCCCGCGCGGCCGGCACGAGGCGGGCCCCGCAAACTCCTCCAAACCCAAACCGACCTTGGCCAACACGCCAAGCACACCCCCCGCCCCAGCGCCCGCCAGTAAGGCACATCAAGAGCGCGTGACGGGGCAGGCGGGTGAGGGCGGGGCGTGTAGATGCGCCCGACGGAATCGGAAGGCAGTCGCCGAAGGCGACAACGACGATGAGGAAGGGGAAGTCCGGAGCGAAGGCTCCGGACCGCAATCGTAGCCCCGCCCTCACCCGCCTGCCCCGTCACGCGCGGCTCAAGAACCCACACCCGCCGCAAAAAAAAGTCGCCCCTACACCCGATACGCCTGCGCCAACCTCTCATAATTATTCTTAAGAATGATCCCGGCATAATAAACATGCTCCCGCATAAGATCCTCGGCCCGAGCCCCATCTCCCGCGATGATGGCGCTAACGATCCGATGATGATCATCATGCGACCGCAAGATAATCCCGTGATCCTCCCACAGGATGATCCGATCCGAGGCATAGGGAATCGCCTGCGCCTGCGTCGCAAACCGCTTCACCCAGGGGTTCCCCGCCGCCTCCAGAATCCCGTTATGCAGGGTGATGTTGACCTGCTGATAAGGCAGATGGTCCTCCGCCAGCAGCACCCCTTTTGCCAGAATGCGATCCCCCTCATCCAGGCAATTCTTCAGCACCGCCACCCCATCGTTCGACAGCCCGCGTAACGCCGCCTGCCGACAAGCCAGCCCTTCCAGCGCCGCGCGCACCTCATAAGCCGCCACGATCTCGGCGATGTCATAGGCCCGCACGGTATAGCCACGCTTGGGCAGGTGTTCCAACAACCCCTCATTGCCCAGCGTCGCCAGGGCCGCCCGCACCGGCGTGCGCGACACCCCCAGCTTCTCGGCCAGCGGGATTTCCTCCAGGCGGGCCCCGGGGCTGAACTTGCCATGCAGCACCCAGTCCCGCAGCGTATCGGTAACGTGTTGAGAGAGCGTATCCATGACCTCATTGTATACATGAAGAATACATACGACAGCCGCACAGGTAGCACCGCTAGGGATCTCCCCTATGAAACACCACTGCCAACGCCGGCATTCAGGGAAACCCCCTATACCGACCCAGCCTTCATGTATACATAATCGCAAAAAATTCAGACAGACGGGCGTGCTCCCCAAGGCGAGGCGACCCGTGCAACAGGAGACAGCATGTCCAATGTATCCACGCCGGCCTCGGGTCCGGCCCCCCGTCTTGCGCTCGTCACCGGCGGCGGGGGCGGCATCGGCGCCAGCATCTGCCAGGAACTGGCGCGCGCCGGTTACCGGGTGATCGTGTCCGACGTGGACGCCCAGCGCGCCCGCCGCGTGGCCGACGAACTGGGCGCGCCGCACGCCGCCCATGCCTTCGACGTCAGCGACGAAAGCGCCGTGGAACACGCCTTCGACCAGATCGAACAGACGCATGGCCCCATCGCCGTGCTCGTCAGCGCCGCTGGCCTGCTGCTGTTCCAGGCCAACGGCGAGCGCCCGCTCATCAAGGACACCACGCTGGACATCTGGGAACGCAGCTTCGCCGTCAACGCGCGCGGCGTGTTCCTGTGCGGTCGCGCCTACCTGCGCCGCCGCGAAGCCGCGCCGCTCGCGCATGGCCGCATCGTCACCTTCACCTCGGTCGCCGCGCAATTGGGCGGCTACCGCTCCAGCGCGTCGTACATCGCCGCCAAATCCGCCGTGCTCGGCCTGACCAAGGCCATGGCGCGCGAATCCGCGCACCTGGGCGTCACCGTCAACGGCATCGCGCCGGGCCTGATCGACACCGACATGCTGCGCAGCACCGTCACCAGCAGCGGCGCCCTGGCCGCCGCGGCGCAAGCCATTCCGCTGGGCCGCATCGGCACCGTCGACGACGTGGCCGCGGCCGTGCGCTTCCTGGCCTCGGAAGCGGCCGGCTACATCACCGGGAGCGTCATCGACGTGAACGGCGGCTACCGCATGCAGTGAACCCAATCCGGCGGCCTGGCCGCCACGCAGCAACGCGCCATTCATAAAGGCGTGCACTCATAAAACGGGAGACAAACCATGATTCACCCTCGCCGCTACGCGGCCGCCGCGCTATGCGCCCTGGCGCTGGGCGCCTCGGCCCAGGCCCAGCAGGAACCCGGCATCACCGACAAGACCATCAAGATCGGCCTGTTCGCGCCCCTGTCGGGCAGCGGCATGGCCTATGGCTTTGACGTGCTGAACGCCGCCAAGATGTGGTACGCCAAGGTCAACAAGGAAGGCGGCATCAACGGCCGCCAGATCGAACTGGTGATCGAGGACGACCGCTGCAACGCCAACGACCTGGTCGCGGCGGTAAAGAAGCTGACCGAACAGGACAAAGTCTTTCTGCTCAACGGCGGCTCGTGCTCGGCCGCGGTGGTGGCCGCCCGCGAATACGTCGAACGCGAAAAAATGCCGCTGGTCATGCTGAACGCCTCCGGCGACGGCGCGCTGTACCCGCCGTCCAAATACATCTACGGCGCCTTCTCGATCTCGCAGCATGCCGTGGGCGGGTCGATGGTGCAGTTCGCGGCCGAACACCTCAAGGCCAAAAAGATCGGCTACATCAACCACGATGACGCCTACGGCGGCTGGAACCTGGAAGCCGCGCAGGCCCAGGCCAAGCACCTGGACGGCCTGAGTCTGCAGGTGCAGTCAGTCAATCCCAACATCACCGACGTCACCGCGCCGATGCTCAAGATCCGCGCCGCCAACCCCGACGTGCTGCTCTTGACCACCTACGCCCGCCCCGCCGCGCTGATCATCAAAAAGGCGCAGGAACTGGGCTGGAACAAGCCCATCGTGCTGGCCGTGAACGGCACCGCCGACCTCAAGCAACTGGTCGAGAACGTCGGCAACAAGGACGCCTTCAAGAACGTCTACATCCAGGAAGTGCTGGCCGACATGCCCGGCGGCCCCAAGCTGACCTGGGTCTACGACATGTACAAGCAGGCCTACCCCGATCTGGCCGCCAAGCCCGGCCATCCGCAGACCTATATGCCCTATGGCCTGCCGCCGGCCATGGCGGTGGTCAACGCGCTCAAGGCCGCCGGCCCGCAGCCCACCCGTGAAAAGGTGTTGGCGGCGCTGGAAACGATGAAGTTCGACTCCGGCGTCATGGCCGGCCCGATCGAATTCGGCCCGAACGACCGCGCCGCGCAGGAGTCGGCCATCTACATCAAGTTCGACGGCGCCAACATGTCGCTGGTGCCCGGCGCCTTCAAGAGCATCTGGCAGTACCAGCCGTAATCCTGCCGTCATCACGGCCACAGGCCAGGTCCGCGCCGCGGCGCAGCGCCGCGCGGACCGCCGGAGACCATCATGAGCTTTGCCGATTTCTGGTTGTTCCTGCAGCAAGGGGTGCTGTCAGGCCTGGTGACGGGCAGCGTGTACGCGCTGCTGGCCGTCGCCGTCGTCATCATCTTCAAGACCACCGACGTGCCCAATTTCGCGCAAGGCGAAATCTTCATGGTCGGCGGCTATATCGCGCTGTTCCTGACCCTGGTCATGGGCTGGCCCTATCTGATCGTCATTCCCGTGACGCTGGCCGTGGTGGCCGCAGTATCGGGCCTGTTCCAGCGCGTGGTCATGGAACGCGTCATCGCCTCCAAGGGCGTCGGCGTGCAGATGGTGATCGCCACGCTGGGCCTGGCCTACGCCCTGAAAGGGCTGGTGCGCCAGACCGGGCTGGGCGACACCCCGCGCTCGCTGCCGCCGCTGGCCCCCACCGACGCCATCATCATCGGCGACGCGGTGCTGACCCAGCTGGACCTGGTGATCTTCGCGGTGGCGGTGGGCGTGATGCTGCTGCTGTACGTCATGTTCACCTATACCCGCGTGGGCAAGGCCATGCGCGCCGTCGGCATGAACCCCAAGGCCGCGCGCCTGGTGGGCGTGAACCTGACGCGCATCCGCATGATGGTCTGGGCGCTGTCCGGCCTGATCTCGGCCGTGGCGGCCCTGCTCATCACGCCCAAGATCCTGATCACGCCCGATATCGGCCACATCGCCATCCTGGCCTATGCGGCTGCGATTGTCGGGGGCATCACCAGCCTGCCCGGCGCGGTAATCGGCGGCTTCGTGATCGGCGTGGCCGAGAACCTGGTGGGCCTGTTCATTTCGACCAACGCCATCGTCGTGGCGCCCTTTGTCGCCATCATGGTGGTGCTGCTGCTGCGTCCGCAAGGCCTGCTGGGCGGCAAACTGCAGGTGAAGAAAGTATGAAATCCAAACTCGATCCCGCACTGCTGGCGCTGTTGGCGGCAGTGCTCGTGGCCCTGCCGTTCATGGCCAGCGGCTATGTCATCTACGTCGTGAACCTGCTGATGGTGTTCGTGGTGCTGGCGCTGGGCCTGCATCTGGTCATCGGCGAAACCGGCCAATTCGCGCTGTCGCATGCCGCGTTCTACGGCGTGGGCATCTATACCGCCGGCCTTATCAACAACCTGTGGCACCCGCCCTTCTTCGTGTCCATCGTGGCCGGCGGCCTGCTGGCCGCGACGCTGGGCTACCTCATCGGCGCGCTGGCACTGCGCATGCGCGACATCTACCTGGCGCTGTCCACCTTTGCCTTCGGCGAGGCGATGCAGTGGGTGTTCCTGAACTGGCAGTCGGTCACCAATGGCTCGAACGGCTTTCGGATTTCGCCGGCCACGCTGTTTGGCTACGAACTGGTGTCCGACATCAAGGCCTACCCCTTCGTCGTCGCCATCGCCGCGCTGCTGCTGTGGGCCACCATCGCGCTGTCGCGCTCGCAGCTGGGCTCGGCCTTCCGGGCCGTGCGGGAAAGCGACGTGGCCGCGCAGGCCATGGGGGTCAACGTCAACGCCGTCAAGCGCACCGCCTTCACCTTGTCGGCCGCATATGCCGGCATCGCCGGCGGCATGTACACCACCTTCGCCTCGTTCATTCATCCCGAAAGCCTGGGTTTTCAGACCACCATCCTGATCCTGACCATGGTGGTGGTGGGCGGCATCGGCTCGGTGCGCGGCGCCATCGCCGGCGCGCTGGGCTTCGGCTTGATCTCGGAACTGCTGCGCCAGGCCCTGTCGTTCCAGGAAATCATCTACGGCGTGATCCTGATGGGCTTCATGATGTTCGCGCCCAAGGGCCTGTTCGCCAGCCGCGACACCCGCCGCCGCGCGCCGGCGCCAGCCGCGCCGCTGCCCGCGCGCACCGTTGCCGGCGCTGCCGCCAAACCCACCCAGAGGAGCGCGGCATGAGCGCCCAGCCTTATCTCGACGTCCAGGGCCTGACGGTGAAGTTCGGCGGCCTGACCGCCATCAACGGCCTGTCCATGCAGGTGGAGCGTGGCCGCATCCACGCGCTGATCGGCCCCAACGGCGCCGGCAAATCCACCACATTCAACTGCGTTTCGCGCTACTACCGCCCCACCCAGGGCCGCATCGTGTTCGATGGCGTGGACGTCACCGCCAAGAAGCCGCACCAGATGGCCGCGCTGGGCGTGGCCCGCACGTTCCAGAACCTGGAACTGTTCAGCGCGCTGACCGTGCGCGAGAACGCGCTGCTGGGCACCTACGCACACGGCGCCAACACGGCCGCGCGCCTGCTGCGCCCTGCCCGTGCCGAGGCCCGGGAACGCGTCGAGCACCTGCTCGAACGCGTGGGCCTGGCCGACCACCTGGACACGCCCGCGTGCAGCCTGGACTTCGGCCGCCAGAAGATGCTGGAACTGGCGCGGGCGCTGGCCATCTCGCCCAAGCTGCTGCTCCTGGACGAGCCGGCGGCCGGCCTGCGTAACCGGGAAATCGAAACGCTGGACCGCATCCTGACCGAGCTGTGCGAACGAGACGGCATCACCGTGCTGCTGGTCGAGCACGTGATGCAGCTGGTGATGTCGATCTCGCATCGCATCACGGTCATGTCGTTCGGCGAGAAGATCGCCGAAGGCACCCCCGCGCAGGTGCGCAGCAATCCCCGCGTCATTGAAGCCTATCTGGGCAAGGGAGCCGCCGGTGGCTGATTATCTGCTTGAAGTCGAGGCGGTCAGCGCCGCCTACGGCAATATCCGCGCCCTGCAGGACGTGTCGTTGAAGGTGCCGCAAGGCGCCATCGTCGCGCTGCTGGGCGCCAACGGCGCGGGCAAGTCCACCACGCTGAACGTGATTTCGCGGCTGGTGTCGCCCACCGCCGGCAGCGTGCGTTTTGACGGCGAGCCGATACACCGCCAGTCCGCCGACGCCATCGTCGGCCGCGGCATCGTGCAGGTACCCGAAGGCCGCGAGATCTTCCGCGACATGAGCGTACGCGAGAACCTGGAGATGGGCGCCTACCTGCGCCGCGACCGCAACACGGTCAAGCAGGACCTGGACACGGTCTGCGACACCTTTCCGCGGCTGCGCGAGCGCTTCGAGCAAAAGGCCGCCACGCTGTCCGGCGGCGAGCAGCAGATGCTGGCGACCGGCCGCGCCATGATGGCGCGGCCGCGCATGATCCTGCTGGACGAGCCGTCCATGGGGCTGTCGCCGCTGGTGGTGGAGCAGATCTTCGACATCGTGCTGCGCCTGAACCGCGAGCAGGGCATCACCATTCTGCTGGTCGAGCAGAACGTGAAGCTGGCGCTGTCGGTGTCCAGCTATGCCTACATCCTGGAAAACGGCGAGATCGCGCTGGAAGGCGAATCCAGCGCCCTGGCCAGCGACCAAGCCGTACAACGCGCCTATCTGGGCGCCTAGGAAAGTTCCGCCATGAAGATGATGCAAGACAAACGCGTCCTGGTCACCGGCGCCGGCCGCGGCCTGGGCGCCACCATTGCCCAGGGCTTCGCCAGGCAAGGCGCCACGGTAATCGTGGCCGATCTGGATCCGGCGCTGGCCCGTGCCAGCGCGCAAACCATCGCGGCCGAGGGCGGCCGCGCCTTCGACGCGGCGCTGGACGTGACCGACGCTGCCGCGGTGCGCGCCTTCGCCGCCGAATCCGCCAGCCGCCACGGCAACATCGACGTGCTGGTCAACAACGCCGGCATCTCGGCCCGCGCACCGTTCGACGATCCGCAAACGCCGCAGATCTGGGACCGCGTCATGCGCGTGAACCTGCAAGGCACCTTCAACGTCACCCACGCCTTCGTCGAACAGCTCAAGGCCACGCGCGGCGCCATCGTCAACCTGTGTTCCATCGTCGCCTACGGCTGCGGCATCTCGACGGCGGGCTATGTGGTGTCCAAGGGCGGCGTGCGTTCGTTCACCGAAGTGCTGGCGCGCGACCTGGCGCCGCACGGCGTACGCGTGAACGCGGTGGCGCCCGGACTGATGGAAACGGAAATGACCGCTGGCCAGCGCTCTCAGGCCAACGGCACCGATTGGTACCTGCGCCGCGCCCCGATGGCGCGGGCCGGTCGCGCCGACGAGATCGTCGGGCCCGTGCTGTTCCTGGCGTCCGACATGGCCAGCTATGTAAATGGCGTGGTGCTGCCCGTGGACGGCGGCTACCTGGCCGTATAGGAATCGACATGCAAACACACAACCCCTCAGGCACGGCCCTGGTCACCGGCGGGGCCAGCGGCATGGGTCTGGCCATCGTCGAACGCCTGGCGCGCGACGGCTTTCGCGTCGTCATGGCGGACCGCAACGGCGAACTGGCCGCCCGCGAAACCGCCGCGCTGCAAGCGCAAGGCCTGGACGTGGACTACCGCGTGGTGGACCTGAACGACGAACCCGCCACCCGCCAGCTGGTGCGCGAACTGGCGCCGCTAGCGGCGCTGGTCAACAACGCGGGCCTGTTCGACGAACGCACGTTCTTTGACGTCGCCAGCGCCGACTACCGCCGCATGTTCGACGTGAACCTCCTGGCCGTGGCCACGCTGACACAGGAGGCCGCGCGCGACATGGCCCCCGGCGCCAAGATCGTCAACATCGCGTCACGCGCCTACCTGGGCGCCAGGAACCATCCGCACTACGTGGCCTCGAAGGCCGCGCTGGTGGGCTACACGCGCGCCGCCGCCATGGAGCTGGCGCCGCGCGGCATCCTGGTCAACGCCATCGCGCCCGGCCTGATCGACACACCGCTGCTGCGCAACCTGAGCGCCGAGCGCCTGGCGGCCCAGCTGGCCCTGCAGCCCACGGGCCGCGCCGGCCAGCCGCAAGACATCGCCAATGCCGTGTCCTTCCTGGCCGCGCCGCACATGGACTTCATCACAGGCCAGGTCATCTTCGTGGACGGCGGCAAGTCGCTGGGCGGGTCGGGAGCATAGGCAGCATGGACAGCATCAAGTGGGACAAGGAAGTCGACGCGCTGATCGTCGGCTCGGGCGCCGGCGGCATGACCGCCGCGCTGACGGCCAACGTGGCAGGCCTGGACGTGCTGCTGGTGGAAAAGACCGGCCGCATCGGCGGTTCGACCGCCATTTCCGGCGGCGCGCTGTGGATACCGCTGAACGCGCAGACCGAGGCGGCCGGCCACCCCGACAGCTTCGACAAGGTCTGGACCTATCTGCAGGAAACGGTCGGCGACGGCGCGTCCGACGACATGAAACGCGCTTATCTGGAAGCCGGCCCGCGCATGATGGATGACCTGGTCGAACGCGGCTTCCTGCAAGTGGCCGCGCGCACCGCGTCGCCCGACTACTACCCCGACCGGCCCGGCGCGGCGCTGGGCGGCCGATCGCTGGATCCCGTGGAGTTCGACGGCCGCAAGCTCGGCCGCCACTTCAAGACGCTGCGCGATCCGCTCAAGGAATTCACGGTGCTCGGCGGCATGATGGTCACCATCACCGACGTGCGCCACCTGCTGCGCGCCACGCGCGCGTTCGCTTCGTGGCGCCATGCCATGAAGCTGGTGCTGCGCTACGGCGCCGACCGCCTGCGCGGCTACCATCGCGGCACCCGCCTGCTGCTGGGCAACGCGCTGGCCGCGCAGTTGTTCCACGCCATGCTGGCGCGCCAGATTCCGTACTGGCTGGACACGCCGGCGTTGGCGCTGGTGCGTGACGACCAGACGGGCGCCGTGCTGGGCGCCACGGTGGCGCACCAAGGCCGGCAGATGCACATCCGCGCCCGCCGTGGCGTGGTCCTGGCCACCGGCGGTTTTCCGTGGGATTCGGCGCGCCGCAAGCAGACCTACCCCCATCCCACCGACGACTGGTCGATGGCCCCGCGCGACAACACCGGCGACGGCATCCGCTTGGCCGAGGGCGCCGGGGCGGCGCTGGGCCAGGGCTATTCCAGCCCCGCCTTCTGGGCGCCTGTGTCCATCCTGCAGCGGCCTGGCGCCAAGCCGCTGCACTATCCGCACCTGGTGTGGGACCGCGCCAAGCCCGGCCTCATCGCCGTCAACAGCGCGGGGCGCCGTTTCGTCAACGAGTCGACCTCGTATCACGCGTTCGTGCAGGGCATGTACCAGAGCCACGCCGAGACGCCGTCGGTGCCGGCCTTCCTGCTGTGCGACCGGCGCTTCATCGACACCTGGGGTCTGGGGCTGGCACTGCCCGGCGGCCGGCCGCGCCAGCATCTGATCGATGCCGGCTACCTGCTGCAGGCGCCGACGCTGCAAGCCCTGGCCGAAACACTCGGCGTGCCGGCGGACACGCTGGCGGCCACGGTACAGCGCTACAACGAGCATGCGGCGCAAGGCGAAGACCCCGACTTCGGCAAGGGCAGCACCGCCTACAACCGCTATCTGGGCGACCCCGACCACGCCCCCAATCCCTGCCTGGCGCCGCTGGGCGCCGGCCCCTACTACGCGGTCAAGGTGTACCCGGGCGACATCGGCACGGCATGCGGCATCGCAGCAAACGCCAATGCCCAGGCCGTGGACGAATCGGGCCAGGCCATCGCCGGCCTGTACGTGGCAGGCAATGATATGCATTCGGTCATGGGCGGCGCCTATCCCGCACCCGGCATCACGCTGGGACCCGCGCTGACCTTCGGCTGGGTCGCTGGACAACACCTGGCTCACGGCCAACACTGACGCTACGCAACTTCTCAAGGACCCCACATGAAGATCTATTTTTCGCCCGCCTCGCCCTTTGTGCGCAAATGCATGGTCATCGCGCACGAGCTGGGGCTGGTCGATCGCATCCAGAAGCTGCCCAGCGCCGCCGGCCCCGTGGCCCGCGACCAGACCATCATCCCGGACAACCCGCTGGGCCAGGTGCCGACCCTGATCACCGACGACGGCCAGCAGCTGTTCGACAGCCGCGTCATCTGCGAATACCTGAACGACCTGGGCGGCGGCGCTCTGTTCCCCACCGGCCCCACGCGCTGGCGCGTGCTGGCCGAACAGTCGCTGGGCGACGGCATGCTGGGCGCGGCCCTGCTGGCGCGCTACGAAACCGTGCTGCGCCCCGAGGCGCTGCGCTGGGACGGCTGGTACGAAGGCCAGATGGGCAAGGTCCGCGACGGCCTGGCGCTGCTGGAAAAAACCGCCGCCAGCCTCGAAGGCCGCCTGGACATCGGCACCATCACCATCGGCTGCGCGCTAGGCTACCTGGACTTCCGCTACCCCCAATTCGACTGGCGCGCCAGCCATCCGGCGGTCGCGGCCTGGTTCAAGACGTTCAACCAGCGTCCCTCGATGCAGGCCACGCTGCCGCCGGCCTGAACCGGCAGGGTTTGGGCGGACGCAAGGCCTGGAGAACCCGCCGGGCTCCATGCCGCGCGTCAGCCTTGTACGGCGCGTTCTCTTGAGCCCGCCGCTGGCCCCTGGCGTTTGCCAGGGGCCTTTTTTTCTTACAGATGGAAATCCCGGCTCGCGGGGAGGCGTCTATATTGAACTTTCATCGGGCCAGCCAGCCCAATCCGTAGCCCCACGCAACCAGGGAGCCACGCATGAACGTGACCGCCGTCTCTCCCATCGCCCGTGTCGCCGCGCCCTACGCCGCGCGCATTCCGCTGCTGGACGACACCCGCCCCGTCTGGGAAGCCGAATGGGCCGCGCGCAACGCCGCGACCCGCCAGGCCCAACGCAGCGCCCAGGCACAGGCCGCCTGGCAAGCACAGCGCATCGCGCGCACGCCGCCCCCGCCGGATACCGACCGCGACGTTCGCGCCGCGGCGCCCGCGCCGCAAGCTCCGCTGGCGCGTGCCTCCGCGCCCATCCCCGTCGATGTCGATCAGTTGCGCGACCTGTATGCCGACGCCCGAATGCGCCGCGCGGTGGATGAATTCTCGGCGCGCCCCGATCCCGTGGCGCTACGCGCCGGCACCGCCAACGACCTGGGCACCATCGAGGGCCTGACGCCGCTGCAGCCCTACCGCGTGGCGATGGGCAACCCCCAGGTGCAGGAACTGCAGACCGCCGTGGCCATGAAGGCCGCGGGCCTGGGCATTCCCAAGGTCGAGAACATCGGCCCCACCGAAAACGTCACCGACAACGCGCGCTACCGGCCGGGCGCCCGGACCTGACCCACGCGCCGGAATTGACGGCCGGCAATCAAAAAAAGCCGCCCTGGCAAGGGCGGCTTTCTGTTGGCCGGACGGCGATTGGACTTGCCATCGGCCGCCGGGCCATTTGCGCTTGGCCTTGCGGCCCCGCGCCTGCGATCAGTGGAAGAACTCGGCGATCACGGTGGCGCCCATGAAGGTGCCGGCGTTGGCGGCCAGCGACACCACCACAATCTTCCAGCCCAGCTTGCGGAAAGCCGGCAGGTCTTTCAGGATCGACAGACCGGCCATCGCCAGAATCACCGTCGTGAACGGCAGGAAATTGACCTTGCCGACGGCGGCGATGATCTGGTCCGAGTACGGCAGCACGCCCGGGCAGCCCACGGTCATCGCGATCAGCGACAGCACGGCCACGGCCGGCAGCTTGGGCACCACGCGCAACAGCAGATCGGCGATCACGACCAGCAGGATGATGATGGCCATGCCGGGCAGCGCGTCCAGGATCGGCACGTTATAACCCAGGCGGTTGCCCACCAGCGCGAACAGGCCGCAGATGGCATAGGCGGTCAGGCGATCGCCAAAGCCCATCTTGACCGAATGCGACGGCACTTCGGCATCGGCCGCGGCAGCCGCGGCGGCCGGCTCGGCCTTGGCGCGCGAGAAGCGGCCCAGCACGGGTTCCAGCTTGCCGTACAGGAAGATGGTCGTCGGCAGCGAGATGAACAGCGTGAAGTACACGCCCACCACGGTGGTCAGCAGGTTGGCGGCGGCGGCCAGCGCGGCCACCTGGTGCGCCACCTCAGGCGTCTGCTGCGAGGCGATCGCGCCCACCCCGGCGGCCATCATGCTGCCCGAGCCCACGCCCGCGCCCATCGCGAGCGAACGCGGGTCGAAGATGTTCAGGCTGGTGATGAAGCCGGCCATCAGCGCCACGAACAGCGCGCCGATCACGGTGCCGGTGATGTACTCGGCCATGACGCCGCGGCCTTCGGGCGAATTCATGCCGTAGCGCTCGCCGATGATCGCCAGGCTGGGCTCGCGGCCCACCGAGAACGTGGCGCCGATGGCTTCGCGCTTGATGCCCAGCAGCAGGGCCAGCGGCAGGCCGATGGCCATGGTGCCGAAGAAGTGACCGAACTCCTGGAACACCAGCGCCCAGCCGGCTTCGCGCACTTGCGGCAGCGAGCCGCCCACCATCAGGCCCAGTTTGGCCAGGAACGGCAGCAGCGCGTATTGCAGGTAGCCGCTGATGCGGGTCTGCATGGCGGTGTCGATGCCGGTGCCCGCGGGCAGGCGCTGGCCGAAGGCGGCCACGATCGCGCCGATGAAGATCGCCCAGAGCATGGGCTGCAGAACGATCTTGCCCGGGCCCACGGCAAAGGTGACGCTGCCGATCGCTTCGGACACGATCACCACCAGCAAAATGGCGGCGAGCATGCGGACGCGGGTGGACAACGACATGGTGGGCGCGGCCAGGCCGGCGCTGGCATGAGACATCGAATTCCCCTGAATACGTGAGTAGGTTTTAGAGCGGCCCGCGGCGCGGCGGGCGGCAGCGGCGATTTTCGCCGGGGGCTGGCGCGCCAACCATGACACCGTCCGGGCTAATACGTTGCGTAAAATGCAACGGATGGACTTTTCCTCGGAATTTTTTGCAAGATCAGGCAATAACTCCGGGTAAACCCTCATATTGTTGCAAATTTTCCGATGCCTTGCCGCCACGGAGCCTTCCGCCATGGACGAAAAACTCGACGCCCGCCGCACCCACTACTTCATGCAGGTCATGAGCCGGGGTTCGGTGCGCGGCGCCGCCGAAGTGCTGAACATGGACCCGTCCGCCGTCAGCCGCGCCATCGCCGCGCTGGAACGCGACTGCGGCATGGCCCTGTTCGAGCGCCGGGGCCGCGGCGTGGTGCCCACCGACGCCGGCCACATCCTGGCGCGCTACGTGAAGCGCCAGCAGAACATCCAGGAAAGCTTCTTTTCGGAAATCGACAGCCTGCGCAAGGCCGAGCGCGGCCACATTGACCTGGTGCTGGGCGAGGGCTTCGTCGAACTGATGTTCGACCGGGTACTGCCCGGCTACTGGCGCAGCCACCCCGAGGTGACGCTGGACATCGACGTGGCCCGCACCTCCGAAATCGTGCAGCGCATCGTGGATGACCAGGCCTACATCGGCCTGGTGTTCCAGCCGCCCAACGACGCCCGCCTGCGCACGCACTACTCGCGCCCGGAACCCATCCGCGCCATCGTGCGTCAGGACCATCCGCTGACGCGGCTGCAGCGCCCGCTGCTGCTGACCGACCTGGTCGACTATCCGGGCGCGTCGATGCAGGAAGGCTTCGGCGTGCGCCAGCACATCCAGGCCGCCGAGATCAGCGAACAGGTGCGCCTGCGCAACGTGCTGACCACCTCATCCTTCAAGGCATTGTGGCAGTTCGCCGCCACGGGCATCGGCTACGCCCTGACCCCGCCCATCGCCGTCACCGCGGACATGGCCGCCCAGCGCCTGGCCAGCCTGCCGCTGGCCAATCCGATCCTGAACCAGGGCAGCCTGCACGTGCTCAGCCGCGCCGGCCGGCATATCTCGCCGGCCGCGCGCGAACTGCTCGACCACATCGTGCGCGGCATCGGCGCGCCCGCGCCCGGCGCCATCTGATCCGGTCGTTCCAGGCCGATCTGCCCCTGTCGCAGCGCGCGCGCAGCGCCTACAGTGGCTGCATCCGCCTTCTCGCCTGGAGACCTCCATGCTCAGCTTCCTGCGCACGGTCAAATCCGTGCTGTGGGGCTTTTTCGGCGTGCGCCGCGGCCGCGACTACGACGCCGACATCGCCCACAACAAGCCCGCCCCCCTGATCCTCACCGGCCTGCTGATGGCCGCGTGCCTCGTCGCCATCCTGATCGCCGTCGCCCGCTGGGCCGTCAACGCGGCCTTGTGACCCTTCCGCTGGAACGGCCGGCCGTAGCCGCCCGGCCGCCCGGCCGCCCGAAGGCCGGGCAAGCCCCCTTGGGGGGCAGCAAGCACGCAACGCGTGCGCAGCGTGGGGGCTCATACCCCTCCGGCCGCCCGAAGGCCGGACAGCCCCCTCGGGGGGCAGCAAGCACGCAACGCGTGCGCAGCGTGGGGCCTCCCCTTCCGGCATACCGTTATTACTAGAATGACTTAGACGGTCGTCCGGGCTGCCTGTTACGGTTATGAATCCCCCATTGCCCGCCTGCGGCGGGCCTTGCCTTGGGGACTCAGACCGAGAAGACTTCAAGGGCAGTAGACATGTACGTGTATGACCCCGTCGACCAGCAGCTCGTCGAGCAACGCGTGGCGCAGTTCGCCGACCAGACGCGCCGCTTCCTCGACGGCCAGCTCACCGAAGATGATTTCCGCGTCCTGCGCCTGCAGAACGGCCTGTACATCCAACGCCACGCGCCGATGCTGCGCGTCGCGATTCCGTACGGCATCCTGGCGTCGCGCCAGCTGCGCACCCTGGCGCACATCGCGCGCAAGTGGGACCGCGGCTACGGCCACTTCAGCACGCGCCAGAACATCCAGTTCAACTGGCCCAAGCTGGAAGACGTGCCCGACATCCTGGCCGAGCTGGCCACGGTGCAGATGCACGCCATCCAGACCAGCGGCAACTGCATCCGCAACACCACCACCGACCACTTCGCCGGCGTCGCGCCCGACGAATTGATCGATCCGCTGGTGTGGTGCGAAATCATCCGCCAGTGGTCCACGCTGCACCCCGAATTCGCCTTCCTGCCGCGCAAGTTCAAGATCGCCGTCAGCGGCGCCATCCAGGACCGCGCCGCCGTCGGCGTGCACGACATCGGCCTGCAGGCCGTCGAGCGCGACGGCAAGCTGGGCTTTCGCGTCTGGGTGGGCGGCGGCATGGGCCGCACGCCCATCGTCGGCAAGCTGATCAATCCCTTCGTCGAGTGGCAGGACCTCCTGACCTACCTGCAGGCCGCCCTGCGGGTCTACAACCTGCACGGCCGCCGCGACAACAAATACAAGGCGCGCATCAAGATCCTGGTCAAGGACCTGACGCCCGAGGTCTATGCGCAGCAGGTGGACGAACAATGGCAGCTCATCAAGGGCGGCCCGGACACCATCACGCAGGAATTCGTCGACACCATCGCCGCGCGCTTCGTGTGGCCGCAGTATGACGCGGCCGCCGCCGACGACGCCGACAACACCGCGGCCCTGGCCGCCGCCGATGCGCGTTTCGCGCGCTGGGTCCGCACCAACGTGCATCCCCACAAGATCGCCGGCTACGCCGCCGTCACCGTATCGCTGAAAGCCACCGGCGTGCCGCCGGGCGACATCACCGCCGACCAGATGGACGCAGTGGCCGACCTGGCCGACGAATACGGGTTTGGCGAACTGCGCGTGTCGCACGAGCAGAACCTGATCCTGGCCGACGTGCGCCGCGCGCGCCTGCACGAACTGTGGGGCAAGCTCGACGCCCTGAACCTGGCCACGGCCAACGTGGGTCTGCTGACCAACATCATCGCCTGTCCGGGCGGGGATTTCTGCGCGCTGGCCAATGCCGTGTCGATCCCCGTGGCCGAGGCCATCCAGCGCCAGTTCGACAACCTGGACTACCTGTTCGAGATCGGCGAGCTGGACCTGAACATCTCCGGCTGCATCAATTCCTGCGGCCATCACCACGTGGGCCATATCGGCATTCTGGGCGTGGATAAGGCGGGCGAAGAGTGGTATCAGGTCACCATCGGCGGACGCCAGAACGGCGCCGCCAAGCCCTTGCCCGACATTGAATCCACGAAGGGCGGCGGCGCCGCCATTGGCCGCATCATCGGCCCGTCGTTCGCCCGCGACCAGGTGCCCGGCGTGGTCGACCGCCTGATCCAGACCTACCTGAGCCTGCGCGACAGCGAGGAAGAACGCTTCATCGACGTGGTGGACCGCGTCGGCATCGATCCCTTCAAGCAGGACGTGTATGCCGACCCCGCCTTCGCCAAGCCCGCCCAGGAGGCTGCCCATGTCTGAGGTCTACGCGCATGATGCCCCAGGGCCGCACCTGATCCGCAACGGCCGGCTGCAAGCCGACACCGCGCGCACCTTCGTGCCCGAACCCGAAGTGGCGGCCGAAGGCCAGGTGCCCAGCGACGAACCCGGCTGGATCGTGCCGCTGGCCACCTGGAAGGCCTCGCACGCCACGCTGCGCCGCCACCGGCACCCGGTGGCCGTGCTGCTGGCGCCCGACGCCGACCTGCGCGACCTGCTCGATGCCGATGGCACGCTCAACCCTGCCGGCATCGCCTTCATCGCGGTGGACTTTCCCGTCTATACCGACGGCCGCGGCTATTCGCTGGCCCAGTTGCTGCGCACGCGCTATCAGTGGACGGGCGAATTGCGCGCCGTCGGCGACGTCATGATCGACACCATCCACTACCAGGCGCGCGTCGGCTTCGACAGTTTTCTGGTCAAGCCGGGCCACGACCCGCGCAAGGCGCTGGAGGCGTTCAAGACCTTCACGGTCCACTACCAGAAGACCTACCGCGCCCCGGCGCCGGCCCAGGCCTGATGATTGCCGTCGACCCGGGCCGCTGCCCGGGTCGACGCTGGCCTGATCACCGTCAGGCCTGCTCGCCCGGCATCGTCCAACGCTCTCGCTTGATCTCGTCCTGCGCCAGTTGCGCGCGGATCAGCTCCGCAATGCTGCGCTGGCGCGGCGCCTGCATGCGGCTGATCAGGCTGGACACGCTGACCGCCAGCCGCGGATAGCCGCTGGCATCGCACAGCGCCACCCCCACCCCCAGCACGCCCGGCACCGCGGCGTTGCCCACCACCGCCCAGCCGCGGTCGCGGGTGTTCTCCACCAGGCGCCGCATCTGCGCCACCGTCATGCCGCCATAGGCCCGCAGCGCCTGTTCGTTCTGCGCGATCACCTCGCCGGCCTCGTCCGCCGGCAACGCGCCCAGCAGCGCCAGCCCGGCCGCCCCCACGCCCAGCGGCTGTCGATGCCCCACCGTCACGGCCAGCACCTGCACCGGATAGTTGCCCACCTCGCGGTGCAGGCAAAGCGAATCGCCCCCCGCCCGGCAGATCAGAAAGGCCGAATCGCCGCTGACATCGCTGATCTGGCGCAGCACCGGCCGCAGGCTGCGCACCGCCTGGGCGTGCGGATCGTTGGCCATCATCACGCCCAGCTCCGCCATGCGCCAGCGCGGCGCGTCCGCTTCGCGCAGCGCGTAGCCCTCTTCGGCCAACACATCCAGATAGCGGTATACGGTGGATCGCTGCATGCCCGCCGCCCGCGCAATATCCGTGACGTGCATACCGACGGCGCCGGCCTGGCGCAACACGCCCAGCACCCGCAGCCCACGCCGCAATACCCGGGGGCCGTCTCCCTCCGTCTCCGTTTTGTTCATTTTCTGGACACCTTGCGTTGATGACGCGCCTATCAAAGCCCAATATGAAGTCGGGCAGGCGAAGATCTGTCCAAATATTAGACAAATCGGACGGAGACAACCATGAAGACATTCAGCAAGCGGCTGACCGCCGCCACGGCCGCCCTGGCCGGCGCCCTGGCATTGACCACGCCCGCTACCGCCGCCAAGCCCTACCCCGAACGCCCGGTCACCCTGGTGGTCGGCTATGCCGCCGGCGGCGCCACCGACATCGTCGCCCGCCTGGTGGCCAAGGCCCTGACCGAAGAACTGGGCCAGACCATCGTGGTGGAGAACAAGACCGGCGCCAACAGCAACATCGGCGCCGAGATCGTCTCGCGCGCCGCGCCCGATGGCTACACGCTGTATGTCGGCTCCATCGCCAACACCATCAACCGCACGCTGTACAGCCAGCTCAATTACGACTTCGTCAAAGACTTCAAACCCATCGGCCTGCTGGCCACCATTCCCAACATCCTGGTGGTCAACCCCAAGGTGCCTGTCAAGAGCGTGCAGGAATACATCGCCTACGCCAAGAAGAACCCCGGCAAGCTGACCTGCGCCTCGTCGGGCAGCGGCTCGTCCATCCACCTGTCGTGCGAGCTGTTCAAGATGCGCACCGGCACCGACATCCTGCACGTGCCCTACCGCGGCAGCGGGCCTGCGGTAGCCGACCTGCTGGGCGGCCAGGTGGATTCCATGTTCGACAACCTGCCGTCGTCGCTGCCGCACGTGCAGGCGGGCAAGCTGCGCGCCATCGGCGTCACCTCGCCGCAGCGCCTGCCGGCCGTCCCCGACGTACCGACGCTGGCCGAGTCCGGCCTGCCCGGCTTTGACGTGGAGTCCTGGTTTGGATTGATGGCACCGGCCGGCACGCCGCAGGCCGTCGTCGACCGTCTGAACCAGGCCATGAACAAGGCCCTGGCCAATCCTGCGCTGCAAGCGTCCTACAAACAATCCGGCTTCTACCCGCCGCAACCGCCGAACACGCAGGAGACCTTCGCCAAGATGATCGCCAGCGAAATCGACAAATGGGGCGCGGTGGTCAAGAGCGCCGACATCAAAGCCAACTGAGGAGTACAGGGTGTACCCGATCGACTTTTTCTTCCGCGCCGCCGAGCAGTACCCGGACCGCGTGGCGCTGGATGCGCCCGAGGGTCAGGTGACGTATGCACGGCTGGCCGCGGACGTGCGGGCGCTGGCGGCCGCTTTGCAGGACCTGGACCCGGCGCCGCAGACCCGCGTGGCCCTGTGCGCCGGCAACTCCAGCCGCCATATCCTGGCACTGCTGGCGGTGCTGGCCAGCGGCAAGATCTGGGTGCCGCTGAACTATCGCAGCACCGCGCGCGAAATTGGCCGCATCCTGGATGCCACCGAGCCGTCGATCGTCATCGTCGACGCCGCCGGCGAACCGCTGGTGCCCGCCGGCGTGGGCCAGCGCATCAGCTTGGGGCCTGACGCAACCGGCACCGCCGTGGATACGCTGCTGGCGCGCGGCGCCGGCCGCGAGCCGCTGCGCCACGCCTTGCCGCGCGAGGCCACCCAGGCCATCAAATTCACCGGCGGCACCACGGGCCTGCCCAAGGGCGTGATGCAGCCCTATCACGCCTGGAACGCCGGCATCATCAACCAGATCACCAGCTGGGGGCTGACGCCCGACGACCGCTATGTGGTCGCCGCGCCCGTCACCCACGGCACGGGCACCTATCTGCTGCCCGTGCTGGCCAGCGGCGGCGCGCACGTGCTGCTCGATGCCGCCACGCCCGCGGCCATCACCGCGGCGTTCCGTGAACGTGGCGGCACGCTGAGCTTCATGCCGCCCACCCTGATCTACATGATCATGGCGCAGCCCGGCGTCTCGCGCGCCGACTTCCCACGGCTGCGCAACCTGATCTATGGCGGCGCGCCCATGCCGCCCGAAAAAATCGAACGCGCGCGCGCCTTCTTCGGCCCGGTGCTGGGCACCACCTATGGCCAGACCGAGGCCCCGCAGATCGTCACGGTGCTGCGCCCCGCAGACCTGGAAACACCCGCGAACCGCGCCTCCGTCGGCCGCGTCACCTGGCTGTCGGACGTCGCCATCATGGCGCCGGACGGCGCGCTGCTGCCACGCGGCGAGATCGGCGAAGTGGTGGTGCACGGCGACCTGGTGATGTCCGGCTACTGGCGCCTGCCCGAGAAAACCGCCGAGACCATCGTCGACGGCTGGCTGCACACCGGCGACACCGGCCTGATCGACACGCGCGGCTACCTGTTCCTGAAAGACCGGCTGCGCGACGTCATCATCACCGGCGGCTTCAACGTGTACCCGGTGGACGTCGAGAACGCCCTGTCGGCGCACCCGGCGGTGTACGAGTGCTCGGTCTTTGGCCTGCCCGACGACAAATGGGGCGAAGCCGTCCACGCCGCGGTGCAGTTCCATCCCGGTGCGACAGCCGACGCCGATGCGCTCAAGGCCCATGTACGCGCCCTGCTCGGCCCCGTAGCCACGCCCAAGCAATTCCATATCCACGCCAGCCTGCCGCGCTCGCCCGTCGGCAAGGTGCTGAAAAACGCCGTGCGCGACGCGGCCCTGAAGGAGACCTCATGAACACGCCCGAAACCCGCCTGTGCGCGCATCACCTGACCGGCATGTCGTACCGCGACGTCGACCTGGTCGAAGACCTGATCGGCAAGAAGAGCTTCACGGAAGTAATGATCATGCAGATCCTGGGGCGCCCGGCGCGTCCAGTGGACATACGCATCGTGGACGCCGTGCTGGTCACGCTGATGGAACACGGCATGACGCCCAGCGCCATTGCCACGCGGCTGATCTACATGAGCGCCCCCGAAAACCTGCAAGGCGCCGTGGCGTCCGGCCTGATGGCGGTGGGCAGCCAGTTCGTGGGCACCATGGAAAACTGCTCGCGCCTGCTGGACCGCATCCGCCAGGCCGCCGACGGCGCCGCCGAGGCCCAGGCGATTGCGCGCGAATTCCGGCAGGGCCGCCAGGCGCTGCCCGGCTTCGGCCACCACCTGCACAAACCCGACGACCCGCGCTCGATCAAATTGCTCGCGCTGGCCGAAGCCGAACCCGACCTGCCGGGCGAATCCCTCAAGGCCCTGCGCCTGTTGGCGGCGGCCGTGGACGAAGCCTACGGCAAGCACATCACCATCAACGCCACCGGCGCGGTCGCCGCGTTGCTGAGCGAAATCGGTGTGCCCACGGCGCTGATGCGCGGCTTTGCGGTCATCTCGCGGGCGGCCGGCCTGGTGTCGCACGTGGCCGAAGAACAGCAAAGCCCGTCCGGCCGCTACATCTGGGAAACCATCGACCACGCCATTCCCTACGTCGGCAAGGGCAAGTCGCACCAGAACGGCGGGGATGCGCCATGACGTCCCTGCCGCAGGCTGCTGACGCTCGCCTGGCCGGCAAAGTCGTGCTGGTGGCAGGCGCCGGCGCGTCCGCCGCCGGCTGGAGCATCGGCAAGGCCAGCTGCGTGACGCTGGCACGCCAGGGCGCCGCCATCGTCGCGCTGGATGCCAATCTGGCGGCCGCCGAAGACGCCGCGCACGAGGTCGCGCAGGCCGGCGGCAGCGCCCTGCCGGTGCAGGCAGACGTGGCCGACGCGGACGCGATGCAGGCGGCAGTGGACGCCGCGTTGCGCCGGTATGGCCGCATCGACGCGCTGCAGGCCAACGCCGGCATCGGCCAGGTGGGCGGCCCGGAAGACATTTCGCTGCAGGACTGGGACCGCATCCAACGCGTGAACGTCACGAGCCTGCTGATCGCCACGCGCTTGCTCGCGCCGCGCATGCGTGCCCAGGGCGGCGGCGCCGTGGTGACGGTGTCTTCTGTCGCTGGCATTCGCTACACGGGCTACCCGCATCTGGCCTACAGCGTCAGCAAGGCGGCCGTGATTCATTTCGCGCGCATGGCGGCGCAGCAATACGCCGCCGACGGCATTCGCGTGAACACGGTGATTCCCGGACTGATCGACACGCCGCGCGTGGCCAGGAACGTGGCGCGCATGTTCGATGCCGACGATCTGCAAGCCGCCCGCGCGGCGCGCGACCGGCAGGTGCCGATGGGCCGCATGGGGACCCCTTGGGAAGTGGCGAACGCGGTGGCGTTCCTGATGTCAGATGAAGCGTCCTACATCACCGGCACGGAATTGCTGGTCGATGGCGGGCTGACGGGCAAGTACGCGTAGGGCCGCGTCCAAAACGCGGCAGACGCCGCCGGCACCGATGGCGCGCAATGTGCCGCGAGAAGCTGTGACGGGGCGCCGCAGCGAGCCTAAGGCAGCATCGGAAACCGGGCGGCGATGGCGTCACCGGTGAACTGCGCCACCCACCCGGCCGGATCGTTGAACAGCCGGATGCAGGTAAAGGCCGGCTCGGCGCCCATGTCGAACCAATGCGGCATCCCGGCAGGCACCGAGATCAGATCGCCCTTCTCGCACAGCACGGCATAAACGCGGCCATCGGCATGCAGCGTAAACAACCCGCTGCCCGCCACGAAAAAGCGCACCTCGTCATCCGCATGCGTGTGCTCGGCCAGAAACTTGCGGCGCAAGGCCTCGCGATCGGAATGCGACGGATCCAGGCTGACCACGTCCACGCTGCGGTAGCCGCGCTCGGCCACCAGCCGGTCGATCTCGGCACGATACGCCGCCAGCACTTCGGCCTGCGGCGCGCCCGGCGTCACGGGCGCCTGCGCCTGCCAGCGCTCGAACGTCACGCCGATGGCGGCCAGCGCGCGCCGGATCTCGCCGGCCTCGTCGATGCGGCGGCCGGCGGCGGGATCATCCTGCGGATAGATCGTCAGCGAGGACATGGACGCCGTGTTTACCAGGACGTGGTGTACGCGCCCGGGAACTGCCGGGCCACGAACGCCTTCACTTCATCGGACTGGTAGGCCTTGATGAAACGCGCGATGCGCGGGTCGTTCTTGTTGTCTTCGCGGGCGGCGATCACCACGGCGGCAAACGGGGCGTCCTTGCTTTCCAGTGCCAATGCGTCCTTGGCGGGCGACAGGCCGGCCGGAATGGCGTAGGCCGAATTCACCGCGGCGGCGTCCACATCCGCCAGCGAATGCGGCAACTGCGCCGCTTCGATCTCGACGAATTTCAGGTTCTTGGGATTCTCGACCACATCGAACAGCGAGGCCGTCACGGTCACGCCATCCTTCAGCTTGATCAGCTTGGCGGCCTGCAACACCAGCAGCGCGCGGGCGCCGTTGGTCGGGTCGTTGGGGATCGCCACCTTGGCGCCCGGCTTGAGCTCGTCCAGCGATTTCACGCGCTTGGAATAGATGCCCATCTGCTGCACCACCGCCGTGGCCACCGGCACCAGCTTGTAGCCGCGCGCCTTGTTCTGCGATTCCAGGAACGGCTTGTGCTGGTAGATGTTCAGGTCCAGTTCCTTGGCGTCCAGCGCGGCGTTGGGCTGGATGAAATCGCTGAACTCCACCAGCTTGACCTTCAGGCCCTGCCTGGCGGCGACCTGCTGCACCACTTCGCCGATCTGGGCATGCGGGCCGACGGTCACGCCGACCTTCAGTTCGGCGTCCTGCGCCAGGGCCGGCGCGGCGGCGGCAAATCCGATAAAAGTGGCAAGGGCGGCCAGGGTGTGGCGTAGGCGCATGAAAAGTCCCGACGAGGCAAACGAGTAAAGGAAGCCCCGGATTCTAGTGACCGCGCTTCAAAACCGGAAGCGATGAATTTTCATATTGATATGCATGAACGCATATAAGACGCGCCACCATGACAAGCCTGCGCCGGCACGACACAATAGCGGCTGTATCCCATTACCCGCTACGCCCATGTCCACCCCTACCGACCTTCATCCGCACGCCCGCGCCCTGCTGGCCGACCACTACGCCGCGGTCGATGCCGATCTGCCGGCCCTGCTCGACCTGCTGTTTGCCCGCAGCGCCGGCGAAGACTGGCACAAGGCCGGCACCTTCAAGCATCACCTGCTGGGCGTCTACCGCACCCTCACGCTCTGGAACCAGCCGCGCGAAGTCCGCCTGCTGGGCCTGTTCCACAGCGTCTACGGCAACGAATACGTCGACCTGACCCTGTTCGACCGCGAACGCGAGCGCAACACCCTGCGCGAGGCGTTGGGCGCCGAAGCCGAAGCATGGGTCAGCCTGTTCTGCGCCATGCCGCGCACGAAATTCGTCCAGGCCGTGCTGCAGGGCCAGGGCGCGGGCCCCGATGGCCTGACGCTCGAAGGCGCCGATGGCCAGGTCTTTACCTTCACGCCGCGCCAGGTCGCCGCCTTCATCGTGGTATCGGCCGCCGACATCGGCGAACAGTGGCACAGCTGGCAAGACGAAATCTTCGCCGGCTATCCGCAGCAGCAGCGCCGCGACCTGAAAACGAACTGGGCCGCGTCGCTCTGGCCCGGCCCGCTCAAGCCGCCGTCGAACATCCTGTCGATGCTGTCGCACCTGCTGGCGCCGCTATCCGCCCTGCCTGCGGACACCGGTATCCCCGTGCCCCCCGCCTTCGACCACTGCCGCGCCACGCTCGGCCGGCGCGACGAAGCCGCCGCCAGCGCCCTGTACTGGCAGGTCGTCACGCGTATGCAACCGCTGACCGAAATGGACAGCGCCCGCCACATGCTCGAAGCCGCGGCCGAACACAATCCGTGGGTGGGCGAGCCGCGCCTGCTGCTGGCCCAGCTGGCCCTGACGGCAGGCGACTTTGACGCGGCCGAGCACCATGCCGCGGCAGGCTTGGCCGCGCTGCAAGCCTGGGGCACCGCCTGGGACAAGCGCATCGAATGGGCTGGCTGGATGGCCTGGGCGCGTATCGAATTGCAGAATGCGCGCGCCCGCCGCTGGCCCGAGAACCTGGCCGCGCTGAACGGGCTGGGACTGGTCGAGTAGACCGCGCGGCGGCTTGCCGCCTCCGCCAAGAAAAAACACCCCAAACATTGGACGGGTATCCAACGTTTGGGGTGCCGTTCAGATCGGCTGGCCCGCCCGGGGCGTTTTGCCGCAGCGGCAGCGCCGCTTACTTCGTGCCTTCCCAGTGCGGGCCAGGCACGTGGATATCGAACAGTTCCAGCACGCGGGCCACGGTGTGGTCCACCATTTCCTCGATGCTGGCGGGGCGGTGATAAAACGCCGGCAGCGGCGGAAACACGATGCCGCCCATTTCGGTCACGGCCGTCATGTTGCGCAGGTGCGCCAGGTTGAAGGGGGTTTCGCGCACCATCATCACCAGGCGCCGGCGCTCTTTCAGGGTCACGTCGGCCGCGCGGGTAATCAGGTTATCCGACAGGCCGTGAGCCACGGCCGCCAGCGTGCGCATCGAACACGGCACAATGACCATCCCTGCCGTCTGGAACGCGCCGCTGGCCAGCGTGGCGCCCACGTCGCGCACGCTGTGCACGTGGTCGGCCAGCGCGTAGACATCATGGCGGCTGACATCGAGCTCGTGCTTGATGTTCAGCACCCCCGAGGCCGACACCACCAGGTGCGTCTCGACATCATCCACGCCGCGCAGCGCCTGCAGCATGCGCACCGCGTACAGAGAGCCCGTGGCCCCCGTGATGCCGATAACCAGACGCCTCACGGGATCAGGCCGTGGCGCCGGATTGCTCCAGCAGCGTCTTCAGTTCGCCGGATTCGTTCATCTCGTTCATGATGTCCGAGCCGCCGATGAATTCGCCGGCCACGTACAGCTGCGGAATCGTCGGCCAGTTGGAAAATTCCTTGATGCCCTGGCGGACTTCGTCGTCCTCCAGCACATTCACGGTGACCAGCTTCTTCACGCCACAGCCCTTGAGGATCTGGATGGCCTTGCCGGAAAAGCCGCATTGCGGGAACTGGGCGGTGCCCTTCATGAACAGCACGACGGGGTGCTGGGTCACGGTTTCGCGGATGAATTCTTGAACGTCGCTCATGGTGGTCTCTTGGACAGGCATAACGGAATACGCCAATTATAGGTACAGGCGGCAAAACCGCCCCGAATCCCCCGGTTCCGGCCCGGAAATGGACGCGAAGGCGGTTACAAATCGGACCGTCGAGGCTGGGGGACCAGCGGTGGCGCGAAGGCAGGCAAAGGGCTGGGCAACGCCCGCACGTGGCTTGGCGTCAGCGATGCCCGGGCCAGCGCCCACCGGAAATACGCTCGATGCCTGCCAGGTCATGCCGGCTGTGCACGTCGTCAAAGCCCGCACCGGTCAGCAGCGCCCGCACCGCCTCGGCCTGATCCCAGCCGTGCTCCATCCATAGTGAGCCGCCCGCCTTCAGGTGCCGAGGCGCGCCCGCCACGATGCGGCGCAGGTCTTGCAGGCCATCGGCCTCGTCCGTCAGCGCGCCGCGCGGCTCGAAGCGCACGTCGCCCTGACCCAGGTGCGGATCGTCGCTGGCGACATAGGGCGGATTCGACACGATCAGGTCAAAGCCCTCGCCCGCCGGCACGGCGTCGTACCAGCTGCCTTCCACGAAACGCAGCGACGCCGTCAGATCCCAGGCGTTGGCGGCGGCCACCGCCAGCGCCTTGGCGCTGACGTCGCTGGCCATCACCCGCGCATCGCGCCGCGCCAGCGCGATCGAAATCGCGATCGCGCCGCTGCCGGTGCCCAGGTCCAGCACCGCCGGCGCAGCCAGCCCGGCCACGCATTCCAGCGCCGTTTCCACCAGCACCTCGGTATCGGGGCGCGGAATCAGCACGTCGGGCGTCACCCGGAACACGTGCCCCATGAACTCGCGCTGGCCCACCAGGTACGCCATCGGCTCGCCCGCCAGGCGGCGCTGCGCCAGCGCCTCGTAGGCCGTGGCCGTCTCCGGCGTCAACGGATCGGTATCGTGCGCCAGCAGCCAGGCGCGCGGCTTGGCCAGCACGTGTTCGAGCAGCATGCGCACTTCCAGGCGCGGCAGGCGCTCGTCCAGCAACAGGCTCTTGATCTGGGCGGTCATGGCGGCGCGGCGCCTCAGAGGTCGTCGCCCAGCGCCGCCAGCTGCTCGGCCTGGTGTTCGGCGATCAGCGCGCCGGTCAGTTCCTCGAGGTCGCCTTCCATGATCTGCTGCAGTTTGTACAGCGTCAGGTTGATGCGATGGTCGGTCACGCGGCCCTGCGGGAAGTTATATGTGCGGATGCGCTCGGAACGGTCGCCCGAACCGATCAGGCTCTTGCGCTCGGCCGCTTCCTTGCTTTGACGCTCGCGGGTTTCCTTGTCTTTCAGGCGCGCGGCCAGCACCTGCATGGCCTTGTCCTTGTTGCGGTGCTGCGAACGGTCGTCCTGGCATTCCACCACCAGCCCGGTCGGCAAGTGCGTGATGCGCACGGCCGAGTCGGTCTTGTTGATGTGCTGGCCGCCGGCACCGCTGGCGCGGAAGGTATCGATGCGCAGGTCACTGGCGTTGATCACGATTTCCGACGCCTCATCGGCCTCGGCCATGATGGCCACCGTGCAGGCCGACGTATGGATGCGGCCCTGGGCTTCGGTGGCGGGCACGCGCTGCACCCGGTGCGCCCCCGACTCGAACTTCAGGCGGCCGTAGGCGCCGTCGCCGTCGATGCGCGCGATCACTTCCTTGTAGCCGCCCAGTTCCGACGGACTTTCGGACATCAGCTCGACGCGCCAGCCGCGCTGTTCGGCATAGCGCGTGTACATGCGCAGCAGGTCGCCCGAGAACAGCGCGCTTTCGTCGCCGCCCGTACCCGCGCGGATTTCCAGGAACACGCTGCGTCCGTCGTTGGGGTCGCGCGGCAGCAGCAACAGCTGCAGCGCCGCCTCCAGAGATTCCAGCTTGACGCGGCCGGTCTTGATCTCGTCCTCGGCCATCGCCTTCAGTTCGGGGTCGGACAGCATTTCCTGGGCCGTCGCCAGGTCTTCCTCGCCGCGCACGAAGGCATTGAACGCCTCGACCACGGGCTCGAGCTCGGCGCGCTCGCGCGACAGCTTGCGAAAGCGGTCCATGACGGACGCGGTTTCCGGTTCGGCGAGCAGCGCGTCCACCTCGATGAGGCGGTGGCACAGATGCTCCAGCCGGCTACGCATGGAAGATTTCATAATGGGGGTATCAAGGGGAAAAACGATATGGCGGGCGCCCACAACACGAACGCCCGCCGGGAGGCGGGGCGTGGCACAGCGCCGCTAACGGCGCGAGTCGCGGCCAGGGAACAGGCGCGGCATCCAGGCAAGCAGTTGCTTGCGGTCGTCGCCTTCGCTGCGGTTCAGCGCCGCCAGCGGACCATGCAGGTACTTTTGGGTCAGGCCGTGGGCCAGTTGCTCGAGCACGGCTTCGGGCGACTCGCCGCGCGCCAGCAGGCGCCGGGCGCGTTCGAGTTCGGCGGCTTGAACGTCTTCGGCGGCCTGGTGCAGGTCGCGAATGACGGGCACCACTTCGCGCGATTGCATCCAGTGCATGAAGCCCTGGACGCGGGTTTCGATGATGGCCTCGGCCTGCACCACGGCGGCGCGGCGCGCGTCGGTGCCGGTTTGCACCAGGCGGCCCAGGTCATCGACGGAATACAGGTAGACGTCGTCCAGGCGGCCGACTTCGGGTTCGATGTCGCGCGGCACGGCCAGGTCGATCATGACCATGGGGCGGTGGCGGCGCAGGCGCGTGGCCCGTTCCACCATCCCCAAGCCGAGGATGGGCAGGGAGCTGGCCGTACAGGAAACGATCACGTCGAATTCGGACAGCCGGTCGGTCAGGTCCGACAGCTTCATGGTGCTGGCCGAAAAACGATTGGCCAACAATTCGGCGCGTTCGGCCGTGCGGTTGGCCACCACCATGCTGCGCGGACGCTGCGCGGCAAAGTGCGTGGCGCACAGTTCGATCATTTCGCCCGCGCCGATGAACAGCGTGCGGGCCTGGTCCAGGTTGCCGAACACGCGTTCGGCCAGACGCACCGCGGCAGCGGCCATGGACACCGACTGCGCGCCGATGGCGGTCTGTGACCGCACTTCCTTGGCCACCGAGAAGGTGCGCTGGAACATCTGGTGCAGCAGCGTGCCCAGCGCGCCCGCCTCGCCGGCGGCGCGCACGGCGTCTTTCATCTGGCCGACGATCTGGGTTTCACCCAGCACCATGGAATCCAGGCCGCTGGCCACGCGGAAGGCGTGACGCACGGCGTCGTCCTGATGGTGGTGGTACAGATGCGGACGCAGGGTGCCGGCGTCCAGGCGATTGTGCTCGGCCAGCCACGCGGGCAGCTTGTCGGCCACGTGGCCGTCGGCGGCGCAATAGATCTCGGTGCGATTACAGGTCGACAGGATGGCCGCTTCGCGCACCGACCCGCCAAACGCGGAACGCAGGCCTTCGAGCGCGGGCTTGACCAAGTCAACGGGCATGGACACGCGTTCGCGAACCGAAACCGGCGCGGACGTGTGATTCAGACCGAAGGCGAGGACAGCTACCGACATGTAAAGGACGAGGCCGTAAGTATTGAGCGCCGCAGTGGTGAAGCGCTGGTCCCTGCAAGGTCATGCGGTACAGCGCGCATGTAACAGCAGACCGCTGATGATTATACCCCTGCGGGTTATCCCCAGACCACCTGACGCCCCCCCCTGCGACCCATGGCCGCACCCGGGCGTGCCTTTCCCCCAACAACCGGGCAACGATTCGCGCGCCATACGCTGCCCCCATCGCCCCTGCGCGTTCGCCGTCCGAGCGCCATCGGCCCGTCGCCCGGGCGATGTCCCATCGCCTCTGCCGCTTCATGCGAAAAATATTTGAAGTTTTTTCGCGTCGACTGGCACAAGTCCAAAAAATTGTGTATAGTTGCGGACTTCGTTGGCCTGGTAGCTCAGTCGGTAGAGCAGAGGATTGAAAATCCTTGTGTCGGTGGTTCGATTCCGCCCCAGGCCACCAGAATTAAAAAGCCCGGCTCCTTGGAGCCGGGCTTTTGCATTTGCGGACTGCCGCTGGAATCAAGACCCCGGCAGCGCCAGGCCCATCGCCGCGAACAGGCCGCCGCATACCTTGTTGAAACGCCGGCCACTGCGCTCAAGCCACGGCCGCACCCGGTGCGCCAGACGCGCCAGCACATATTCCACAAGAAATTCGATCACCGCGAAGGTAGCCGCCATGATCACGAACTGCGTGAACAGGCTGCGAGCCGGGTCGATGAACTGCGGCAGGAACGCGCCGTAGAACAGCAACGCCTTCGGGTTGGAGATGGCCGACAGAAAACCCTGGCTGAACATGCGCGTGCCGCGCAGGCGCGGCGCGTTCGGCGCCGGGCGCAACTGCACGGCGGGCGCGCGCCACAATTGGATGCCCAGCCAGATCAGGTAAGCGCCGCCGGCCCACTTCAGCACCGTCAGCGCCGGCCCCCAGGTCTTGAGCAGCGCGCTGATGCCCAGCATCGACAAGGCGATGAGCAAAATGAAGCCCACCGCGCCGCCGGCGATGGTGCACAGCGCCTTGCGATGGCCATGCAGGGCGCCGTGGGTCAGCGCCAGCAAGGTATTGGGACCGGGCGTGACCGACAGGCCGGTCACGGCAACCAGGTAGATCAGCCAGCTATGCAATGCCATGGCGGGATACGTGAAAGCGAAACGGGAAGCGGCCAGTCTAGCGCTGCCCCGGCGAGCGGGCAATGAAGCGCAGACCGCAGTGCCTGCTGCCTGGCACGCCCCTTTGCCCCCCTGCCCCTGCCCAGCGCGTCCGCCCCGCCTTACCCCGCGTAGGTATAGGCCGTCTTGACCGTCGTATAGAACTCCGCCGCATACCGGCCCTGCTCCCGCGCGCCGTAGGACGAATCCTTGCGGCCGCCAAACGGCGCGTGATAGTCCACGCCAGCCGTGGCCAGGTTCACCATGACCATGCCCGCCTCGGCGTTGCGCTTGAAATGCGCGACGTGCTTCAGGCTGGTGCTGCAGATGCCCGCCGACAGGCCGAACGGCGTGTCGTTGCTGAGCGCCAGCGCGGCCTCGTAATCGCGCACCCGTGTCACCGTGGCGACCGGACCGAAGATCTCTTCGCGCGCGATCCGCATGTCCGCCGTCACGCCGGTAAACAGCGCCGGGCTCAGGAAATGGCCCCGGGTGTCGCGCGTCAGCACGTCACCGCCCGCCACCAGTTCGGCGCCCTCGCGGCGGCCGATGGCGATGTATTCCAGGTCTTGCGCCAATTGGCGCTCATCGACCACCGGGCCGATGTCGGTGCCCGCCTTGAGCGCATGGTCGACCTTCAATTGGGATAGCCGCGCCTTGACCGCCTCGACAAAGGCGTCGTGAATACCGTCGGTGACGATCAGGCGCGACGACGCGGTGCAGCGCTGGCCGGTGGAAAAGAATGCGCCATTGACCGCGCACTCCACGGCGGTGGCCAGATCGGCATCATCCAACACCACCAGCGGATTCTTGCCACCCATTTCCAGCTGGAATTTCTTCAGGTGCGGCCCCGCTACGCAACCGGCCGCCACTTTGCGGCCGGTATCGACCGAGCCCGTAAAAGAAATGGCGCGCAACCTGGGGCTGTCGATCAAGGCCTGTCCGATGCGCGAGCCGCGGCCCATCACCAGGTTGAATACCCCGGGCGGCACGCCGGCCTGGGCGATGATCTCGGCCAGCGCATGCGCCGAGCCGGGCACCAGCTCGGCGGGCTTGAAGACCACGGTATTGCCATAAGCCAGCGCCGGCGCGATTTTCCAGGCGGGGATGGCCAGGGGGAAGTTCCAGGGGGCGATGATGCCGATCGGCCCGACCGCCTCGCGCGTCACGTCCACCTCCACGCCCGGTCGCGTCTGGGGCAGCTTCTCGCCACCCAGGCGCAGCGCTTCGCCCGCAAAGAACAGGAAGATCTGCGCCGCGCGGCCGGCTTCGCCAATGGCCTCGGGCAGGGTCTTGCCCTCTTCGCGCGCCAACAGGCGGCCCAACGCTTCTTTGCGCGCCAGGATCTGGTCGCCAACCTGCTTGAGCAGGTCGTGGCGCTGTTGGCCGGTGGTGCGCGACCAGCCCGCGAAGGCCGCGTCGGCGGCATCGATGGCTTGCGCTGCCTGGGCCTCGGAGGCCCGGGCGTACTCGCCGATGACATCGTCCAGGTCCGAGGGATTGCGGTTCAGGCTGTATTCGTCGGCGTCAGTCCATTCACCGGCGATGTAATTGGCATAGCGATTCATATCCAGGCTCCCATTGAAAGGCGCCACCCCGATAGCGGGTGGCGCACGTGGAAAATCAGTCGTCCAGTTCCTGCCCGCTACGATCACGCGTCAGGCCAACGGCAATCAACGACACCACCCCGCAGCCGATCAGGAACACGCCTACCGGCACATAGCTGCCGCCGTAGTGCGCGACCAGCGCCGTGGCGATCAACGGCATCGGGCCGCCCACCAAGGCAGCGCCGATCTGGTAACCCAGTGACATGCCCGTGTAGCGCACCGCGGCGGGAAAAGCCTCGGCCAGCAACGTGCCGATCATGGCGCCGTACGAGGACCAGATGAACGTGAAGCCCACGGCGATGGCCAGGATGGCGGCGCCGGCCGAACGCTGGTTCAGCAGCCAGAAATACGGCATGACCCATATGATGAAAGCGACCGCGCCGAACATGAACACCTTGCGCCGGCCAATGCGATCCGACAGCCGGCCAAAGAACAGCATCACCGGAAACGCCAGCAAGGCACAGACCAGCACGATGTTGAGCACCTGCGCCTGCGGGTAGCCCAGGCCGATCATGTAGGCAACCGAGAACGTGGCGTACAGGAAAAATGTCGAGGTCTCGATGACTTTGGCGCCCACCGCGATCAGGACTTCGCGCCAGTGGTAGCGCAGCGTCTGCGCCAGCGGCACCTTGGCCGCGGCGTGGGTGACCAGGATCTTCTTGAACGAGGGCGTTTCATCGACGCGGTTGCGCAGCCACATGCCCAACACCACCAGCACGATCGAGGCAACGAACGGAATGCGCCAGCCATAGGCCAGGAAGGCCTCCTGCGGCATGGACGACGCCAACGCCGAGGTAATGATGTTGCCCAGCGCCAACCCCAGCACCGCGCCGGTCTGCGGCACCGCGCCGTACAGCCCGCGCTTCTCGCGCGGCGAGTACTCCACCGCGAGCAGCACGCCGCCGCCCCACTCCCCGCCCAGGGCCAGGCCCTGCATCAGGCGCAGTACGGTCAGCAGTACCGGCGCCCACACGCCAATCTGGTCATAGGTGGGCAACAGCCCCATGAACACCGTGGACAGCCCCATCATCGACAATGTGACGGCCAGCGTCTTCTTGCGCCCGATGCGGTCGCCAATGTGCGAAAAGATGATGCCCCCCAGCGGCCGCACCAGAAACGCCAGCGCAAACGACGCCAGCGCCAGCAGCTGGCTCGTCAGCGCGTCCGTGCTGGGAAAGAACAGCTTGGCAAACACGATGGACGACATCGTGCCGTACAGGAAATAGTCGTACCACTCGATGGTGCTGCCCACCGCGCTGCCGAACAGCGCACGCCGCCTGTCCTGGTCGGTGATTTGCCGCTCCTTGGGCAGATAGCCCGCTACTGCTTGAACATGACTCATGGTCTCCTCCAATGGATTCTGTTTTTTTTGATGACGCGGTTGCCGTCGCAAGGCCCGCCGGGCGGGCCGTGCCTTACATGGACTCGGCCAGCAAGCGCAGATAGTCGTCGGCGCTGGCGTCACGAGGATTGGTACGGTGGCTGTGATCGGCCAGCGCCCCCGTCACGATGCGGGGGAACAGGTCTGCGGTCACGCCCAACGCCGCCAACCCCTGGGGCAGGCTCAGCGCGCGCGACTTGTCCTTGAGCGCCTGCTCCAGCTGATCACTGCTGGCCAGGTCCATGGCTTGCGCCAGGCGCGCCATCTTGTCGTCGGCGATCACACTGGGCGATTCGCGGTTAAAGCGCAGCACCGCCGGCAGGAAAATGGCGTTCAGCGTGCCATGGTGCAGCCGCGGGTTGATGCCGCCCAGCGAATGGCTCAGGCTGTGCACGCAGCCCAGCCCTTTCTGGAACGCCAGCGCGCCTTGCAGCGACGCGCTCATCATGTTGACGCGGGCGTCGACGTTGCCCGGCTCGCGCGTGGCTGTCTCGATATGGCGCCAGGCCCGCCGCAGGCCGTCCAGCGCGATGCCTTCGGCCGGCGGGTTGAAGGCCGGCGACAAAAAGGTTTCGATGCAGTGCGCGATCGCGTCCATGCCCGTCGCGGCGGTCAGGCCGGCAGGCAGGCCAAACGTCAAGGTCGGATCGCAGATCGCGGCACGCGGCACGACATACGGCGACAGAATCCCCACTTTGCGCCCGTCGTCCAGGATCAGGATGGCGCCACGGCCAACTTCGCTGCCGGTGCCGGCGGTGGTCGGCACCGCGATCACCGGGGCCGTGGCCGCGGTGATGTTCTGCAAGCCGCCTTCGATCAAAGCGAAGCTGCGCAGCGGCCCCGGATGGCGCGCGCAGACCGCGGTGCCCTTGGCCAGGTCGATGGGCGAGCCGCCGCCCACGGCGATGATGCCGTCACAATCGCCCGCCGCGAATGCGGCGACGCTGTCGCGTACCGCGGCCTCGTTCGGATTTGAAGGCGTCCCGTCGTAGACCGGTGCGTCCGGCTGCCCCAGCGCGGCCAGCACCTTGTCGACGATACCGCTGGCGCGCACGCCCTTGTCGGTCACCACCAGCGGACGGCGAATGCCCACCCGGCTGCATTCTTCCTTCAGCGTGGACAACACGCCCGGCCCGAACTGAATCTGCGTGACATAGGCGATCAGTGACATGGCTTCTCCTCCTGACTCATAACAGCGCCTCATATCAAGGCAACGAGGAAAATTTTACGTAGAGGAAATAACGCGAGATACTGACAGTATTCGATAGCGCTATAACTTTTATTCAAGTCAAATGGTCCCTTCGCTGAACTCCGTCATGTCCCGGCTGCATGCCAAGCAGCTACGCCTGCTGGTGGCGCTGGAAGAACACGGCTCCCTGCTGGGCGCGGCCGAAAAGGTCGGCCTGACCCAACCCGGCGCCAGCAAGGCGCTGAAGGAACTGGAGACCACCTTCGGGGCCGAACTGTTCACGCGCACCAACCGCGGGCTGATGCCGACCGCGGCCGGGCGCAGCGCCGCGCGGTGCGCCCGCCTCATCCAGAGCGACCTGGAACACCTGCGCTTTGAGCTGAACGCCATTGCCCGGGGCGTCGGCGGGCGCCTGCTGGTGGGCAGCATCATGGGCGCCGTGCCCATCCTGATGGACGCGGTATCGGCGCTGCTGGCCGCGCTGCCGGACATGTCGGTGGAAGTGGTCGAAGACACCAGCGAAACGCTGTTGGCCATGATCGATAGCGGGCGCCTGGATGCCGCCCTGTGCCGCACCACCGTCAGCGGCACGCCCCAGCTGTACCAATCGCTGCACGTCAAGGAGGAATCGTTGGCGGTGATCGCCAACGTGGCGCACCCGTTGCTGGGCGCCGCGCCGCTGTCGTTGGCCGATCTGGCGGACAGCCGCTGGGTGGTCTATCGGGCCAACATGCCCATGCGGCGCCTGCTCGAACGCGAGTTCCATGAAGCGGGCCTGGCGTTTCCGCTACACCTGGTCGAAACCACGTCGGTGCTGGCCACGCTTTCGCTTTTGCACCGCAACGCGACATTCGTGGCGCTGGTGTCGGTGGACGTAGCGAACTATTGCGCCAGCCATGGCATGGTCGGCATCCTGCCGCTGGCCCTGCGTTCGCGCAGCGAACCCTATGAACTGGTGTTTCGCAAAGGCGCGCCCCGCACGCCCGCCATGGACGCGCTCGCGCGCGAGCTGAACGCCAGCGACGGCGCGTAGCTCTGCAAGGCGCATGGGCCGTCAAGGCAGACGCCGCGGACGCCCCGGCGCCACATCATTCGTCCGCCAGCCCCATCGGCACGGTCAAACCGTACTTCACGCGGTTCATCACCACGAGCGTGGAAAATCGCTTCACGTTGGGGTCGCCCCAGAAGTGACGCTGCGCGAAGACGTCGTATTCCGCCATGTCGCGCACGGTGAGGGTGACCACGAAATCGACCTCGCCCGTCACCGCCAGGCATTGCATGATCTCGGGCGCGTTCTGCATGGCCCGCTTGAAGTGGTCCAGCTTGTCGGCGCGCTCGCTTTCCAGCGACACCAGCACCATCATCATGATGCCGCGGCCCACCGCCGCCGGGTCCACGACCGACACGTCGTTCAGGACCACCCCGGATTCACGCAGCCGCTTCATGCGGCGCAGGCACGACACGGGCGACAGATTCACGCGCTCGGCCACTTCCTGGCTGGTACGTTGGTTGTCTTGCTGCAGGCTCTGCAGGATCTGAAGGTCGAAATCGTCTAGTTCCATGGAGGTCTCGGACTGCGGCGGTCCAGGCGGCGCGGGCCTGTCCAGGGATTCTAATCGGGCGCGCCGCGCAATCCGCCACGATTTCGACGGGAAACTTCATTTCGGACCCGCCCGGTGCAGGAAATAATCAGCCGGCTTGCTTACACTGGGAACCCTCTGGCCGCCCTCGCGGTCAGGCGCAGCCCGACTCCCATGCCGTCACTCCAGCTTTTCCTGCTTTTCCTGGCCGCCGACGCGGCCCTCAAACTCACTCCCGGACCGGACATGGCGCTGACGCTGTCGCGAGGCATGACGCAGGGATTCCGCCCGGCGTTCCATAGCGTGCTGGGCAACGTGGCGGCGGGGTTCATCCAGGTGCCCGCCGTGGTGCTGGGGCTGGCGTCGGTGCTGCAGGCGTTTCCGACGCTGTTCCTGGCCATCAAGGCGGCCGGCGGGCTGTACCTGGGGTATCTGGGCATCAAGGCCATGCTGCGCTGCGCCCGCGACGCCGATGTTTCCCTGGCCGCGCGCCCCGGCGATGCCCGCGACGCATTCTGGCAGGGCTTCATGACCAATCTGCTGAACCCGAAGGTGCTGCTGTTCATGATCGCCTTCCTGCCCCAGTTCACCACGCCCGACAACGGCCCGGTCTGGATCCAGATGCTGGTGCTGGGCGTCACCATGAAGGCGCTGAGCCTGCCCTACGGCAGCTGCTTCGCCTACGGCGCGTCCCGCATCCGCGGCTGGGTCGGGCGCAACCCCTGGTTCCTGCGCATGCAGCAAGGGCTGCTCGGCGCGATCATGCTTGCCCTGGCGCTGTACGTGCTCTACTCCACTGCCTTGACCCTGAACCCCTGACCTTTGCTGATGTAGCACCATGACTGCCGCCACGATCAACACCGGACGCGATGCGCCCGCCTCCCCCCTGATGCCGACCCTGTCGCTGATCGCCGCCATGGCCTCGCTGTGCGTGGGCACGTCGTTTGCCAAGTCGCTGTTTCCCGAAGTGGGCGCACAGGGCACCACGGCCTATCGCATCGTCATCGGCGCGATCATCCTGGTGGCCTTCTGGCGCCCCTGGCGCTTTCCGCTGACCCGCGTCAACGCCGCCAAGATCGCGCTGTACGGCGTGACGCTGGCCTGCATGAACCTGCTGTTCTACATGGCGCTGCGCACCCTGCCGCTGGGCGTGGCCATCGCCATCGAATTCACCGGACCGCTGACGCTGGCGGTGGTGCTGTCGCGGCGCGCGATCGACTTCGTCTGGATCGCCTGTGCGCTGGCCGGACTGGTGCTGCTGATTCCCACCGGCCAATCGATGCACGACCTGGACCCTGTCGGCATCGCATTCGCGCTGGGCGCCGCCGTGTGCTGGGCGCTGTACATCATCTTCGGCAAGATCGCGGGCAATGTGCACGGCGGCCAGGCGACGTCGCTGGGGCTGGTGGCGGCGACCATGGTGGCGCTGCCCGTGGGCGCGGCCCACGCCGGCATGGCGCTGCTGGACCCCAAGCTGATCCTGGCCGGCATCGGCGTCGGCATTCTGTCCAGCGCGCTGCCCTATTCATTGGAAATGGTGGCGCTGCGCCGCCTGCCGCAAAAGACCTTCGGCGTGCTCCTCAGCATGGAACCCGCGATGGGCGCCCTGGCCGGCGTGCTCGTGCTGAACGAGCACCTGTCCAGCACCCAATGGCTGGCGATCTGCGGCATCATCATCGCGTCCGCCGGCTGCGCCGCCACCGCCCGGCGGCAGAACCGCGCGGCCGCGGCAGGATAACGGCCGGGTCAGGGCCGGGCCGCCACGCGGCCCCGGCCTGCCCGCCGCGCCATCAATCCACCGAAATATTCTTCTGCCGGATGACGGCGCCCCAACTGGTGTATTCCCGGTGCGCGTAGTCGAAGAACGCCT